>JAPLRD010000058.1 GCA_026399375.1 Pseudomonadota bacterium
GCCCTGGTCATGGCGGGCCCCATATTCATGGAGGCGGTGCGCGCGAACGGCGCAACCCTGCTTCCGGTAGACAGCGAACACAACGCGATTTTTCAGTGCTTGCCTGGATCATGGTCGGGCGACTTCGCAGGAAACGGCGTGCGGCGCGTGGTGCTGACGGCATCCGGCGGGCCTTTCCGCGAAACTTCGCTCGCACAGTTGAAGTCGGTGTCTCCGGAGGAGGCGTGCACGCATCCCAACTGGGTCATGGGGCGCAAGATCTCGGTGGATTCGGCAACCATGATGAACAAGGCACTCGAAATCATCGAGGCGCATTGGCTGTTTGGCGCTGCTGCCGAACAGATCGAAGTGCTGATTCATCCTCAGAGCGTGGTGCATTCTATGGTCGAGTACGCCGATGGGTCCGTAATCGCGCAGCTGGGGAATCCGGATATGCGCACTCCGATAGCGCACGCGCTTGCGTACCCGGAGCGGATCGAAGCAGGCGTGGGTTCTCTCGATCTGTCGCGCCTAGGAAAGCTGGATTTCTCGGAGCCGGATTTCGAGCGCTTCCCGGCGCTGCGGCTCGGCTACCGGGCGCTCGCCGAAGGCGGTACGAGTCCGGCTACGCTGAATGCCGCAAATGAAATCGCGGTGGGGGCCTTTCTCGACCGACGGCTTCCGTTTCCTGGCATCACGATGGTGATCGAGTCGGTTATGAATGAAATGCCTTCACTCCCCTCGGCTACGCTAGCCGATGTGCTCAACGCCGACGCGGCGGCTCGCCATTGTGCGGCACATCATGTCGGTTCAATGGCGGCCAGGGCGTGAACCTGGTCTACACGGTCGGGGCTTTCGTCGTCGCGTTGGGCGCGCTGATCATCGTGCACGAATACGGCCACTATCTGGTGGCGCGGATATGCGGCATCAAGGTATTGCGTTTTTCGATCGGCTTTGGAACGCCTTTGTGGAAGAAGCGGCTGGGCCGCGATGGCACCGAATGGGTCGTTGCCGCGGTTCCCCTCGGCGGTTATGTCAAGATGCTGGACGAACGCGAGGGTGAAGTGGCGCCTCAGGAACTCGCCCGTGCGTTCAACCGGCAGAGCGTGTGGCGGCGCTGTGCGGTCGTCGCCGCCGGGCCTGCCGCCAATTTCTTGCTTGCAATCTTCCTTTACTGGCTGCTGTTCATGCACGGCGTGCAGGAAGCGCGGCCTGTGGTGGGCACGCCCATGCCCAGCACGCCGGCTGCGATCGCAGGTTTCGAGCCGGGAGACACCATACGCGCGATCAACAGCGTATCGGTGGCATCCTGGCAGGACGTGCGCTGGCGCATGTTGCAACTCGCGCTGGAGCGGCAGCAGGTCAGCGTGGAGGTCCTCAGCCGGAATAGCGCGCTCAACTGGCGTAGCCTCGATTTGTCCCAATTCGACGCGGCGCAGCTTGAAGGCGACACCATGGCGCTCATCGGTCTGAGGCTTTACCGGCCGCCGGTCAGTCCAGTGATAGGCCAGATTGTCCAGGGTGGCGTGGCCGAACGCACCGGTCTGCAGCCAGGAGACCGCATCCTGGCTGCAGGCGGCAGACCGATAGTGTCATGGGACGAAATGGTGGAACAGGTGCGCAGTCATCCCGGGCGCGAACTTCAGCTGGTCCTTCAGCGCGGGGACGAGCGCCGCGAGTTGTCGCTCGTTCCCGAAGCGGTGCAGCAGAATGGCACATCAATAGGTCGCATAGGCGCGGCGGCAAGGCTGGATCAGGAGGCAATGGACAAGTCGGTCACCGTCGTGCGCTACGGAGCCGCGAGCGCGCTGGCAAAGGCGGCGGAAAAAACATGGGACACATCGGTGTTCAGCCTGCGGATGCTTGGACGGATGCTGATCGGCCAGGTCTCGTGGAAGAATCTCAGTGGTCCGGTGACCATCGCCGATTATGCCGGCCAGTCGGCGCAGCTGGGGGTCATCTCGTACCTAAATTTCCTGGCGCTTATAAGCATCAGCCTCGCGGTCCTCAACCTGCTGCCGATTCCATTATTGGATGGCGGGCATTTGATGTATTATACGGTCGAAATTTTCAAAGGCAGCCCGGTGTCTGATCGGACGATGGAAATCGGCCAGAAATTCGGTCTGACGCTGCTGCTGGTTCTGATGGCATTTGCTTTCTATAACGATATTAATCGCTTGATTTCCGGCTAACCCTGAACATGACCAGACATCTCGCCGTCGCACTCATCGCCTTGTGGGTTGGCGTTGCGCACGCGTTCGATCCCTTCGTGGTCCGCGATATCCGGGTCGAAGGCATCCAGCGCATCGAGGCCGGCACAGTATTCAGTTATCTGCCGGTCAAAGTCGGTGAAACCATGACCGATGAAAAAGCGGCCGCAGCGATCAAGGCGCTGTTTGCGACGGGTTTTTTCAAAGACGTGCGCCTGGAAGTGCAGCGCGACGTGCTGATTGTCGCGGTTGAAGAGCGGCCTGCCATATCGCAGATCGATTTCATCGGCAATAAAGATCTCGACAAGGATGTGTTACGCAAGGGGTTGAGAGAAGGCGGCTTGGCCGAAGGGCGGTCATTGGACAGGGCGCTGCTTGACTCTGCAGAGCAGGAGATCAAGCGACAGTACCTCGCGCGCGGCAGGTACGGCGCCAGCGTGGTCACCACGGTCACCCCGCTGGAGCACAACCGGGTCGGCGTCAGCTTCTCCGTCAATGAGGGAGAAATCACCAAGATTCGCCAGATAAACATCATCGGCAACAAGGTGTACAAGGAAAAAGAGCTCCTTGATTTGTTCGTGCTGCAGACGCCGGGCTGGCTGACCTGGTACACCAAGAACGACCAGTATTCGAAGCAGAAATTGTCCGGCGATCTGGAATCATTGCGCTCGCATTACATGAACAGCGGCTATCTTGAATTCGATATCAATTCGACCCAGGTATCGATTACACCGGACAAGAAGGATATTTACATCACGATCGGCGTCACCGAGGGCGAAAAATACACGGTGTCGGAAGTCAAGATCGGAGGCGAAATGCTGCTGCCGCAGGCGGAATTGCGCGGCCTTGTACAGTTGAAATCGGGCGACACGTTTTCACGGGAAAAGCTCGCCGCGAGCACCAAGCGCATCACCGACCGGCTGGGTAACGAGGGCTATGCTTTCGCCAACGCCAACTCCATTCCCGAACTGGACAAGAGTGCAAAGCGCGTTTCCTTGACGATCATGATCGATCCCGGTCGGCGGGTGTATGTGCGCCGCATCAACATCGCCGGCAATACGCGCTCGCGCGACGAAGTGGTTCGCCGGGAGATGCGCCAGCTCGAGGGCGCTTATTACGACAGTGACAAGATTCAGAAATCCAAGCAACGCCTGGAGCGACTGGGCTATTTTTCCGAGGTCGACGTGGACACGCCGGCGGTGCCGAACACTTCGGATCAGGTGGACGTGAATTTCAAGGTCAAGGAAAAGGCGACCGGCGCCATCATGGTCGGTGCCGGACTGTCGTCCACGGAAAAACTGGTGTTGAGCGGCTCGATTGCACAACAGAACATTTTCGGCAGCGGCAAGCACATGATGCTGGCGCTCAACACCAGCAAGGTCACCCGGAACATCGCCCTGAGTTTTACCGATCCCTACTACCTACCACCACGCTCGGTGGCGGAGTGCGCTTTGGTGTGCCCATAACCGAAATAGACAATATCGGCTTCGGCATCGGGGCGGAGAATACGAGGATTGGCGTTGATCAGACGAGTCCGCAGCGCTATCAGAATTTCGTCAATATTTTTGGCGACAACGTCAATACTTATCCTGCTACGCTGGGCTGGACCCGCGACCAGCGCGACAGCGTCACCATGCCGACAAAGGGCGGCGTAGTGCGCGCCGGCGTCGAAACGGCAGTGCCCGGCGGAGATCTGAAATACTACAAGCTTACGGAGCAGGTGCAGTGGTACTTCCCCTTATCGCGCACCTATACCCTGATGCTCAACGGCGAAGTCGGGTCGGCTGATGGTGTAGGCGGAAAACCTCTGCCGTTTTACAAGAATTATTACGCCGGCGGCGTCACGTCGGTACGCGGCTATGATACCTACTCTCTGGGGCCACGCGATGGCCTCGGGGCGATCATGGGAGGCAACAAGCGCGTGGTTGGAAATGCAGAAATCCTGTTCCCGATGCCAGGTGCAGGCGTCGACCGTTCGATGCGTCTGGGAGTATTTCTCGACGGCGGACAGGTGTACGGTGCAGATGAGAAGATCCGGTTGGGGGAACTGCGCTATTCGACCGGAATGGCATTTTCCTGGAATTCACCGATGGGGCCGTTGCGAATTAGCTATGGACTTCCGATCAATGCCAAAGAGGGTGACAGGAAGCAGCACATGCAGTTCCAGATGGGACAGGTCTTTTAGCGGTAGAGGAGATAAGATTGAAGAAACTCATTTTTGTCGCATTGACTGCGCTGGTGGCCGGCCCGGCGCATGCCGCCGACTCCAAGATTGGCTTCGTCAACACCGAACGGGTATTTCGCGACGCCGCACCTGCGGTTCGCGCGCAAAAGAAAATCGAGCAGGAATTCGCCAAGCGCGACCAGGAAATGCAGAAGATGGACGAGCAAATCCGGAAACTGCAGGAAAATCTGGAAAAAAATGCGGTCACCCTGTCGGAAAGCGAGCGACGCAACAAGGAGCGTGAATTTGCCGACCTGAACAAGGATTTCCAGCGCAAGCAGCGCGAATTCCGCGAAGACCTCAACCAGCGGCGCAACGAGGAACTGGCCGCCGTGCTGGAGCGGGCCAACCGCACCATCAAGGCCATCGCCGAGGCCGAGAAATACGACATCATCTTCCAGGAGGCGGTCTACGCCAGTCCGCGCATCGACATCACTGAGAAGGTGATCAAGGCACTGGAAGACAAGCCGGCGGGGAAATAGTCAGCGCCGATGGCTAAGGCCAAGAATTTCCGCCTGGCCGAGATCGTCGAACGTTTCGGTGGGGAGATCGCCGGCAATCCTCAAACGGCGATCAGTCAAGTCGCGTCGCTGGAAAGCGCCGGACCGCAGCACATCAGCTTTCTGGTCCAGCGCAAACTGCGCAAGCAACTTGCAGGCACGCGCGCCGGGGCCGTGATATTGGGCCGGATGGACGGCGACCTGACCGAGATTCCGCGTATCCTCTGCGACAATCCCTATCTGTACTTCGCGAAGGTTTCGTCACTGTTCAATCCGCCGCCGGCGGCCAAGCCAGGGATTCATAAGACCGCGGTTGTCGAACCGGGCACGCGGATCCCGGCCAGCGCCAGTATTGGCGCAGGCGCATTTGTCGGACGCGGAGTCAAACTGGGCCGGGGAGCGGTGATCGGTCCGGGGTGCCAGATAGGGGCAGGTGTGGAGATAGGCGCGGGCAGCCGCCTGCACGCGCGCGTCACGATCTACCCCGCGTGCCGTCTGGGCGATGGCGCTCTGCTGCACTCGGGCGCCGTCATAGGCGCGGACGGTTTCGGGATAGCGCTGGACGCTGACCGTTGGCACAAAATCCCACAGATCGGGCGGGTCGTGATCGGAGACGACGTCGAAATCGGCGCCAACACCTGTATCGACCGCGGTGCGCTGGACGACACGGTGATCGAGGATGGGGTGAAACTCGACAATTTGATCCAGGTCGGGCACAACGTGCGCATCGGCGCGCATACAGCCATTGCGGGGTGTACCGGAATAGCAGGAAGCACCCGCATTGGCAAGCACTGCATGATAGGTGGCGCCGCGTCTATCGTAGGACACCTCGTCATCACCGATCGCGTCATAATTCTCGCCGGAGCCGTGGTCACCAGATCGATTCTGCAAGCGGGAACCTACGGCGGACATCCGGCGCAGGACAATCGCAACTGGACCCACAATATGGCGCGCCTGCGCCATCTGGAGGCGCTGCGCCAGCGGGTGCGCCAAATCGAGCAACAGCTGCAAATGCCGGAGGAACAAGCTTGAACATCCACGAAATCCTTGAGTACCTGCCGCACCGCTATCCGTTCCTTCTCATCGACCGCGTGCTCGAGTGCGAACTGGACAAGCGCATCCGCGCATTGAAGAACGTCAGCGTCAACGAGCCTTTTTTCGACGGCCATTTTCCGTACTACAAGGTCATGCCTGGTGTGCTTATCGTAGAGGCCATGGCGCAGGCGGCCGCGATCCTGTCGTTTCGCAGCATGGGCATCAAGCCGGACGACAAGTCGGTCTATTATTTTGCCGGCATCGATCGGGCGCGGTTCAAGAAGCCGGTGATGCCTGGCGACCAATTGATACTCGAGGTCAGCATCGAGCGTACCGTGCGTTCGGTGGTGAAATACGCCGGCAAGGCCTATGTAGAGGACGCGCTCGTGGCCGAGGCCGAGTTGCTTTGCACCCTGCGACCGATCTGATGATTCACGCAAGCGCCGTCGTTCATCCCGAAGCCCGGCTGGGGGCGGGGGTAAGCATCGGCGCCTACAGCATCGTCGGCGAGCATGTCGAGATCGGCGATGACACAGTAATCGGGCCGCACGTGGTCATCGAAGGGCATACCAGAGTCGGCAAGGGCAACCGCATCTTCCAGTTCTGCTCGCTGGGCGCGGCGCCGCAGGACAAGAAGTACGCGGGAGAGCCGACGCGGCTGGAGATAGGCGACGGCAATACGATACGCGAGTTCTGTACCCTCAACTGCGGTACCGTTCAGGACGCGGGCGTGACCCGCCTGGGCAATGATAACTGGATCATGGCGTATGTCCACGTGGCGCATGACTGCCAGATCGGGGATCACACGATATTCGCCAACAATGCCCAGCTCGCAGGGCACGTGCATATCGGCGATTACGCGATACTCGGAGGGTTCACCGGCGTGCACCAATTTGTGCGCGTCGGCGCTCACAGTTTTACCGCGATTGCGACGGTTCTGGTGCACGACCTCCCGCCTTACGTCATGGCGGCCGGCGATACGGCCAAGCCGTACGGTATCAATGTAGAAGGACTGCGTCGGCGCGGATACTCTGCCGAGTCCCTGGCTGCGATCAAGCGCGCCTACAAGACGCTGTACAAATCCGGACTGACCCTGGAACAAGCCAGGTCGCGGCTGGGCGACGAAGGCAAGTCCAGCCCCGACGTCGCGCTGCTTGCCGGCTTCTTGCAGGGCTCGACCCGCGGGATCGTGCGCTGACGTGACCCCCAGGCAGTTCACCATCGGCATGGTCGCGGGCGAGGCCTCAGGCGACATGCTCGGAGCGCATTTGATGGCCGCGCTGCGCGTCCATCTTCCCGGGGCTAGATTCATAGGCATAGGCGGTCCGGGGATGCAGGCGGAAGGCCTGGATTCCCTGTTTCCCATGGAACGGCTGGCGGTGCGCGGTTACGCCGAGGTGCTGCGGCATTATCCTGGGCTCGTCTGGATGAGGCGCAAGCTGCGGCGGGCTTTGCTTGAAGCGCGGCCGCAACTGTTCATTGGTGTCGACGCCCCGGATTTCAACCTGGGCCTGGAGGCCTCCCTCAAACGCGCCGGAACGACGGTCGTGCACTACGTCAGTCCTTCGGTCTGGGCCTGGCGCGGGGGTCGCATGGGTACCATCTCTCGGTCGGTCAATCACATGCTGACGTTGTTCCCCTTCGAAGAGGCGATCTACCGCAAAGCCGGCGTGGCAGCCACTTGCGTCGGCCATCCGTTTGCCGACATGATTCCCGAGGAAGATCAGACCGCAAGCACTAGGGTCGCGCTCAGAATTGCGCCTGAGCGCAAGGTGATCGCGTTGTTGCCCGGCAGCCGGCAGTCCGAATTGCGCTACATGGCGGATACTTTCATTGCGACCGCAAAGCTGCTGTCACAGAAGATCGAGAATCCGCTCTTCCTGGTTCCCCTGGTCAGTCGTGAAACCCGCCAGTACTTTGAGGCCGCCCTTTATCGGGCAGATGCGGCCGAATTACCGCTGACCATACTGTTCGGCCACGCGCGCGATGCGCTCGCCGCCTGCGACGTGGCACTGGTAGCCAGCGGAACGGCCACGCTGGAAGCCGCGCTGCTGAAGAAACCCATGGTGATCACCTACAAGATGGCGGAAGCCAGTTTTCAACTGATGCGGCGGATGGGCTACCTGCCGTACGTCGGCCTGCCGAACATTCTGGCCGGGGAGTTCGTCGTGCCGGAATTGCTGCAGCATGACGCCACGCCAGAAAATCTGGCGCAGGTTCTGCTGAACACGTTAAACGACATGGTGGTGCGCGAGCGCATTCCGCGGCGTTTTGCCGCCATCCATCGGGAACTGAGGCGCAACACTGCGGAGCAGGCAGCCAGGGCCGTCCTGCCCTTGCTGGCGCACGCCATGAGCAGCACGGCATGAACCTCGTGTGCGGTGTGGACGAAGCGGGACGGGGGCCCCTTGCAGGCCCCGTGTACGCCGCTGCCGTGATCCTCGACCCTGGCTGGCCTATCGATGGATTGGCAGATTCAAAGGCGCTGTCTGCGCCCCGGCGCCAGGAACTGGCCGTGAAAATACGGGGACGCGCGCTCGCATGGGCGATCGCTTCGGCCTCGGTGGCCGAAATCGACGCCATCAACATCCTGCAGGCGAGCCTGCTGGCGATGCGGCGCGCGGTGGAGCAACTGAGCGTAGCGCCGGACCAAGTGCTGGTGGACGGCAACCAATGCCCGCTGATCGACTATCCCGTATGCGCCATCGTCAGGGGCGACAGCACGGTTCCCGCCATTTCCGCCGCGTCGATCCTGGCGAAGACCGCGCGCGACGCGGAAATGCTGCGTTTGCACCAACTGTACCCGCAATACGGGCTGGACCGGCACAAAGGCTATCCGACTGCAGCGCATTTGGCCGCACTCGAACGGCATGGCGTGGTCGAAATTCACCGGCGCAGCTATGCGCCGGTACGAAGGCTGCTCGAAACATGAGCGATGGCGAATTTGCGCCGATACGTTCACGTGAAAATGCGCGCTTCAAGCTCTTGCGCCAACTCGCCGGTTCCACGCGCGAGCGGCGCAGGGCGGGCCTGGCTTTGCTCGACGGCGCGCATCTGATCGCAGCCTACCGCGCCAGTGGCGGCGTGCCCGAGCAGTTGCTTCTCAGCGAAAGCGGAAGATCCAATCCGGAAGTCGCACAGCTTGCCGGCGGAGTCTCTGACCGGGGTGTGCTGGTCCTGGCCGACGCGCTGTTCGGCGAAATCGCCCAGGTCGCGGCACCGACCGGCATCATTGCCCTCATCCGCTCGCCCAAGCCCGGTCAGTTGCCTGCGGTGATCGATCATTGCGTGATGCTGGACAATATCCAGGACGCCGGTAATCTGGGCTCCATCCTGCGCAGCACCGCGGCCGTAGGAATTCGCACCGTGCTGCTCTCACGGGGGTGTGCATTTTCCTGGTCGTCGAAAGTGCTTCGCGCCGGCATGGGCGCCCATTTCAGCCTCGATATTTTCGACAATGCCGATCTGGCCGACATCGTGCCCAGACTTTCGGGCCGCTTGATCTGCGCCAGCGGGCACGCAGACAAATCAATCTACCAGGCCGACTTGCGCGGTCCTCTTGCGTGGGTGTTCGGCAACGAAGGTTCGGGAGTCAGCCCAGGGTTGATTGCCGCCGCTACAGAAAAGCTGCGCATTCCCATGCCCGGCCAGGCCGAGTCGCTCAACGTGGCCGCCGCCGCCGCGGTCTGCCTGTTCGAGCAACTGCGGCAGAATCAGGGGGCCAGTTAGAGGTTATTTCAGAATTATCGAGACGGCCCCCGGCTTAGGGGGCATGAGGGGGGGCGCCCCGAACGAAGTCCCCGCAGGGGATATCCCCTCATTTTGTAATGAGGCTCTTAGGTCTTGCTGTTCGAGCGCATCAGGCGCTGTTTTTCCCGGTCCCAGTCGCGTTTCTTCTCGGTTTCGCGCTTGTCGTGCTGTTTTTTGCCGCGGGCGAGGCCGATTTCGATCTTGATGCGGCCATTCTTGTAATGCATGTCCAGCGGCACCAGGGTGTAGCCGGCGCGCTCGACTTTGCCAATCAGATGCTGAATCTCCTCGCCGTGCAGCAGCAGCTTGCGCGTGCGCACGGGATCCGGATTGACATGGGTGGAGGCGGTGGGCAGGGCGCTGATGTGGCCGCCGACCATGTAAATTTCGCCTCCGCGGATCAATACGTAAGCGTCTTTCAGCTGCACCCGTCCGGAGCGGATGGCTTTTGCTTCGTCAATTCTAACAGTGCACCGCGTATTCATGGCTATAGTGGAAAAATCGGTTCTGATCGGGCATAGCGCGGAAAAGATGTACGTGCTGGTTGCGGATGTAGACGCTTACCCGCAGTTCCTGCCCTGGTGCAGCGGCACCGAGGTGAAGCAGATCGACGAACATCGGGCCGAGGCTACGCTGCATGTCAACTATCAAGGCCTGCGCCTGCACTTCACCACCGAGAATCAGATGGAGAAAGGGGCTCTGATCGACATGAAGCTGGTCAATGGGCCGTTCAAGCACCTGGACGGTTTCTGGCGCTTCGTGCCCCTGGCCGCAGAGGCGTGCAAGATCGAATTCCGCCTGAATTATGAACTGTCCGGAAAGTTGGTGGAGAAGTTGGCCGGACCGGTATTCAGTCACATCGCCAATACCCTGGTCGAAGTCTTCGTCAAACGCGCCGTTCGGTCAGCGATGAGCATAAGTGTCGAAGTCGTCTACGCCTTGCCGCAATTGCAGCGGCGGATATTGCTCGATTTGCCGTCCGACAGCACCGTGCTTGACGCCGTTCAAGCAAGCGGATTGCTGCAGCATCTTCAGCCAGGGCAATTCGGGCGTGTCGGGGTCTGGGGCAGGCCGGTCATGCCGGAAACACGCCTGCGCGATCAGGACCGGGCGGAAATCTACCGGCCGCTGACCGCGGATCCCAAGAAAGCTCGGCGCGAGCGCGCCGCCAAGGTGCGCAAGCAGCCTTAATTGCAGGCCGAGGCGGCGTCCTGTTTCGCCCGCGCCAATTCCTGGGCAATTTGCTGGTCGTCCAGAAATACGCGCTCGCCCTTCTCGTCGATGCGCACCTGGCGTCCGCCCATCTGCAGACTGGCTACTGCAGCCTTGGCGCGCGTGCAGTTCTCCGTTCTGTCGCGCGACTCGGCCTGCTTCTGTCCGGCTTCCTCCCTAGCTTTGGCCGAGTCCAGTTGACGTTTGCGGAAGGCCTGCTCCTGCTCGGCCACAGTCTTGGGGCCGGACTTGGCTGCGTCCTGCTTTGCGCCACCTTTGCCATCGCCCGCTGCGGGCGCGCTGGGGGCCGGAGCGGGGGCAGGGGCCGATTCGCGCAGCTTTTCCGTCTTGACGTTGCTCGGAGGGGGCTTGTCGGAATACTGAACTTTGCCGTTGGAGTCGACCCATTTGTACATCTGTGCAGATGCGGGCAAGGCCAGACCAAGGGTCAGAGAAAGCGCCAGACATAGTGCCATCGGTAGTCGCTTCATGCGGATATGCCTTCTGCGTAAGGGAGTCAGTCGAAAAATAACGGCTTTCCGCCGTCGCGTCAATTGGCGTTAGCGCGCCGCGGCCCCATTTGGTTTCGGCAAATGTTCGATCCCTGCCTTCTGCTCACAGCGGGGCGCCTTTGCGCTACCATGCATTCAGTGCAATTTCCATCCTCGGAGCCGGTCAATGCCGCAGTACGACTATGATCTTTTCACCATCGGCGCGGGCTCGGGCGGCGTGCGCGCGAGCCGCTACGCCGCCCGTCTGGGCGCACGCGTCGCCGTTGCCGAGGAACGCTATCTGGGCGGCACCTGCGTCAATGTCGGCTGCATACCGAAAAAGCTCTTTTCCTACGCGGCCCACTACGGCGAGGACATCGAGCACGCCGCGGGCTACGGCTGGCGCGTAGCGGCCCCCGGATTCGATTGGGCGGCGCTGGTGGCGAACAAAGACCGCGAGATCGCCCGCCTGAATACCGTTTACGCAAAATTGCTCTCGGGCGCAGGCGTGACGCTGCTGGAAGGCCGCGCCACGCTCGTCGATGCACATACCGTTGAGCTTGGCGGCAAGCGTATCAGCGCACGCTATATTCTGATCGCGACCGGGGGGTGGCCGGTGATACCGCCGGTGCCCGGCGCCGAACTTGCCATCAGTTCGAATGAAGCGTTTCATCTGGCCCGGTTGCCGCGGCGCGTACTGGTGGTCGGGGGAGGCTACATCGCAGTGGAATTCGCCTCGATTTTCCACGGGCTCGGCGTCGACACGACGCTGGTCTACCGCGGCGAACGGCTGATCAAGGAGTTCGACGCCGATCTTGGCACCTTTCTTGCCGCGGAGATGAAAACCAAGGGCTTGAATATTCGATTTCGCAGCAACATCGCGCGCATCGAACGTTCGACCCGCGACGCGGGCAGCGCGCTGCACGTTGCGCTGGAGGATGAAACATCGCTTGAAACAGATTGTGTCATGTACGCCACCGGCCGAGCGCCGAACACCCGCGGCCTGGGATTGGAACAGGCCGGCGTGAATCTGGCACAAAGCGGCGCGGTGGCGGTCAATGCGGACTTTCAGTCGAGTGTGCCCTCGATTTATGCCGTGGGCGATGTCATCGACCGCGTGTTGTTGACCCCGGTCGCTTTGGCGGAGGGCATGTTCGTGGCGGAGAGCCTGTTCGGCAGCAGCGGCCGCAGCCTGGAATACGAAAACATCCCGACAGCGGTTTTCAGCAACCCGAACGTGGGCACCGTCGGTTTGTCCGAGGCCAGGGCGCGCGAGCGGCATGGAGACATCGACGTGTATCGGACGACGTTCGGCTCGCTTCGCCACCAGCTCACGGGCAGCGGCGAGAAAGTTCTGATGAAGCTCGTGGTGGACAGGAAATCAGATCGCGTGCTCGGCGTCCACATGGTCGGTCCCGACGCCGGCGAGATCATTCAGGGCTTTGCCGTGGCGCTCAAGTGCGGTGCGACCAAACGCCAATTCGATGCCACCATCGGCATCCATCCGACCATAGCCGAGGAATTCGTGACACTGCGCGAGGCTGTCTAACGCTGGCTTTCGATCGGAGCGGTAATGTGGTTTCGGCTTGGCTTGGCCGCTGTCCGGCCGCGGTATCATGTAACATATCGGCGGTGCAGTTACGCAGGTCCAGCCGGGTAATCAAAAAAGGGAATTCGTTTGAACATGATCGCTATTCGCCGGGGCGCGTGCGGTAGTCTGCCTGCGCGCGCATCGAAGTTTCGTTTGCTCATGCTGTTCGTATTGTGCTGCGCGTTGCCGGTCACCGCCGTGCAGGCCCAGACCAAATCCGAGGAATCTTTTCCGCAGGTATGGCTGAATCCCGGTATCTACTCGCATCACTTTGATTCAGACAAGGGGCTGCGCAACAACAATATCGGATTCGGGGTGGAAGTGCGCCTTGCGAGCGACCACGCGGTGATGGGCGGCACGTTCATCAACAGCAACCGGCAGCGATCCCACTACGCGGGCTATCAATGGCGGCCGCTTCACTGGCAGTGGGCAGGCCTCGATATCGGCGCCGCCATCGCCGTGAGCGCATTCGACGGCTACCCGAACTACCGCAATGGCGCATGGTTTGTCGCACCGTTGCCGATGCTCACCATCGAGGGCAAGACTTTTGGCGCCAATCTCAGCGTCATTCCGACCGTGGCGAATCGCTTTGACGGTGCGATAGCCATTCAAGTCAAGATGCGTGTTTGGTGATTCGCCGGCCAGCCTGGTTTCAAACAGGGACTCTAATCCAGGGAACACGAGGTGTCTGAGTCAAGCAGCAGACTGGGTTTTGGACGCAGATAGGGGTAGGGCAGTGTTGCGTCGACAACAGGAGCGCAAGTTGCGGGTACTGGCGGTAATCGGGGCTGTCGCTGCTTTCGCACTGGCCGCATTGCGGGCTTTCGCAGGTGATTACGAGGACGGCGTGCGCTTTCGCGAAAGCAAAGACTTCGCACGTGCACTGACGTCGTTCGGTAAGGCGGCCGCACAGGGGAACGCGGCGGCGCAGGCCCTACTTGGGTTGATGTACGCCGAAGGCGAAGGTGTGACCCGGGATTATGTCCGGGCCTTGTCCTGGTATGAAAAAGCCGCCGTACTGGGAAATGCAGTTGCGCAATACAACCTCGGTTTGATGTACGCCGGAGGCCAGGGGGTCGCGCGCGACTTCCGGCTAGCAGCGCTCTGGCACGAAAAAGCGGCACTGCAAGGATATGCTCAAGGGCAGTCCTATCTTGGCTACATGTACTACAACGGACAGGGCGTCGCGCAGAACTACCAGCAGGCCTTGCACTGGTGCGCGGCAGCAGCGGCACAGGGGAACGCGCCGGCGCAATATAACCTGGGTTTGATGTACGCAAAAGGCCAGGGCGTCACTCAGGATCAACGGCTGGCGGCGTCCTGGTATATGAAAGCGGCAGTTCAGGGCAATGCAATAGCGCAATACAGCCTGGGTCTGATGTATGCCAACGGTGACGGCATACCACATGATCACAGGCTGGCCGTGTCCTGGTATGAGAAAGCGGCTGCGCAGGGTTTCGTGCTGGCGCAGAACAATCTGGCGCTCATGTACGACAACGGCGACGGCGTGACGCGGGACGCCAGGCTGGCTGTGCTCTGGTACGAAAAAGCCGCAGCCCAGGGGGACGAAATTGCGCAATACAACCTCGGCCTGATGTATGCGAAAGGGCAGGGCGTGGCGAAAAATTATCCGGAAGCGCATAAATGGTGGAGTCTGGCCGAGGCGAACGGCGACCGGTCAGCGCGCAAGAATCGTCAGACGGTGGAAAAGCTGATGACGCCGGAGCAGATTGCGGAATCGCAGCGAAAGGTAAGCGCATGGATCAGCGCGCGCGGGCAGCCGGCGCGTTGATCAGATCCTGCGGCACAAGACCCGTCTGAATACTCCCTGAAGCGGCCTTCTTTTTGCGCGGTCTGAAACAGGCCTGGCGCAGGCAGCGCTTCTCCCCGTATCCGAAAAGAAACCCGGTTATCCAGTTGTAGCCGCGCGCCGCCCTTGCTTTGCTTCTATTGATCAAAATCAAACGTCCTGAAGCAGTTGCGCGTAGCTTAGCCTCAGTAGGGACTAAGCAAAGGGGCCACCATGACCGTAACATCGGGCTCGGGCTCGGGCTCGGTCGCGGAAGCCGTTTCCGCGACGATCGGGCGCTATCGGGGAAATCCGCATTACGTTCTGCAGATGCTGCGCGAAATCCAGGAAGCCTGCGACTGGATCTCTCCCGAGGCCGTCGATCTCCTTCAGAGCGAACTGAATCTGCCGCGAACGAAGATAGAAGGAGTCGCGGGGTTCTATTCCTTCCTCTATTCCCGTCCGCGCGGCCGTTACCGCGTACTTTTCAGCGACAACATCACCGACCGCATGCTGGGTAGCATCGAGTTGTTCGATTACATGTGCGAACAACTGTGGGTGGAGCGCGGCAAGACGTCCGAGGACGGCCTGGTAAGCGTCGACAGCACCTCTTGCACGGGCATGTGCGACCAGGGGCCGGCGCTGCTGGTGAACAGTTACGCGATCACCCACATGACCCGGGCCCGTGTGGACGAAATTTGCGAGCTCATCCGCAGCAAGACGCCGCTCGCCGATTGGCCGCGCAAGTATTTCCACGTGGATGACCAGATACTGCGCAAAGATATCCTGCTGGCCAGCGAACTCGCGCCAGGGGATGCGCTCGTGGCGGGCCTGGGCCGCGGGGCGGATGCGCTTCTTGCCGAGATCAAGGCATCGAACCTGCGCGGGCGTGGCGGCGCGGGGTTCGGAACCGGCCTGAAATGGGAGGCCTGCCGCAATGCGCAAGGCAAAGCGCGCTACGTCGTTTGCAACGCCGACGAAGGCGAGCCGGGTACATTCAAGGACCGCGTGCTGCTTGCTTCCTATGCGGATGCTGTGTTCGAGGGCATGACGCTTTGCGCATTGGCCACGGGAGCGCAGCGCGGCATGCTTTACCTGCGCGGAGAATACCGTTACCTCCTCGATCAGATCAATGCCGTACTGGCTCGCAGGCGGCAAGGCAAGCTCCTCGGAGACGGCATACTGGGGCGGCCCGGATTCGATTTCGACATCGAAGTTCATCTGGGCGCAGGCGCCTACATCTGCGGCGAAGAGTCCGCTCTGATCGAATCGCTGGAGGGCAAGCGGGGCACCCCGCGCAATCGCCCACCGTTTCCCGTCACCCACGGCTATCTTGACCAGCCGACGGTGGTGAACAATGTCGAAACCTTTGCCGCGGCCTGCCTGATCGCAAAGCGCGGCGGTGCATGGTACTCAGCAATAGGCACGCCCGCCTCGGCCGGGACCAAGATACTGAGCGTTTCCGGCGATTGCGCCCGGCCCGGGTTGTACGAGTATCCATTCGGCGTAAGCGTAAGCGAAGTGCTCGAAGCTTGCGGCGCCGCGGACGCGCAGGCGGTGCAGGTAAGCGGTCCGTCTGGCATCTGTGTTTCACAACCGGAATTCGGCCGCCGCATCGCCTTCGAGGACCTGCCCACCGCCGGCGCCTTCATGATTTTCAACCGCAGCCGCGACATGTTCGAGGTTGCGCGCAATTTCGTGCACTTCTTCGCCCACGAGAGCTGCGGTTTTTGCACGCCATGCAGGGTGGGAACGTCGCTATTGAAGAAACTCATGGACAAGCTCAACAACGGCCATGGTTCGCTTTATGATCTGGCGGAGATCGAAAAGCTGAACCACCTCCTGCAATCGATGAGCCACTGCGGGCTGGGGCATTCGGCCTGCAATCCGGTGCTGGACACCATCGCCAAGTTCCGTCCTGCCTATGAGAAACGCCTGCAGCACACCGAATTCGAGCCCGCCTTCGACCTGGACCGGGCACTGAGAAAGGCGCGGCAGATGACCGGGCGCGACGATGCCGGGGCGCATTTCACTACGGTGCCCGGAGAACAGAAATGAGCGCGAATTTCACACTTGACGGCAAGTCAATTCCATTTTCCGACGGGCAGACCATCATGCAGGCGGCGCAGGCCGTCGGCGTCTATATCCCGCACCTGTGCTATCACCCGGAATTCAAGCCTCACGGATCGTGCAAGCTGTGCACGGTCAAGGTGGGCGGGCGTCAGACCGCTTCCTGCACCACGCTGGCGCAAGACGGAATGGAGGTCGAAAGCGATACCAAAGCGCTGAACGACGAGCGCCGGATGCTGACGCAGATGCTGTTCGTCGAAGGCAATCATTTCTGCCCGTCCTGCGAAAAAAGCGGCGACTGCACGCTGCAGGCCACCGCCTACCAACTGGGCATGATGTCGACGCATTTTGTTCCCTTTTTTCCGAGCCGGCCCCTTGATGCCTCGCACCCGGACCTGCTGCTCGATTTCAACCGCTGCATCCTGTGTTCGCTGTGCGTGCGCGCCAGCCGCGACGTGGACAAGAAGAATGTGTTTGCGCTCTCCGGGCGGGGCATGAACACGCATCTTATCGTCAACGCCAAGTCCGGCCGGCTCGCCGATACGGACCTCACCCTGGAAGACAAGGCGGCCCGGATCTGTCCGGTGGGCGTCATTCTCAGAAAAGACAAGGGATTCGCAGTACCGATAGGCAAGAGGACCTATGATCTGAAGCCGATTTCGGCGTATGTGAAGGCGGACGGCACCGCTGCGAAGGATTGACCATGGATATCGCTGCGAAACGCAAACTCAAAGTCGCCACGACATCGCTCGCAGGCTGCTTCGGCTGCCACATGTCATTGCTAGACATCGACGAACGGCTGTTCGATCTGCTCGAGTTGATCGAATTCGATCGTACGCCGCTGACGGACGTCAAGATCCTGGGGGCCTGCGATATCGGCATCATCGAGGGTGGTTTGTGCAACGGTGAAAACGTGCACGTACTGCGCGAGTTCCGCCGCCAGTGCAAGACCCTGATCGCGCTCGGCGCCTGCGCCATCAACGGCGGTCTTCCGGCGCAGCGCAATCACCTCAACCTGCAACTCATTCTGCAAGAGGTCTATCACACCAGCGTGGGAATCGCCAACGGGATGATTCCAAACGACCCCGAGCTGCCGGACTATTTCATCCCGGGTTGTCCGCCTTCGGCAGACGCCATCTGGAAAGTGCTGAACGATCTGCTTGCCGGACGCGAACCGGAACTGGGCCACGGCCTGATTCAATATGACTAAGAGGCCATTTCGGCATTACCGAAATGCCCCCCGATTTGGGGGAGTTTGAGGGGAGTCATCCCCTCAAATCGAAACAGAACCTGAAGGTCGCCAAAATGAGCTACCAATTGGAAACTGCAGAGAACCGTGAATCGTTGCGCCGCGTCGCCATCGATACCGTGTCGCGTGTCGAAGGCCACGGCAAGGTGACGCTTTTGCTCGATGATCGCAACCAGGTGCGCGAGGTGAGACTGCACATCGTGGAGTTCCGCGGCTTCGAGCGCTTCATTCAGGGCCGTCCGTACTGGGAGGTTCCGGTGATGGTGCAGCGCCTGTGCGGCATCTGTCCGGTAAGCCATCATCTGGCGGCGTCCAAAGCGCTCGACCAGGTAGTCGGCGCGACCAGGCTTTCGCACACGGCGGAGAAGATCCGCCGCCTCATGCATTACGGCCAGATGCTGCAATCCCACGCCCTGCATTTCTTCTATCTCGGTGCGCCGGATCTCCTGTTCGGCTTCGACAGCGACGTGTCCAAGCGGAACATTGTCGGCGTGGCGCAGGCCCACCCTGAAACCGCCAGGCGCGGGGTGCTGCTGCGGAAATTCGGCCAGGAAGTGATACGCATCACCGCGGGCAAGCGCGTGCACGGCACCGGGTCCATTCCGGGGGGCGTGAACAAGGCGGTGACGCGCGAAGAACGCGATTTGCTGCTGAAGGACATCTACCAGATCGTAGGCTGGAGCCGCGACGCGGTGCACCTCATCAAGGAACTGCACGCGCAGAATCCGGGCCTGTACAACAGCTTCGGCATCTGCAGGTCGAATCTGATGTCCCTGGTCGGGGCCGGCGGGGATCTCGATTTCTATCACGGCAGCCTGCGCGCCCGCGACAGCAACGGCGGCATTCTGTTCGACAGCGTCGATTATCGAAACTACTCCCAATACATGCAGGAGGAAGTCAAACCCTGGAGTTACATGAAGTTCCCGTTTTTCACCGCGCTGGGCAAGGAAGACGGCTGGTACAAAGTGGGCCCGCTGGCGCGGGTGCAAAATTGCGATCGCATTCCGACACCGCTGGCGGAGATCGAAAGGCGCGAATTCGTGGATTACTGCGGCGGTGCGCCCATGCACGCGCCGCTGGCCTATCACTGGACGCGAATGATAGAAATGCTTCACGCTGCGGAAACCATCAAGGATTTGCTGCACGACGACGATATCCTGGGCGCCGACCTTGCCCACACCGGCGAACGGGCCATGGAGGGCATAGGCGTGATCGAGGCGCCTCGCGGCACGCTGATTCACCACTACCGCGTCGACGAGGACGATCTGGTGACCATGTGCAACCTGATCGTGTCCACTACGCACAACAACCAGGCGATGAACGAGGCGATCCGCCATGTCGCCAAACGCTATCTGCAGGGAAAGGAAATCACCGAGGGTTTGCTGAACCACATCGAGGTGGCGATTCGTTGTTTCGATCCCTGCCTGTCGTGCGCCACGCATGCGATAGGCAAGATGCCGCTGGCGATAGAGCTGGTCGACGCAGCAGGCGGCGTTGTCGACTCCCTCAGCAGGAACGGCGACGGCTCGCTCGTGCGGCCGGCCGGTTGATGCAACCTGCTGCGGTCATATTCGCGATCGGCAACCGCAGCCGGGGCGATGACGCCATCGGCCCGCTGCTGCTGGAGCGCCTCTCGACCTGGCTCGCCGCGGAAGCGCGGGCGGGCGTATTCGAACTCATAGACGACTATCAGCTGCAGATCGAACATGCGCTCGATCTGCAGGGAAGGACGCTGGCCCTGTTCATCGACGCCGGCTGCAATACGCCGGCGCCATTCCGGTTTTATCCGATCACCCCGTCGTCCACTGCGAACGAAAGCAGAAGCACGAGCAGCACGCACAATCTGCCGCCGCAGGGCGTGCTCGACGTCTACCGCCAGTTCGAAGGCGAGGCGCCCCCGCCGTCGTTCGTATTGTGCGTGTGCGGAGAGCGCTTCGAACTGGGGGAGGGCTTGAGCGAAGCTGCCGCTGCGAACGTGGACGCCGCCTGGCGGCAATTGATGCAGCTCTGCAGAGAGCCGGACGTGGCGCTCTGGCATGCAGCGGCGGGTACTGCGGGGCGATGAATTCCCGTCCGGGCGTGCGGCGCGCATAATCGCGGATTTTAAAGACTACCCGATCCCCGACGGCGTGCGGCCTACCTCGATCCGCTGGAAGCGCTGCGCAGCGAGTAGTGCAATTACCGCCACGCCGATAGCTGTTACATTTATATTTCCGACGAACCCGCTGCGTTTTTTTAGGTTCGATTTGCATTCCCCCCACACACCAAAAAGATGATCACTTCTTCTCACGCGCTCCTTTCCGTATTTCAGAATCACGGCATAGACCGGGTATTCCTGGTTCCCGGAGAAAGCTATCTCGGCATCCTCGATGCCCTCTGCGATTTTCCGGGCATCGATGTGGTGACCTGCCGCCACGAGGCCGGCGCCGGATTCATGGCCGTGACCGACGGCAGGCTCACCCGACGGCCCGGGGTGGTTCTGGTCAGCCGCGGCCCGGGCGCGACGAACGCCTCCATCGCGGTGCACACGGCGCAGCAGGACGCGATTCCGCTGATCCTGATCGTGGGGCAGATTCCGCGGGCCGATCTGCGGCGGGAAGCTTTCCAGGAGATCGACTACCAGCGCATGTACGGCACGATCGCAAAATGGGTGTTCGAGGTGACCGATCCGGGGCAGATGGCCGAAGCGGCGTTCAAGGCGATCCGCCTTGCGACGACCGGCACGCCGGGGCCGGTGGTGCTGGTGATTCCGGAAGACCTGCAACAGCAAACGGTCGCGCAGCCCCAATGGAGGGCGCGCGAACACGCGGTCACCAGGCCCGATGACGCGACGGTGCGCCAATTGCTGGGTTTGCTCGAAACTGCGAAACGTCCTCTGATCGTCGCCGGAGGCGGGTTCGAGGCGCCGGGGGGGCGCGAAGCCCTCGCCGCACTGGCAGAGGCGTGGCAGATTCCGGTCGCGCTTTCGTTTCGGCGCCACGACATTTTTTCGAATCTGCATCCGCTCTACGCCGGGGAACTCGGACTCGCGAATCCGAAGACGCAGATCGAGGCGTTCCGCGAAAGCGATTTGATCCTCGCGCTGGGCACGCGCTTCGGCGACATCACCAGCCAGGGCTACACGTTCCCCGATCTGCCGCGGCCGGCGCAGACTTTCGTCCATGCCTGCGCAGACGATCATATGGTCGGGCTGCATTTCGCCGCGGATTTCGGACTGGTATGCGATCCGGTCGAACTCGTGCGCGTGCTCACGCCTGCTGCAAGGCCGGCGATTGCGAAGGAGAGGGCCGCCTGGGCGCGACGCCTGCAGGATATCCGCGAAGCCTTCACCGCCTGGCCGCAGCGCAAGGCGGAAGACGGTGTGGATTTCGCGCTGGTGGTGAAGGCGGTGCGTGAGCAGGCGAAGAGCGACGCCATCGTCTGCCTGGACGCGGGGACTTTCGCCGCGCCGGTGTACCGGCATTTCGGCTTTGTGCCGCCGCAGCGGCTGATGTCGCCGCTGTCGGGAACCATGGGCTACGGCACGCCCGCCGCGGCGCACTGACTAATAGCGCAGCGCAACAAGGA
The DNA here is from genome assembly GCA_026399375.1 of Pseudomonadota bacterium. Lineage (GTDB taxonomy): Bacteria > Pseudomonadota > Gammaproteobacteria > Burkholderiales > SG8-39 > 2-12-FULL-64-23. The sequence continues at coordinate 21,668 of JAPLRD010000058.1, forward strand.
GAGAGCGCCGTTAAGGACTTCCCCCCGTGTTGCCCAGTTCCTAAAAGCG
>JAPLRD010000230.1 GCA_026399375.1 Pseudomonadota bacterium
TGGTAATCCGTGACCTCCTTTACCGTCGCCAGATAGGCACCCATTTCCTGCAGCGCGGCCGAGGTGCGTTCGAGCGGCGTGCCGGTAGGCATGTCCACCACGATCTGCAGTTCCGACTTGTTGTCGAAGGGCAGCATTTTCAGCACCACCAGCTTCAGCCCGGCGAGCGACACCGCGCCGAGTATCAGGACCAGAATTCCGGTGTAGAGCTTGATGCGCGCGCCTCCGCCCTTCGCGCCGCCGAGGAACGGGCCGATGACGCGGCGGAACAGGCGCAGCGAGCCGGTCTCCGCCCCCTCCGCGCCGTGGCCTGAGTGCGGCTTGAGCATCTTCAGCGCCAGCCAGGGCGTGACGATGAAGGCGATGGCGAGCGAAATGACCATGCCCATGCTGGCGTTGATCGGAATCGGGCTCATGTAGGGCCCCATCAATCCGCTGACGAAGGCCATGGGGAGCAGGGCTGCGATCACGGTGAAGGTCGCAAGTATGGTCGGGCCGCCGACCTCGTCCACGGCGTCGGGAATGATGGCGGCCAGCGAATCTTTCGACAGCACGCTGCGCCGGTGGATGTTCTCCACCACCACGATGGCGTCGTCGACCAGGATGCCGATGGAAAAAATCAGCGCGAACAGCGACACGCGGTTGAGCGTGAAGCCCCAGGCCCAGGAGGCGAACAGCGTCGCGGCGAGGGTCAGGATCACCGCTGCACCGACGATCACGGCTTCGCGCCGGCCCAGCGCCACCCACACCAGCGCCACCACCGACAGCGTCGCGAATATCAACTTCTGGATCAGCTTCTGCGCCTTGTCGTTGGCGGTCTCGCCGTAATTGCGTGTGAGCGAGACTTCCACGCCTTCCGGAATCACGCTGCCCTTCAACTGTTCTACCCTGCGCGTCAGGCGCGTGGCGACGTCCACTGCGTTCTCGCCCGGCTTCTTCGCCACGGCGATGGTCACGGCGGGGAACTCGCCGCGCGCCTTGCCGCTGCCGGCGACACCGTTGCCGTACCAGACGTAATGCGTCGGGAGTTCGGGGCCGTCCTGCACCTCGGCCACGTCTTCGAGATAGATCGGCCGGCCTGTCGTCTTGTCACGGCTTGCGCCGACGACCAGGCGCTTCACGTCGTTCGCCGAAACGAGAAACTGTCCGGTTTCGATCAGGGTTTCGCGGTTTCCGTCCACCAGGCTGCCCGAGGGCATGGCGGCGTTGGCGCCGATCAGCGCCATGCGCACGTCCTGCGAGGTCAGTTTCCAGGCGTGCAGCCGTTCGACGTCGAGCAGCACCCGCAGCGCGCGCTGCGCGCCGCCTATGGTCGCCACCGTGCGCACGCCGGGGACGCGCTGCAGTTCGACTTCGGCCGCGTGCGCGATCTGCTGCAGCTGATAGGCGCCGCGTGCCGGATCGGCCGTCCACAGGGTGAGGCTGACTATGGGCACGTCGTCTATCCCCATCGGCTTGACGATGGGCTCGCCCACGCCCAGCGCCGGGGAGACCCAGTCCTTGTTCGATTCTATGGTGTCGTACAGCCGCACCAGGGCCTGCGTGCGGTCTTCGCCGACCTTGAACTGCACCGTGAGCACCGCCATGCCGGGTTTGGTCACGGAGTAGATGTGCTCCAGGCCGGTGATGCGCGAGAGCACCTGTTCCGCGGGCGTGGTCACCAGCGACTCGACGTCCTTCGCCGATGCACCCGGGAACGGAATCAGCACGTTCGCCATGGTGACATTGATCTGCGGCTCTTCCTCGCGCGGCGTCACCAGCACCGCGAACGCGCCGAGCAGCAGCGCGATCAGCGCGATGAGCGGGGTCATCTGCGATTGCAGGAAGAGCTTGCTGATGCGTCCGGAGATGCCCATGGTCAAAAGGATGGTCCCGCAAGAAAAGGTTGAACTGCAGAGGACGCAGAGGAAATGAAGGCGCCTGGCCAAGTCAAACGCGCGCACCGGGGGCGGGTGAACGCGTGATACCGCGCAAACGACCGCATTTCTCTACGTCCTCTGCGGTGAAATCTTTTTCTACTTGCCGCGCTTCAGCGCCGCCAGCGCGGCGATCGGGTCGAGCGCAAGCTTTTCTCCCGGCGTGAGCCCGGCGAGCACTTCCACTTCCTGCTCCCCTGCCTTCTCGCCCAGGCGCAACTGGCGAAACCGGATCTCGCCCGACTCCGCCACCACGTAGGCACCGGCCACTTCGCTGCGCATCGCCACCGCAGACGACGGGATGAGCAGCTTCTTCGACTTGCCCACGGCGAAATGCGCGCGCGCGAACATGCCCGGGTACAGGCCTTCGATGCCGCGCGGCAAATCAAGACGCACCTGGGTCGTGTGGGTCTGGGAATCCGCTGCCGGCAGGATCGCCATCCGGGACGACTGAATGCGCTTGTTCAGCGCCGGGAATTCGATGCTGGCGCTCGCGAGCTTGCGCACCGCGTCCAGCTGGTATTGCGGCATGCTCGCCGTTACGCGCAGTTCGCCCGGATCGAACCCGGTCATCAGCGGTTTGCCCGGCAGGACCATCTCGCCCAGCTCGACATGGCGTGCCGAGACCACGCCGCTGTAGGGCGCGACCACGCTGGCATAGCTCTTGGTCGCCGCGGCCTGGCCGCCGCCCGCTTCGGCCGCGGCACGCTGCGCCTGCGCCGCAAGATAGTCTGCCTGCGCCTTGTCCAGGGCCGCCGGGCTGACGAACTTCTGTTCAACCAGCTTTTGCGTGCGCTCGAAATTCGCCTTGGCGTTGCGCAGCGTCGTGTCGGCCTGCGCCACCTGCGCCTGCGCAGCGGCATAGGCCTGGTTCACCTCCGTGGCATCGATGCGCACGATGACTTGCCCCTGCTTGACCCGGTCGCCGACATCGAAATTCACCGCCACCACGCGGCCGGATATCTGCGCCGCCACGGTGGATTGCTTGACCGCTTCGACCACGCCTTCGGCGGCGTAGGTCTGATCGACCTCGCGGTACTGGACGCTCACGGTCTTCAGTGCGGGCGCGTCGGCAGCGACAGCGGGCGCGGCCAGCGCCGCGGCCAGCGCGATGCCCGCGAGAACGGCGAAAGGATGGAAATTGCTTCGATCAATCATGGCGGTTATTCTAGCCGCAGGCCCGCCTGGCGTATGTGACTTATGTTACCGAGAGTCGGGATTGAACACCCTAACGTTGGATCGGTTGGATCGAAATGCCAAATAGCGAAACGGATTGCGATGTCGTCGTCGTCGGCGCGGGCGGCGCCGGACTGGCCGCAGCCTGTGCCGCGGCGGAAACAGGCGCGCGCGTCGTCCTGCTGGAAAAGCTGCGCGACCTGACCGGCACGACCTCCTGGTCGGTCGGTTCGATTGCGGCGGCGGGCACGCGCCTGCAGCGCAAGGCCGGCATTTTCGACACGCCCGAGGCCTTTGCCGAGGACATGCTGCTCGCGCATCCCCAGTCGGATGACACGCTGCACCTGCGCCTGATGCTGGCGCGCAATTCCGGCGCCACCATCGACTGGCTGGAACGCATCGGCGTCATCTTCCTCGGCCCCTTCCCCGAGCCGCCGAACCGGGTGCCGCGCATGCACAACGCCGTGCCGGCGGGGCGCATCTACCTGCAGGTAATGGCGGGCGAAGCGCGGCGCCTCGGCGTCGAGTTCCGTCACGGCGCGCGCGCGACCGAATTGATCATGGAGAACGGGGAAGTGCGCGGGGCGCGCTATCAGTCCGAAGGGGGCGCGCAGGCGCTGCGCGCCCGCAGCGTGGTCCTTGCCTCGGGCGACTACAGCGCGTCGGCCGAACTGCGCGCACAGCACCTCACCCGCGCCCAGGCCGCGGCCATTCCCATCAACGCAAACAGCACCGGCGACGGGCACCTGATGGCGCTGCGGGCGGGCGCGGGGATGAAGCGCATGGACGGCGTGTTCGGGCCGCAGCTGCGTTTCGTCGCCGCACGCTCGCTGCCGTGGATCGCCTCGTTGCCGGACTGGCGCTGGTTGCGCCTGTTCGGCGCCGCGTTCATCCGCCACGCCCCGCCTGCGCTGTTGGGCATGCTGGCGAAGCAGTTGCTCGTCGCGCACATGTCGCCTTCGGACGCGTTGTTCGAAGCGGGTGCGGTGCTGGTCGATGCCAGCGGAGAACTGGCAGGCGCGAGCAGCAAGGCGGGTGAAGTCCTGGCGCTGCGCCCGGGCGCCACCGGTTTCGTGGTCGGAGACGCCGCACTCGCCGCGCGCTTTTCCCGCTATCCCCATTTCATGTCGACCGCGCCCGGCATCGCGTTCGCCTATTTCCGCGACTACGAACGCGGCCGGCCGGACCTGGTGCACTGGGGTGCCGGCGCGAATGCGCTGGCAGCGCAGCTCGGCTTCGATGCGGCGCGATTTGCGCAGGCGGCGAGCCATCTGTCCGGCCGCATTTTCGCCCTCGGACCCTGCCAGGCCATGCTCACGGTAACCGAAGGCGGGGCCGCCATCGACGCACGCGGCTGCGTGCTCGATAGCACAGGAAGCGCCATACCCGGCCTCTATGCTGCGGGCGGAACCGGCCAGAGCGGATTGATGCTCAAGGGGCACGGCCTGCACCTCGCCTGGGCCATGACTTCGGGGCGCGTGGCCGTCGCCAGCGCAGGCACCGACGCGCTGTCCCGCTAAAGGCGCGCGGCGTGCGGCCCGCGCCCTACTCCGACTGGATGGCGTTGTCCTTGACGATCTTCGCCGAGCGCGCGACGTCGTTCTTGATGAACTCGGCAAACGACTCGGGCGTACTTGCCATCACATCCATCCCCTGCGTGAAAAACTTGTCGCGCACTTCTTTTTCCGCGAGCACCTTTGCCACCGCCTCGTGCAGCCGCTGCACGATGTCGCGGCTCGTGCCCGCGGGTGCAAGCACGCCGATCCAGGAAGAATAATTGAAGCCGCTGTAACCGAGCTCACCCATGGTGGGGAGATCGGGGCCGAAGACCGAGCGCTTTGCCGAACTCACTGCAAGCGCGCGCAGTTTTCCCGCCTTCACCAACGGAAAAGTATTGGTCGGTGTGCTGAAGGAGATCTGCGTTTCGCCGGCAAGCAACGCCGTTGACGCGGGCGCCGCGCCCTTGTACGGGATGTGGGTGATCTTGGTTCCCGTGGCCGTCTTGAACATTTCGCCGAAGAGATGCTGCGGACCGCCGGCGCCCGAGGTGCCGTAGTTGTACTTGTCCGGATTGGCCTTGAGCAGCGCGATCAATTCCGGAATGCTGGTCGCGGGCACCGACGGATGCACGGTTACGAACAAGGGCTGGTCCGTCAACCAGGCAACCGCGACGAAATCCTTCACCGCGTCGTAAGTGATGTTCTTCACCAGGCTCATGTTGGTGGTGAAGGCCGGCGCGGCGACCAGTAGCGTGTAGCCGTCGGCCGCCGATTTGGCCACATAGTCGGCGCCGATCACCGCGTTGCCGCCGGCGCGGTTCTCGACGATGACCCGCTGCTGCAACACCTCACCCAGCCGGTCGCTGACGATGCGCGCAGTGACATCGACCGGCCCGCCGGCCGAATAGGGCACGACGAGCTTGATCGGCCGGTTCGGGTAGGACTGTGCCGCAGCCGATCCCGCTGCGAGCGAGAACACGGCGGCAAGTAAGCATCCCACAACGCGACGCATAGACTGTTGGTTCACAACTTTCTCCCAAGAGCGTATTTCAGAATGAAGATTCCATAAATTGTCATTTCAAGCGCAGCGAGAAATCTGCTTCTGAATCCACGGAAAAAGCAGATTCCTCGGCCTCTGGCCTCGGAATGACAGTCAATTTTGCAATGGCCTCCAAGTTTCTTCCTGGAAGGCAAGGTTCAAACGGCGACAGCCTGCGCGGCGCTTCCGGCATTCTGCCCTTCGAGCAACCCCACCTGCAGCAGTGCCGCCCGGATTTCGCCGCGCTTTGCCTCGGCGACGTTGACGCCCGGCGGCCGCACCCAGGCGGACGAGAATTCGCCTAGCTGCACCAGCGCCTCCTTGGTCGCACCGAACGGACAGGTCGGCGTGCGGTGCAGGTGGTACTCGAAGATCGCGCGCATCAGCGGCACGGCGAAGCTGTTGTGGAGCTCCTTCGCGATTTGCGCCGAACCGGAGGTCGCCTCGCGCACCAGGTCCGACCACTGCTGTGTGCCGACGACGCTGATGCCGATCAGCGCCCCGGGCGCATCGTGCAGCAGCATGCCGAGCAGGGATGGCGCGTCCGACGCGGCCAGCAGGGCGGCGCGCCGGCCCAGTGCATCGTGCAGCTCCGCATACTTGGTGGTGGAGCCGGCGGACGCCTTGATCGCGACGACACTTGGAAGCTCGACGATGCGCCGCAGCGCATCGATCGAATAGGCGCAGCCGGCGGCCTCCGGATACTGGAACACGATCATCGGCAGGCCCACCTCGCGCTCGAGCCGCTCGAACACCGAAAATGAAGCCGCTGCGTCGTGCGCGAGGTGCCGGAATATCCGAATGTCGAAAGGCGGTATCACCAGCAGCATGTCTGCGCCCGCCTGCTTCGCGCGCACGCCCTCGCGCACCAGGCCGTCGATGGAATGGCTTTCTATGCCGGCGATGAGTTTGAGCTGGCGCGGCAGCGCCGCGCGTGCCGCGCGCACGACGGACTCGCGCTCCTCCGAACTCAGGGCCAGCACCTCGCCCGCATGACCGTTGACCGCGATGCCGAACAAACCGCTCGCCGACGCGACCCGCTGCACATGGCTGGCGAGCGCCGCGAGATCGACCTGGTTGTCTTTGGTGAATGGAGTGAGCGTGGCGGGAATGAGGCCGCGAATTTCCATGAGATCTCCGGCAAGATTGGCTGGCGCGATCGCCTTTCTGCAAGCGTTTGCGCCACAGCGCGTAGTATGCCACGACCAATACCCCGGGCACTGCCGGTACACGGCCGCAGCCGATTCGCGCACGCTCGAACTTGCCGGTTGACCGACCACAGTGTGAGGGCGGAAAATGCGCGCTTGCCCGCATAGAGCGCGCTCCATCGATCGTATGACACACTGCGGCTGACCGACCGGCGTCCGCGCCTGCAACCATCTGAATAGCTAGGAGTCACCATGCCACGTTTCGCCACCTACGTACCACAAGGCGTCATTCCCGCGATCCTGCTGCCGTTCAAGAGCGACCTTTCCATTGACGACGCGGCGTTCAAGCGCCACGCGCAGGACGTCGCCGGCGTCGAGGGCGTGACCGCCATCACGCTCAACGCGCATTCGACCGAAGTCTCGTCCTGCACCTTCGACGAACAGCGCCGGGTGCTCGCGCTGGCGCAGGAGGCCGTGGGCGAACGCATGCCCATCGTCAACGGCGTCTATGCCGACGGCAGCATGGACGCCGCGCGCATCGCGCGCATGGCGGCCGATGGCGGTGCCTCGTGCCTGCTCGTGTTTCCGCCGAATATTTTCCGCAACGGCCAGCGTGCCGACATGGTGGTGGAGCATTTCCGCCGCATCGCCGATGCGAGCGACCTGCCCATCATCATTTTCCAGTATCCGCTCGCCGGCGGAATGGGCTACCCGCTGGCCACGCTGCTCAAGATCTGCGAAGCCGTGCCCAGCGTGCGCGCCATCAAGGACGGCTGCGCCAACCCGGAACAGCACGAGCAGCATATCCGCACGCTGCAATCGCTCCCGCGCCCGGTGAACGTGCTGTCCACCCACAGTTCCTGGCTTTTCAGCTCGATGGTGATGGGTTGCAACGGCCTGCTTTCGGGCAGCGGCAGCGTCATCGCCGACCTGCAGGCGCGCCTCTACCGCGCGCTGCAGGCGAACGACCTCGTCGCCGCGCGCGAACTCAACACGCGCATCCGCGCCACTTCGACGCTCTTTTACGCCGACCCGCGCACCGACATGCACAACCGCATGAAGGAAGCGCTGGTGCTGATGGGCAAGCTGGAATGCGCCGCGGTGCGCCCGCCGCTGATGAAGCTCCCGGCTGAAGAAATCCAACGCATCCGCCAGGGCCTCGTCGCGGCCGGCTTGCTCGCCGCCGACGGCCGCGCGCTGCGCGCCGCTTAGGAACGTGACAATGAAAGCGGCACTGCGAGTCCTTGCGGCGTTCACGTTCGCCCTCGCCCTCTCCGGCACCGCGTTCGCGCAGAGCGCTTATCCGTCGAAACCGGTGCGCATCGTCGTGCCCTTCCTCGCCGGCGGCCCGGTGGACACGACGGCGCGCACCATCCAACAGGCACTCTCGCGCGCGCTCGGCCAGCCGGTCATCGTCGAGAACCGGCCCGGCGCCGACGGCGCCATTGCGGCGCAATCGGTGGTCAACGCTGCGCCCGACGGCCACACGCTCTTTTTCGGCGGCAGTTCCACCATGGTGTCGGTGGCGGTGATGCGCAAGGTCCCGCCTTTCAACCCGGAGAGCGATTTCACGCCGGTCGGACTCGTCGGCCGCTATGCCTTCTGCATGTTCGTGCACCCCGATGTGCCGGCAAAGACGGTGACCGAGTTCGTCGCCCACGCGCGCGCGAATCCCGACAAGCTGAATTTCGCCACCAGCAATCTGACCGAGTTCATGTTTGCCGCCCAGCTGATGAAGTCGGCCGGCGTCAGCATGGTGCGCGTTCCGTACAAGGGCGCGGCACAGGCGATTCCCGACCTGATCGCCGGCCGGGTGCAACTCGACTTCGTGCCCATCTCCGCCGGGCTCGCGCACGTGAAGGACGGGCGGCTGCGCATCCTCGCCACCGTGCTGCCGCAGCGCGTCGCCGTCGCGCCCGATGTCCCGACGATGGCCGAAGCCGGCTTCCCCGGCGTCACCGTCTCGCCCTGGCAGGGACTCTTCGCGCCACCGAAGACGCCACGCGAAATCGTCGATCGCCTTTCGCGCGAACTCAATCAGGTGCTGCGCGACCCCGAAGTGCGCGCGCAATACGACAAGCAGGGCTTCCAGCCCGAGTGGGCCGCGCCCGAAACCATGGGCACCATGCTGAAGAACGACATACAGTTATGGGGCCAGATCGTGCGCGAAGCAGGGATTCCGCAGGACTGAAGGCGCGACAATTTCACCGGAGAATGCCTGGAGATGCCCGTGTTTACTGGCTCTCCAAGGAGCCTCCCTCGCAGACCGGCCGCCGACTTGACTTGACTCGACCCGGGCCGGCGCGGAATCAGTACAGGGCGCCGGCCAGTAACTTGCGATAGGTGCCGACCAGTTCGTCCTGACCTTCGGCGAGATTGAATACTTCGACCATCAGCTTGCGGGCGCTGGTGCGCAGGGCGCCGCGGTCCTTTCTGACCACTTCCAGCAACGCCGCCAGCGCGGGCTCGAACTGCCTTTCGGCGATCAACCGCTCCCCCAGCGCCACGCGCGAAGGCAGGTCGTCCGGATTCACGGCCAGCCGGGATTCGAGTTCCGCGATCGAGGGCAGTTGCTGGCTTTTCTTCCACCGAGAAATCGCGGAATAGATCCGGTCCGCGCGTTCGTCGCGCTCGCGTTCCGGTATCGGTGCAAATACCGCCTCGGCTTCTGCCTGGCTGTTCTTCGCCAGCAGCAATTCGACCAGGTCGAGCCGGGCCACCTTGTTCTCCGGCTCGATTTCGAGGGCGCTGCGCAGATGGCGCTCGGCCTCGTCGAAATCACCCTGCGCAACCAGCACGCGCGCCGTGCGGCGCAGCTTTTCGCCCGGCGTCGGGATCAGGCGGTCGAGGAAGGCACGCACGCCGCTCTCGGGCAGCGCGCCGGTGAATTCATCCGCCATCTTGCCGTCGACAAAGGCTTTGACGTTGGGAATGCTGCGCACGCCGAATTGCGCGGACAACTCCTGGTGTTCATCCGAATTGACTTTCGCCAGCAGGAATTTTCCCTGGTATTCGGCGGCCAGCTTTTCCAAGATGGGTTTCAGCACCCTGCAGGGGGCGCACCAGGGCGCCCAGAAGTCGACCAGCACGGGCACTTTCGCCGACGCTTGCAGCACGTCGCGCTCGAAGGATTCGGTTCCGGTTTCAAACGAATGGGCGTTCATGTCGGCTCCTGCGGATATTTACGCGATATATGGGGCCGCATGCGGTCGATTGCAAGTGCGCCGGCCCGGGCCCGGGCGCGCTTATTTGGAGCCGCAACAAAATGACTTTTGTTACGTGTTCTTATAGCATCGGCCCATGCTCGCGCTCAAGCTGCTCCTCGTCCCCGGTTTTTTGCTCCTGATCTCGCTTGCCGGCCGGCGCTGGGGACCGGAGGTGGCCGGTTGGCTGGCCGGGTTTCCGGTGCTGACCGGGCCCATACTGTTCCTGCTGGCCCTGGAATATGGCGCGCCCTTTACGAGCTCAGCCGCCACCGTATCGCTCGCCGCCGTGTTCTGCGCCGTCGCCTACATCCTCACCTATGCGCGCGTTTGCGCCCGCAGATCGCCCGGGCTTTCCATGCTCTCCGGATTGACCAACTGGTGCATCGCCGCCCTGCTGCTGACGTCGTTTGCGCCCACCCTGCCGGCTTCGCTGACCATCGCACTGCTGACCCTGGTCTTGGCACCTAAGTTCTTTCCGCGCCTTTCGGCGCCGGTATCGACCGCCGGCATACCCAGATGGGAGCTGCCCTTGCGCATGCTGGCCGGCGCCGGGCTCACGCTCGCCGTGACCTCGCTCGCCGCGGCGATCGGGCCTTCATGGAGCGGCGTGTTCGCGGTATTTCCGGTGGTCGCCATCGTGTTGTCGGTGTTCTCGCATCGCACCTCCGGTCCCGCGTTCGCCGTGATCCTGCTCAAAGCCATGGTCCGAGGCCTTTACGCAACCACGAGCTTTTGCATTGCGCTGGCAATGCTGTTGCCGCGACAAAGCGTGGCCGTGTCGTTCCTGGCCGCCACCGCGGTGGCGGTCGCCGTTCAGTGGGCCCTGATATCGCGCCTGCGAAGGAGCTGAAAATGGAACTTCCCGACTATCAAGGCGGCAGCATCGTCAACCTGATGCGCTCGATCGAGCGCGGCCTGGGCGCGAGGCCGTGCGCAGAGGCTTCGGCTTACCCGGAACTGCAGGCGCTGCCGGCGCAGGAGATCGCGGGCGCGCGCAACGTCGTGCTGCTGGTGCTCGACGGCCTGGGTTATCACTACCTCAATGAACACGGCGCGGGCAGCACGCTCCTGCGCCACCTCAAGACGCGCCTCACCTCGGTATTTCCCTCCACCACCGCCACCGCGGTGACGAGCTTTCTCACCGGCGTCGGCCCGCAGCAGCACGCCCTCACCGGCTGGACCGCGTGGCTGCCGGAACTGGGCTGCGTCACGGCCACCCTGCGCTTTCGCGCGCGCCATGGCGGCGAACCTTTTTCCAAATCGGGCATCAGCCCGCGCAGCGTGTACACCGCGGAACCGATGTTCGACCGGCTTCCGGCCAAAAGCTACGTCGTTTCGCCGCAGCAGATCATCGATTCGGACTACAACGTGACGCATTGCGGCGTGGCCGCGCGCAGACCGTACCAGGAACTGCCGGGAATGTTCTCGAACATCGCCGAGATCGTGTGCAGCGGCGACGGGCGGCAATTCATCCACGCCTACACCTACGACCTGGACGCAGCCGCCCATACCCACGGCTGCGCGAGCCCCGAATTGCAGGACGCCTTCCGCAGGATAGATGCGGCCTTTGCCCGGTTTCTAGACGAAATCGCGGGCAGCGACACCCTGGTCATCGCCGTTGCAGACCACGGCTTCATCGATTCTCCGACAGCCGCCTGCATCGAACTCGCCGACCACCCGCAGCTGGCCGAGACCATGATGCTGCCGCTGTGCGGTGAGCGCCGCGTCGTCTATTGCTACGTCCACCCCGGGAAGGAGGACGCCTTCGAACACTACGTGCAAACCCGGCTGGACCATTGCGCCAGCCTCTTTCGCAGCGCCGACCTGATCGCGCAAGGCTGGTTCGGCCTGGGCCCGGTCCATCCGCGCCTGGCCGAACGCCTGGGCCACTACACGCTGGTCATGAAGGACGACTACACCATCAAGGACTGGATCCTGGGCGAGCCGCGCCACCTCACCCTGGGCGTGCATGCCGGCGTAAGCGCTGCGGAAATGCACGTGCCCCTGATCGCCGCCAGCGCCTGATCGGCGCATTTCGGGTATATTGCGCCACCATGAATTTCAAATTGCCCATCCATGCCTGCCTGATCGCCTGCGCCCTGGTCGTTCAAGGCGCGCTCGCCGATGTGCCGCATAGTCCGGACCCGCTGACACAGACCGAAATCGCCGATCCCGCAGCCCCGGCCGGTCGCGACAGCGGCCAATCGGTGATCGATCGCGCCCTCGAGCTCATCGGCGTGCGCTACCGCCGCGGCGGCAGCAGCCCCCAGACCGGATTCGACTGCTCGGGCCTGGTGAACCACGTGTTCCGCGAGGTGCGCGGACTGATCCTGCCGCACAATTCCCGCGCCATCAGCAAGACCGGCTTGTCGGTCGCCAAGGACGAATTGAAAACGGGCGATCTGGTGCTGTTCCACAATCTGCGCAATGCGGTCTCGCACATCGGCATCTACATCGGCGACAACAAGTTCATCCACTCGCCCCGGCCCGGCCAGACCGTGGGCATCGCCGACCTGCGCGAGCGCTACTGGGCCAGGCGTTATTTCGGAGCGCGGCGCGTCGAGGGCGAATAGCTGCCCCTGCCTCGGCCGCGGTTTGGCCGCCTGTAACCGGGTGGATTTACGCCATCGGCCGCGTCCAGGTCTCCGACCACGCCAGGCAGCAGCTGGACCCGGGCTTGCCGAACCGGTCCTGCGGGAATACCTTCGCCGTGGCAACATTGCTGTTCACCGAAAGCTGTGCGCTGCGCGCCGGCAGAAAAGTGCTATAGACGCCGATCGGGCGGTCCATCGCCCCGGGCGGCATGGTGAGCACGAACGGCGCCATCAAATCCCAGTAACTGAGGATGATCTCGTCCTCGTCGGAAACGATGCGCTCTTCCATTGTGCTCAGGCAATTGCCCGTGCGCTCGAATTCTGCGTCGATCAGGGGCAGCGATTCGGAGGCGAAGTCCTTGTAGAGCATGACTTCTATCGTGCGTTGCAGAAAGCGCGCTACCGCGGCGTTGTCGGTATAGACCCGCGGCTTCTTGCCGGTAAGCGGGCTCTCAATGAACAGCGCGTGCCCTTGCCCGGCCGGCGACCACAGCACGCGCCAGTGGCTGACGCGGTCTTCGATCGTCTTGCCGCCGTCGTTGGAGAGGCGGATGAACGAGTTTTCCCCGGTCATCACCACGTTGTGAGGATCGACCATCTGAACTTCTGACATGGGTTTGCTCCTGATCGGTTGAAAGAGGTTGTGCCGGAAACATCGGCATTGTACCTGCCGCGCATCGCTGCCTCGCGCGCGGTCTGGACGCGCAACTCGGGCATGTGCTACAAAGCCGGACGGTTCACGGCAGTGCTGCCCGAAAAGCTGGGTACAAACACTGGCAACAGGAGGAGAACGCAAATATGGTGCAATTGGCAAGAAATCTGATCGCAGCCGCCCTTTGCGCAGCTGCAGCGCTGCCCGCAAACGCGCAGAACTACCCCAGCCGCCCGGTCCGCATCATCGTTCCATTCGCCGCCGGCGGTCCGGCCGACATTTACGCACGTTTCGTCGGCCAGCGCCTGCAGGAAGCGCTGGGGCAGCCGTTCGTCATCGAAGACCGCCCCGGCGGCGGATCGGTCCTCGGCACCGACGCCGTGGCGAAATCGGCGCCCGACGGCTACACCCTGCTGATGATGTCCAATACGCATACCGTCAATGAATCACTGATCGCGAACAAGCCGTTCCAACTGCTGCGCGATTTCGCGCCCGTGGCGCCGGTGAACTATTCCGATCTGCTGCTGGTGGTGCATCCTTCCGTGCCGGCGAATACGCTCGCGGAATTCATCGTGCTGGCGAAATCCAGGCCGCACGCGCTGAACTACGCTTCATCCGGCCCCGGCACGCCATACCATATGGCGGGCGAACTGTTCAAAGCGATGGCGGGGCTCGATATCGTCCACGTCCCGTACAAAGGCAGCTCGGGCGCGCGCACCGACGTCCTCGGCGGCCAGGTGCAGATGATGTTCGACGCCATCACCACCATGGCGCCGAACGTGCGCGCAGGAAAACTGAAAGCCCTGGGCAGCACCGGCAAGGTGCGCTCTCCGGTGCTGCCGGAAGTGCCCACGGTGGCCGAGGCCGGCGTGCCCGGCTACGAGGCGGTGATCTGGCTCGGTATCATGGCGCCACTGGGCACGCCCAAACCCATCGTCGAGCGGCTGAACGCGGAGATCCGCAGGATCGTCAACACGCCCGAGGTAAAAGAAGCCTGGGCCAAACAGGGCGCGGCGCCGATGAGCATGGGCACGGACGAATTCGCACAGTACCTGCGCGAAGATATCGCCAAGTGGGCCAACATCGTCAAGATTTCCGGCGCCAAGGTGGATTGAGGCAAGAATAGAGTTCCTGGAGACGATAGGATGCAACTGAAGATATTGAGCGCCGGCGCCGCGCAAGGCGTGGTGACCGGACTGGCCGGTGAATTTCGCGCCCAGACCGGCTACGAACTGGAGTGCAGCTTCGGCGCGGTCGGCGCGATGAAGGAAAAACTGCTGGGCGGCACGGCGGCCGACATCATCATTCTCACCCGCGCGCTGATCGACGGGCTGGCCGCGGACGGAAAAGTTCTGGCTGAAGGCAGCGCCGATCTCGGCCGCGTGCGCACCGGCGTCGCCGTGCGCGAGGGCGACGCCCTCCCCGCGATCGACAACGCGGATGCGCTGCGGCGCACCTTGCTCGCCGCCGAAGGGATCTACTTCCCCGATCCGCAGAAAGCGACCGCGGGCATCCATTTCGCGCGCGTGCTGGAGAGCCTGGGGATCCGCCAGGAACTCGATGCGCGACTGCGCACCTTCCCCAACGGCGCCACGGCCATGCGCGAAA
>JAPLRD010000423.1 GCA_026399375.1 Pseudomonadota bacterium
CCGTGTTCTCTCGCGCGACGATCTGGTGAGCCAGTTGAAAGGCTACGACCGCGATCCATTCGATCGCAGCATCGACATCCGCGTGACCCGCCTGCGGCGCAAGATCGAGGACGATCCGGCCGCGCCGGCCTACGTGCGCACGATTCGCGGCGAGGGTTACCTGTTCAATCCACGCGGCGAACAGACATGAAGACTTCTTTGTTGGGCAAGCACCCCAGCCTTGCTCAACAGAATGCACTGCTGCTTGGCCTGGTGTTCATCGTGTTCGAATTGCTGATGGCCGCGGCAGTGGCGGCGTTCGTGATCATACCGATGGCGCGCCGCTCGACGGACGATCTGGCCAACCTGATGGTGCTCTCGGCACAGACCTGGAGCGAACTTCCTCCGGCAACCCGGCCTGATTTCGAACAGGAACTGGCGCGCAGTTATCTGCTGGCGCTGCGTGCCGGACCGCTGGTGCTAGGACGCGACGAGCGGCATGGGGTCTACCTGTATTTCCTGGAAGAGGCCCTGGCCACGAAAACCGGGTACGCGCAACATCTGGTGCGCGAAGTCATCGACGGCGAGGTTTGGTATTGGGCCTCGCTGCCATCGGCCAACACCAGCCTTGGGGTGGGATTTCCCGCAAGGCGCGCGGGGTCACAGCCGCTGACCGCCATCGTGCTGTCTTCGCTCATCGGCCTGGTGCTCGCGCTGCTCGCCGCCGCATGGCTGGCGCGGCGCTCGGTGGTGCCCCTCGCCCGACTGGAGGAAGCCGCGGCCCAGGTCGGGCGCGGCGAAACGGCTGAGTTGTTGCCGGAAACCGGGCCTAGAGAATTGGCCGCATTGGCGCATCGCTTCAACGAAATGGCGCGGCAGGTGCGCGAACTCCTCGCGGGGCGCACAACGCTGCTCGCTGGGGTTTCTCACGACTTGCGCACGCCCTTGGCGCGCATGCGCGTGGCCCTGGCGCTGCTGGAGGAAAAACCGACGCCCAAACTCATTACCAGGCTGGAGACCGATATCGATGAAATGGACCGTTTGATCGGCCACTCGCTCAACCTCGCGCGAGGCATCAATCGGGAAGCCGCGGCAGAAATCGACTTGCTGGCCTTGCTCACCGAGTTGACCGCCGCTACACCGGCGGGCGCGGTGCGCGTGCGCGTGATGCCGCAGCCCTGCCGGCTCATGGCGCCACCGTCGGCGCTGCGGCGGGTGATCAGCAATCTGCTGGACAATGCGCTGCGCTATGCGGGCGAGCAGACCATCGAACTGGTCGCAGAGCGCGACGAGCTGTCGGTCCGCATTGCTGTCCTGGACCGCGGGACCGGCATTCCGCCCGAGCAGATGAGCGCAGTGTTTCAGCCGTTTCATCGGCCACTGCGACTCATGTCTATCGTCATGAATGCTTTCGAAGTACGGACCGAGCATTCTGACCGCTCGGTCCATTCCCGTGCGGACAAACCGCGTCACTTTGGCGCTCTGTAATGAAAGTCACCGACTAATAGTCTGTTTCGTGCTCAACTCAGCTATTTCTAGCATGTTCCGTTTCCTCGCTTGCACTCAGATAGAGTGGAATTAAATGACAATCGCCGTCACCAGCCAAGATCGCAAGACCATCACCGGACATGCCGGCAAATGTCGAAAGTTCTGGATCTACGACATATCTGTAGCGAGAGGAAATGGAATACCAAGTGAATTCCATGCCACGTGCGAAGAGGAAAAGAGCGTATCGAAAATCGTCGAGGAACTTGGAGCTACCCAGTCGAATATTTCGCGACACCTGACATTGATGTGCAAGGGTGGTTTGCTCACGCGTCGCAAAGAAGGCAACCAAGTCTATTACGTGTCGGCCGACCCCGAGATGGTGGAGAATCTGCGCCAGGTTTGTATTCGTCTCGCCACCCAGATGGACCCCAGAACGCCAATGCGCGGGGAATTCCTCCGCCGTCTGCATGAGCAAGTGCAGAAGCGGAAAGAACGCGCGGGCTGAGCAGTGTGCCAGTTCGATGGGCTAGCCGTCGGATGGATCTACCTATAGCCCTGCAGGTTTTTCAGGCGAAAGCCTTGATAAGTAAAAAGGAGCAGAAAAATGGCGTTGATGACCCCCGAGCAGTTCGAAGAAAGTTTGAAAGCCCTCAAGCCACGGGTGTTCATGAACGGGAAGAAGGTAGAGAGCATCCTTGAAAACAGAAACACCCGGACGGTGGTCGAGGCCAACAAGGCCAGTTATGAATGGGCCCTGGACCCCCGATACGAGGACATCATGACTTGTTATTCCCCGCTCATAGACGACGTGGTCAACCGCTATACGCATATCAGTGGCAGCACCGACGATCTGATGAAGAAGGCGGAGGCCGGGACCTTCACCGCCGAAACGCTGGGGACCTGTATTTACCGATGCGTGGGCTACGATACTTTTCACGCCCTCGCCGGCACCTGCTGGGAGATGGATAAAGACCTGGGTACCGAG
>JAPLRD010000168.1:0-425 GCA_026399375.1 Pseudomonadota bacterium
CGTATCTCCTGCAGCACTTGCGTCGGCGTCATTTCCCACCCCCTTCGGGGCACTATGACAACCGGACAGATGTCGTGCTATAGAACCGGACAGATCATGAACTCGCGACAAGCTGGAAGCTGTCGGCTGACGTCATACAACAGGTTTGATACACTAGCTTGATGGACTACGGAATAGAGCAATAAGACATGGCGGGCGAAACTTCCAAGACCGTGCCGGCGGCGCCGCGCTGGCTTGCCTACGTCACCACCCTGCCCACCGAAGATCCGGCGGCGCGCATGCGCGTTCTGCGCACCCTCGAGTCGCTCGGCTGCGCCGTGGTGCGCGAAGGCGTTTTCCTGCTTCCAGACACGCCGGCCGCGCGCCAGGGCCTGACCGCGCTCACCGACCATATCGCGCGCCTCACCGGCTCGGCCTGGACGCTC
>JAPLRD010000168.1:433-45984 GCA_026399375.1 Pseudomonadota bacterium
GACCTGATCAAGTCGGTGGAAAGCCTGAAGTCCGCGTTCGGCATCGCCGATTCGGTGCAGATCAAGCGCCTGCTGAACAAGCACAAGCGCGACTACGAGACCATCAGCACGCTCGATTTCTTTCCGTCGGAAGCGCGGGACCAAGCTGCGCGCGCGCTGGCCGAAGCCGACAGCGCAGTGCATGCGCTGATGTTCCCCGACGCCGAAAGAAAATCCGGCAACATCGACACCACGGGCAAGCACTACTTCCAGC
This sequence comes from Pseudomonadota bacterium, assembly GCA_026399375.1. Classification (GTDB taxonomy): domain Bacteria; phylum Pseudomonadota; class Gammaproteobacteria; order Burkholderiales; family SG8-39; genus 2-12-FULL-64-23. The sequence goes on from JAPLRD010000168.1 coordinate 687, forward strand.
GCACCTGGGCCACGCGCAAACCCCTGTGGGCCGACCAGCTGGCCTCCGCCTGGCTGATCCGGCGCTTCGTCGACGCGGAGGCGACGCTGCTGTGGCTGGACAGGACTCAGGAATGCCCGCCGAACGCGGTTGGATTCGCGTTTACCGGCGCGACTTTCAGCAACAGCAAGGACAAGGTGACGTTCGAGGAAATCCTCGCCACCTTCAAACTGGACAAGAACACCGCCCTCGCGCGCATCGGCGCGCTCATCCACTCGCTCAATTCCGGCGAGACCAAGGTGGCCGAGGCCGCGGGGGTGCAGACCCTGTTGCAGGGCGCGATGCGCCGCACCGAAAACGAAGACCAGTTGCTTGCCGAAGCCGAAATGACGTTCGATCTGCTGTACGAGGCCTACTTCGAGGCGCCAGGCAAAGCCTGAGAATCAGGCGCCTCCCTGAGGCCGACGCAGCGACACTGAGGGAATATCCCCGCATTTGCAAATGAGGGCTTACATCCCCGGCTTTCCCTCTTTCGCCTCTTTCCTCTCGGTTTCCATTTGCTGGCGCAGGCTGCGCAGGCGCGCGTCGACACTGGAGAGTTGGTAGAAATCGCCGTCGCCGCTTTTTTGCGCCAGCTGCAGCTGTTCGATGGCGGCGGGAAGGCTGCCCTGCAACACGTATGCCTCGGCCTGCGACTGGTGCTGCAGCAGCCTTTTCCCCATGGACGCGTAACTTTTCGCCCGCAGCGCATAGAGCTGCGCGGTTCGCGGGTAATTCCTGATCTGCTCGTCCAGCAGCGCCGCCGCTTCCGCGTGCCGCTCCTGCTGCTGCAGCGCTTCGACGTAGGCGTGGTTCAGCGCCCGGTTGTTGGGATAGCGCACCAGCGCGAGTTTGATCGTCTCGGCCGCCCCCAGATTGTCGCCCTTCGCCTGCTTGATGCGCGCGGCCAGCCCGGCGATCATCGGATGCTCCGTGGATTTGACAAGCGGCGCGAGTTCGGCCTCGGCGCGGGCATTGTCCTTGGAGCGCAGCAGCGCCACGGCCAGGCCGAAGCGCGCCGCGGTTTCGTTGCTGTACTTCTTGTCCTTGAAATCGCCCTGCAGCTGCGCCAGCGTATCGCGCGCCGCACCCTGCTCCGCGCGCAGCTTGGCGCGCACCAGCTGAAAATCCATGCTGTCGGGCTTCTGCCTGTATCCCAAGCCCTGAATCCGGTTTTGCGCGTCGGCGATGCGCTCGGTCGTCACCGGGTGCGTGCGCAGATAGGCGGGCGCGTTGTTTTCGTACAGGCGCCCCGCTTTTTGCAGGCGCAGGAAGAATTCCGGCATCGCGCGCACGTCGAATTGCGATTTTTCCAGCGTGAGGAAACCGAGGCGGTCGGCCTCGCGCTCGAAGTCGCGCGTGAAACCGATCTGCGCCGTGATCGCGGCGGACTGGCCGAGTACCGCGGCCGCAGAACCGAGCTGGGTATTCCTCGAGAGGAGAGCAACCGCCATCGCCGCCATCATCGCCATGGACAGTTGTCCGTCCTTGCTCACCATGCGCGCCATGTGGCGCTGGGTCACGTGCGCGATTTCGTGCGCCAGCACCGCGGCCAGTTCAGATTCGCTCTGCGCGGCGACGATCAGCCCGGTGTGCACGCCGATGAAGCCGCCCGGCATCGCGAACGCGTTCATGGTGCTGTCCCGGACCAGGAAGAACTCGAAATCCTGGCGTACGTCCTGGCTGTTGGCGACCAGGCGGTTTCCCAGGACATTGATGTACTCGGTGAGTTCCGGATCGTCGACGAACTCGGGGTCGCGCAAGCGCATTTCGCGCACGACCGATTCGCCTATGCGGCGTTCCATCTGCGGCGACAGCAGGACCTGCCCCGCGTCCCCCAGATCGGGCAGGCCGTCGGCCAGCGCCGGCGGCGAATAGGCCGGAAATGAAAATGCCAGCAACAAGGCGGGCAAACAAGCGGACAAATAAGCGGGCAAGCTGCTGATACGCATGATGATATGATACTCCGCTATGAAACGAAGTTCCCCCGGCAGGACAAAAAAACTCAGCCATTTCGACGCGCAGGGCAAAGCGCACATGGTCGACGTCGGCGCGAAATCCGAAACGCGCCGCATCGCGCGCGCGCGCGGCGACATTCGCATGCAGGCGGCGACCCTGCGCCTGATACAGGAGGGCAGCGCAAAAAAGGGCGACGTGCTCGGCGTGGCGCGGCTGGCGGCGATTCAGGCCGCCAAGCGCACCTCCGACCTGATCCCGCTGGCGCACCCTCTGGCGCTCACCCACATCGGCGCCGAATTCGAAATCGACGCCGCGAATTGCGGCATCACGCTCACTGTGACGGTGGAAACCCTGGGGCGCACCGGCGTCGAAATGGAGGCGCTGACCGCGGTCAGCGTGGGCCTGCTCACGATCTACGACATGTGCAAGGCAGTGGACCGCGGCATGGTGATCGAAAGCGTACTGCTGCTGGAGAAGAAAGGCGGAAAGTCGGGGCACTACCTGCGCAAGCCCTGAGCGCGCCGATGGCGCGACCAGGGTGATGCCGGATCGCTATTTCGCCAACAGGTTGGTGCCGGCCGCCCCGACCACGGAATACCAGTAGGGGCCATGCGCGATCGAGTTCAGGTTGGCGCTGGTGGTGGAAGTCTGGGCGGCCCAGGTCGTTCCGTCGGTGCTTGTGAAAATGCCTCCGCCGCTGCCGACCGCAATGAACTGGGTACCGTAATTCACCTCATTGAGCGCGGTCGCGCCGGTCCCGATCGGGGTCTTCGCAACGGTCCAGGTCACCGCGTCCGCGCTCGTCACCAAGGTTCCGCCGGCGCCCACCGCCACATAAACGACTGCGCCGGTGGTCGCATTCACGCCCCAGGTGAAGCCCCTCAGGTTCGCCGTCGTGTTTGAAGTGACCAGTGTCCAGTTGGTCCCGTCCGGGCTGGTCAGGATCGTGCCCTTGTCACCGACCGCGAATACCAGCCCACTGGGGTGGAACCGCACCGCGTAAAGGTCGTTGGTGGTGGCCTTGCCGGAACTGACGGCTGCAGTCCAGTTGACTCCGTCAGCGCTGTACAGGATCGTTCCCCCTGCGCCCACGGCAATCATCCGGCCGACGCCCCCGGTATTGCCTCCGGCGGCGCCATACAGGTTGCTGGTGCTGCCGCTGACCTGTGTCGTCCACGTTACAGCGTCGGTCGAATACAAAACCACACCGCCGTCGCCCACGGCGTTATAGACGCCGCTATAGCCCACCGCATTCAGGTTGCTGGCCACCGGGGAAGTGATCGCTTTCCAACTGGCACTTGTCCCGTCGGGACTCGAATACATTACGCCGCCGGCGCCGACGGCGACAAACACCGTTCCCCACGCCACACCGCGCATATCGTTTGCGCCGATCGCGGTTCCCGCCGTCCAGGGTGCAGGCGCCGTTCCTGCCAGCCGCGGCACGGCTGACACCGAGGGCGTGCCCGCACCGCCGGGCCCGCCCTTGACGCGCGCGTCAAGGGTAAAAGAATAGACCGCCCCGTTGGTCAGACCGGGTGCGATGAATGGCGAGAAGGCGTTGATGACCGATATCGAACCGGTTGTGGTCGTCCAGTTCGAGGTTGAAATGCTCGACGAAGGCGCATAGAACAACCAGTAATCGACGCCGGGGTCCATGGTCCAGCTCGCGGTGATGATGCCGTCGCCTGCGACCAGTGTGACACCGGCTGCCGGGGGATCGACCGCATGTCCGCTGCTGCCGCAGCCCGCAATGAGCACGCTCGCCAGAATCGACATGAGCAACATCAGAAATCGACGCATTTATTCCTCGCTATGAAACCGTCCGGCGATTATAGCCGAGACGCATGGCCATTTGTTTTGTCAATTGGTACAAATTGTTACGGCATGCGGAGCGAACGCACCGGCCGCCATGCCCGCCGTATCGACCGGCGATCCCCGGGTTTCAAATCCTCTTGTCTGCGCCGAGTTGCAGCGCCAGCGCGAGCTGGCTGCGCCACTCGCGCATGCTCCCCTGCGCCAGTTCGGCAGGGGGGTGTTCCTGCGGTTCGGTGTAGTCGGCGTAGATGATGCCGAGCAGTTTTCCCTTGCTGATGGGCAGCATCACGAACGAACGGGCGCCGACCACCTGGTGATACCACTCGGGCACGAGGCTGGCGTACATGGGCGAGCGGACGTCGTTGACGAAAGTGTCGACGTTGCGCGCCATGATCGCGCGAAACAGGTCCGTTTTCGGCCCGGAGCAACGGAACCTGGCCGTGACCTGGGCCGCGTTCCTGCCGACGCCGGCGATGGCCACCAGCCCGGACGAACTCTCCGGCAGGCACAGCAGCGTGTGATCGAAATTGTACTTGTCGTGGATCAGGCGCAGCACGTTCTGAATCACTTCAACCGGCGCCCGGCCGCCCATGCCCTTGCTCTCCTTGGTCAGGCTGTCCTGCGCGGACAGCCGGTCCAGGACCCGCTCCGATGCCTTGCGCAGCAGGTTGCGCGCCTGCTCCACGTTGCAGGGGAAGGCCATGTCCGACAACGTGGCTTCCGTGTCCGCCAGGCATTTGTCGATCCACTCGCGCACTTCGCTTTCCCGCAGGCGCAGGGCGCCGCGGAAAAATTCGATATGGTTGTTGATCGCCACACGTTCGCCGTTCTCCGGCAGCCGGAACAGCGCCTCGGTGACGCGGCGGCTAAAGCAGGAGCACAGCTGATTCCATGCGAGCGCGTTGGCCGCGTTCCGCGGCGGCGACTTGTCGGCTAGCGGCGCCAGGCTGTTCTGCAATACGTCGGGCAGGGACCAATGGCCCGCGATGGCAGCGCCGATTTCCTCGAAGCTGATGCCCAGCGTCTGCGCCACCGCCTCGTCCTCGGAAATATTCTTCTGTGCCTGCAGCGCGTGGCTGCTCTCGATGTCTTCGTAAAGATAGTAGATCGACATCATGCGCCCGAGGTTCTGCATCAGGCCGCAAACCTGCGCCTCCTGCGCGCTGAAGCGCGACGCGTTGGCCCGGGTGATCTCGCCGGCGAGGCTGCCGCAAAAGAATGCCGCGACGATTTCCGCGTGCAGCAGCTTCGACTGCGGCTTGTGCGACAGCGAGTCGAGCAAGGCCAGCGACAGGGCGACGGACTTGACCGTATTCATGCCCAGGATCACCAGCGCCTGGTCGATGGTCGATATATTGCGCCCGCCGCGGGCGTTGCGGCTCGAATTGGCGATGCGCAGCAGCTTCGCCGTCAATGCGGCGTCGCGAAGGATGGCGGCGGTAAGCTCGCGCGTGCCACCGCCCACGTCGTCGCTCAGGCGGCTGATGGTCTGAACCGAGGCCCCCAGCCCGGCGAATCCCGGGCTGGCGTCCATTTTTTTCAACAGCCTGGCGACGGTCGATTGCTCTGCGTCTTGCATAAACTCCGTGTATCTTTCTGCGGTTTTGTGACAGGGATGTGCGGTGCATCGCTACCCGGCATTATATGTCCGCACCGCCCTCAGCGCGCAGTCCAGCCGCCGCCAAGGGCGGTGATCAACTGCACGCTTGCGTTCACGCGCCGGCTGAGCAAATCCACCGCGGCCCTCTGGTTCGCGAGCGCGGTGGTCTGCGCCACCACCACGTTGAGATAGCTGACGGTCCCGGCCTTGTACTGGTTGAGCGCCAGGGCCAGCGACTGCTCGGCCGACTTGACCGCCTCGTCCTGCTCCTCGGCCTCCTCCGCGAGTATGCGCAGCGCCGCGAGATTGTCTTCGACCTGCTGAAATCCCGCCAGCACCGTCTGCCGGTAGGCGGCGACGTTGGCATCGTAGGCGGCGATCGCTTGCGCCGTCTGCGCCCGCCTCAGGCCGCCGTCGAACAGGTTTTGCGCGATCGATGGCCCGATGGACCAGAAACGGCTCGGCATGGTCAGCCAGTCCGCCATGGTCGCGCTCTGGTAACCGGCGGAAGCCGACAGCGTCAGCGCCGGAAAGTAAGCGGCCTTGGCCACGCCTATCTGCGCATTGGCCTGCGCCATGCGCCGCTCCGCGGCGGCGATGTCGGGGCGGCGCTCAAGCAGGGTCGAGGGCAGCGCGGCCGGAATTCGCGGCACCGCGACCACGAGGGGTGCCCGCGGTATGGACAGCGCCGAGGGCGGCTTGCCCACGAGCAAGGCGATGGCGTGTTCAAGCGCAGCCCGCTGCACGCCCAGATCGATCGCCTGCGCCCGCGTGGTCCGGATTTGCGTCGTGGCCTGAACCACGTCGGCCTTGGCCACGATGCCCGCGGCATACTGGTTCTGCACCAGCTTCAGCGACTTGTCGTAGGCCGCCACAGTATCCTCGAGCAGCAGTTGCTGCGCATCGATTGCGCGCAGCTGAAAGTAGCTTTGCGCGAGCGCAGCCTGCGCCGAAAGGCGCGCCGCCTCCAGATCGCCCGCGCTCGCCTTGACCCCGGCCTCGCCCGCCTCCACCGCGCGGCTGATGTTGCCCCACACGTCCGGCGCCCAGCTCGCCTGAAACGGCAGGTTGTGATTGGTGACCACGCCCCTCGATACCGGCGTGGCCGACGGCTGTGCGATGGTGGTTGCCGAGGCGCGCGAACGCGTCGAGGACAGGCCGCCAGTCACGCTCGGGAAAAACCCTGCGCGCGATGAGTCCAGCAGCGCGAGCGCCTGGCGGTATTGGGCTTCGGCCCTGGCCAGGTTCTGGTTCGACACGCTGACCTGCTCCAGCAGGCCGCCGAGCAGCGGGTCGCCGTAGATCTCCCACCATTTGCCGCGCGGTTCGAGTTCGCGCGGCTCTGCCTGCTTCCAGTTTCCCTGCTCCTTGAACGCGGCCGGTGTTTCGACCGCGGGGCGCTGGTAATTCGGCCCGGCGGTGCAGGCGGCGAGCCCGGCAAACAGCGCGGCCGCAGCGAGGGTTCTTAGAGGCCATTTCAGAATTACCGAAATGGCCTCTGATTTAGGGGAGCACGAGGGGAAGTATCCCCTCGTTTTGTAATGAGCTCTCATGTGGGCGAACTTCATCATGTCCTTTCCAATGCGGGACGCGGCACGGGCCCCTTGCCGCGCAGGCGCCGGCACCAGATGGAAAACCGGTCGAGGTAGAGATAAACCACCGGCGTCGTGTACAGCGTGAGCATCTGGCTGAACACCAGGCCGCCGACGATCGCGATGCCCAGCGGCCGGCGCAGTTCCGCCCCCTCGCCCATGCCGAGCGCCAGCGGCATCGCCCCGAACAGCGCCGCCATGGTGGTCATCATGATCGGCCGAAAGCGCAGCAGGCAGGCCTGGTAAATCGCCTTCTCCGGCGAGAGGCCCTGGCTGCGTTCGGCATCCAGCGCGAAGTCGATCATCATGATCGCGTTCTTCTTCACGATGCCGATCAGCAGAATCACGCCTATCAGCGCGATGACGCTGAATTCTGTGCGAAACGCGAGCAGTGCGAGCAGCGCACCGACGCCGGCCGACGGCAGCGTCGAGAGTATGGTGATCGGGTGGATGAAGCTTTCGTAGAGCATGCCGAGCACGATGTACACGGTCAGAAGCGCGGCCAGTATGAGCAGGGGTTGGCTGTCCAGCGATGCCTGGAAAGCGCGCGCCGTGCCCTGAAAGGTACCCTGCACGTCTATCGGCACCTGGATCCGCTCCATGGCATCTTTGACGGCGCGCGTCGCATCCGAAAGGGACACGCCGGGAGGCAGGTTGAACGAGACGGTGGAGGCCGCGAACTGGCTCTGGTGATTCACCCCCAGCGGCGTGTTGGTGGGACCGAAGCGGCTGAATGCGGCCAGCGGCACCTGCGCGCCGCCTGTTGCGCTGACGTACACGGTGTTCAGGGCCTCCGGGCTCTGCCAGAACTGCGGCGCCGCCTCCATCACCACCCGGTACTGATTGAGCGGATTGTAGATGGTCGACACCTGCCGCTGGCCGAAAGCGTCGTTCAATCATGCGCGTGCTCACGCCCAGCCTGGTCGCGGCGTCGCGGTCGATGACCAGCGTGGTCTGCAGCCCCTTGTCCTCCTGGTCCGTGTTCACGTCCGCCAGTTGCGGCAATTCGGCGAGGGCGCGCCGCACGCGCGGCTCCCAGGTGCGCAACAGTTCCAGGTCATCCGCCTGCAGCGTGAACTGGTACTGCGCGTTCGCCTGGCGCCCGCCGACGCGGATGTCCTGCACCGGAACCAGGAACAGCGCCGCGCCCGGCTCGCGCGCGAGCTTGACCCGCAGGCGCGCGATGATGCGGTCGGCCGACAGGCTGCGCTCGCCCAGGGGTTTCAGCGTCACGAACATGAACGCGCGATTGCGCTGGCCGCCACCGGTGAAGGCGACCACGTTTTCCACGTCGGGATCCTGGCGCACGAGCTCGACGAAATCCGCGACCTTCTTTCGCATCGCCTGAAACGAGATGCTCTGGTCGGCCTGGATGTTGCCCACCAGCCTCCCCGTGTCCTGCTGCGGGAAGAAGCCCTTGGGCACGATGATGTAGAGGTAGACGTTGAGGCAGACGGTGGCGGCGAGCAGAACCAGCATGATGCGGCCGTGCCTGAGGGCCCAGGCAAGCGAAACTCCGTACCAGCGAAGCAGTGCCGCGAACGCGCGCTCGCTCGCGTGGTAGAGGCGACCGTGCTCGCGCGCCCCCTCGTGCCGCAGCAGACGCGCGCACATCATCGGCGTGGTGGTGAGCGAAACCACGAGCGAAATCAATATCGCCACCGACAGCACCACGGCAAATTCACGGAACAGCCGCCCGATGATGCCGCCCATGAGCAGGATGGGAATGAATACCGCGATCAGCGACAGGCTCATCGAGAGCACGGTGAAACCGACTTCGCGGCTGCCCTGCAGCGCCGCCTTGAGCGGGGTCATCCCCTCTTCGATGCGACGCGAGACGTTCTCCAGCACGACGATGGCGTCATCCACCACGAAGCCGGTGGCGATGGTGAGCGCCATCAGCGACAGGTTGTCCAGGCTGTAGCCGCACAGGTACATGACACCGAAAGTCCCGACGAGCGACACCGGCACGGCGACGCTGGGAATCAGCGTCGCGCGCCAGTTGCGCAGGAACAGGAACACCACCATGATCACCAGCGCGATGGAAATCAGGAGTGAGCGCTCGACGTCGCGCAGCGAGGCGCGGATCGTCGGTGTGCGGTCCATCACCACCGCCAGGTCGATCGCGCTGGGGATCGAGGCCGAGAGCTGCGGCAGCAGCGCCTTCACCCGGTCGACGGTGTCGATGATGTTCGCGTTGGGCTGGCGGTTGAGGATGAGCAGCACCGAGGGCTTGCCGTTGGCCGAGCCGTCGTTCCTCAGGTCCTGCACCGAGTCCACCACCTCGGCCACATCGGCGAGGCGCACCGCGGCCCCTTTTCGGTACGCCACGATCAGCGGCAGATATTCCGCCGCCTTCTTCGCCTGGTCGTTGGCGAGGATCTGCCAGTGGCGCTCGCCGTCTTCGAGCGAACCCTTGGGCCGGTTGGCGTTGGTCGCCACGATCGCGGCGCGCACGTCCTCCAGCCCGATGCCGTAGTTGTTCAAGGTCGCGGGATTGAGTTCCACCCGCACCGCCGGCAGCGAACTGCCGCCGACGGTCACCTGGCCCACGCCCTTTACCTGCGACAGCTTCTGCGCGAGGACGGTGGACGCAGCGTCGTACATCTGGCCGCGGTTCATCGTGTTCGAGGTCAGCGCGGGGATCAGGATCGGCGCGTCGGCCGGATTGACCTTGCGGTAGGTCGGATTGCTGGGCATGCCCGTGGGCAGCAGCGTGCGCGCGGCGTTGATCGCGGCCTGCACGTCGCGCGCGGCGCCGTCGATGTCGCGGTCGAGGTCGAACTGCAGCGTGATGCGCGTCTGGCCGAGAGACCTCGACGAGGTGATTTCGGTGACGCCGGCGATGCGGCCGAGCGCGCGTTCCAGCGGCGTGGCCACGGTCGAGGCCATGGTCTCCGGACTGGCGCCGGGGAAAGCCGCCTGCACCGATATCGTCGGAAAATCCACCTGCGGCACCGGCCGGGCGATGAAAGCCGCGGAGACGTTCACGGCTGCCCGCCGCCTTCGGAACCGGAGGAAGCGCCGGCCGGCGGATTGGCACCGCTTCCACGCACGCGCCGCGCGAGGCGGTCGAAGGCGAGATAGATCACCGGCGTGGTGAACAGCGTCAGCACCTGGCTTACCAGCAAGCCGCCCACCATGGTGATGCCCAGCGGATGGCGCAATTCCGAGCCCACGCCCGTGCCCAGCATCAGCGGCAGCGCCGCGAGCAGCGCCGCCATGGTGGTCATCAGGATGGGCCGGAAGCGCAGCAGGCAGGCCTGGCGGATCGCCGCGCGCGGGCTCTTGCCCTCCTTCCTTTCGGCCTCGAGGGCGAAGTCGATCATCATGATCGCGTTCTTCTTCACGATGCCGATCAAAAGAATGATGCCGATGATGGCGATGATGTCGATGTCGTTGCCAGAGAGCATGAGCGCAAGCAGCGCGCCCACGCCGGCCGAGGGCAGCGTCGACAGGATGGTCACCGGGTGGACGTAGCTTTCGTACAGCACGCCGAGCACGATGTACATGGTGATGATCGCGGCCAGGATCAGCAGCAGCGTGTTGTCGAGCGAGGCCTGGAACGCCAGCGCCGCCCCCTGGAAACGCGTCTGCGCCGAAAGCGGCAGGCCGATTTCGGTCTGGGCCGACTTGATCGCTTCGACCGCGTGTCCGAGCGAATAGCCGGGCGCGAGGTTGAACGAAATGGTCGCGGCCGGAAACTGACCGAGGTGATTGATCAGGAGCGGCGCCGTCTTCTGGCTCATCTGCGCGACACTGGAGAGGCGCACCTGCTCTCCGGTCGAGGAGGTGACGTAAAGGTCCTCCAGCGCCGCCGGGCCCTTCTGGAACTCGGGCTTCACCTCCAGCACCACACGGTACTGGCTGGTCTGGGTGAAGATGGTCGAAATGAGCCGCTGGCCGAAGGCGTTGTAGAGCGCGTTGTCGATCGCGCCGGGCGTGACGCCGAGCCGGCTGGCGGTGGCGCGGTCGATATCGACGTAGGCCTGCAGGCCCTGGTCCTGCAGGTCGCTCGCGACATCCGCCAACTGCGGCAGCGCGCGCAGGCGCTCGACGATTTTCGGCACCCAGGCGGAGAGTTCGTCCGGGTCCGCGTCCTCCACGCTGAACTGGTACTGGGTGCGGCTGACGCGGTCCTCGATGGTGAGGTCCTGCACCGGCTGCATGTAGAGCGAAATGCCCTCCACCCTGGCCAGCCGCGGCTGCAGGCGCCGGATCACCTCCACCGCGTTCACTCCGCGCTGGGCCAGGGGCTTGAGGTTGATCAGCACGCGCCCGCTGTTGAGCGTGGTGTTGATGCCGTCCACGCCGATGAACGAGGTGAGGCTTTCGACGGCCGGGTCCTCGAGCACGGCGCGCGCGATCCGCTGCTGGCGCTCGGCCATCGCCGGAAAGGATATCGACTGCGGCGCTTCGGAGATGCCCTGGATCACGCCGGTGCCCTGCACCGGAAAGAAGCCCTTGGGCACAAAAACGTAAAGCAGCACGGTGAGCGCCAGCGTGCCGATCGCGACCCACAGCGTCGCCTGCTGCCGCTCCAGCACCCAGTCAAGCATCGCCGCGTAGCGCGCGATCACCGCATCCAGGAAGCGCCCGCTTTCGCGGTAGAACCAGCTTTGTTCCGACGCGGGCGTGTGCTTCAGCAGCTTGGCGCACATCATCGGCGTCAGCGTGAGCGAGACCATGGCCGAGATCAGGATCGCCACGGCGAGCGTGATGGCGAACTCGCGAAACAAGCGCCCGACCACGTCGCCCATGAACAGCAGCGGGATCAGCACCGCGATCAGAGAAAAGGTCAGGGAGATGATGGTGAAGCCGATCTGCGCCGAGCCCTTGAGAGCGGCTTCCAGCGGCGAATCGCCCTCCTCGATGTAGCGCATGACGTTTTCGATCATGACGATGGCGTCGTCGACGACGAAGCCGGTGGCGATGGTGAGCGCCATCAGGGTCAGGTTGTTGATGGAAAATCCGGCGAGATACATGACGCCGAAGGTGCCGACCAGGGACAGCGGCACCGCCACGCTGGGAATGACGGTCGCCGCCACGTTGCGCAGGAACAGGAATATGACCATGACCACCAGCGCGACCGCCAGCACCAGTTCGATTTTCACGTCCCGCACAGAGGCGCGGATGGTGGTGGTGCGGTCGGTGAGCAGCACCACGTCCACCGAGCCCGGCAGCGTCGCCTGCAGCTGCGGCAAGAGCTTCTTCACCCGGTCCACCACCTCGATCACGTTCGCCCCGGGCTGGCGCTGGATGTTGACCAGCACCGCGGGGGATTCGTTGGCCCAGGCCGCAAGGCGCACGTTCTCCGCGTCGTCGATCGCCTCGGCCACGTCGGACAGCCTCACCGCGCGGCCGTTCTTGTAGGCGACGATCAGGCTCCTGTATTCGTCGGCCGACTTGAGCTGGTCGTTGGCATCGATGGTGGAGGCGCGCGCCGGGCCGTCGAAGCTGCCCTTGGCCTGGTTCACGTTGGCATTGGCGATCGCAAGGCGCAACTCGTCCAGCCCCATGTCGTAGGCCGCGAGCGCCTTCGGGTTCGCCTGGATGCGCACCGCCGGGCGCTGGCCGCCGGAGAGACTCACCAGCCCCACGCCGGGAAGCTGCGAAATCTTCTGTGCGATGCGCGTATCGACCAGGTTCTGCACCTTGGGCAGAGGCAGCGTCTTCGACATCACGGCGAGCGTCAATATCGGCGTGTCGGCCGGATTGACCTTGTTGTAGATCGGCGGCACCGGCAAATCCGTTGGCAGCAGATTGCCCGCCGCGTTGATCGCCGCCTGCACCTCCTGCTCGGCCACGTCCAGCGACAGATCGAGGCTGAACTGCAGCGTGATCACCGACGCGCCGCCGGAACTGCTGGACGACATCTGGTTCAGCCCCGGCATCTGGCCGAACTGGCGCTCCAGCGGCGCGGTGATCGAGGAGGTCATCACGTCGGGGCTTGCGCCCGGGTACAGCGTCACCACCTGTATGGTCGGGTAATCCACCTCGGGCAGGGCCGAGAGCGGCAGCACGCGATAGGCGACAATGCCCACCAGCAGGATGGCGAGCATGAACAGCGAGGTCGCCACCGGACGCAGGATGAAAATGCGTGACGGGTTCATCCGGCCCGTTCCGGTTATTTGGGCGCGGCGGGGACGGCGGGGGCGGCCGGCGCCGCGCCCGGGCCGGGAGGCGCACCGGAGGAAGGCGCATTCGCGGCGCCGCCGCCGTCGCGCTGCTGACGCCGGTTTCCGCCTCCGCCGCCTTTGCGCGCGCCGTCTTTGTCCGGCCCCGGGTCTTTTCCTATGAGTTCGATTTTCGCGCCTTCGCGCAGCTTGTCGGCGCCGTCCACCACCACCATTTCGCCTGCCGCGAGGCCCGATTCGATGGAAACATATTCACCCTGCGCCGGGCCGGGCTTGACCACCCGCACAGTAACCGTGTTGTCCGGCTTGATCATGTAGACGAACGTGCCGGGCGTGCCCCGCTGTATGGCTGCGCCGGGCACCAGAACCGCGTCGCGCTTCACCTCGAGCAACATGCGCACGTTCGCGAACTGGTTCGGGAACAGGCCCAGTTCGTCGTTGGCGAACTGGGCCTTCAACTTCACCGTGCCTGTGGCAGGATCGATCTGGTTGTCCACCGTGAGCAGGGTGCCGCTGGCGAGCTTCACCTTGTCCGCGCGATCATAGGCGTCGACGGCCAGTTTCTCGCCCGCGCGCAGTTTCTTCATCACCGGCGGCAGATTGTCCTCGGGAATGGTGAACACCGCGCCTATCGGTTGCAGCTGCGTGATGACGACGAGGCCGTTCGCATCGCCGGCGCGCACCATGTTGCCCGGATCCACCTGGCGCAAGCCGAGCCGACCGCTGATCGGCGCGGTGATGCGGCTGTAGTTGAGTTGCAGCTTGGCGTTGTCGATCGCCGCCTGATCGACCTTGACCGTGCCTTCGTACTGCCGCACCAGCGACTGCTGCGTATCCAGCTGCTGCTTCGCCACCGAGTCCTGCTCGAACAACACGCGATAGCGCTCGGCGTCAATGCGCGCATTCTTCAGCAGCGCCTGGTCCCTGGCCATCTGCCCCTCGGCCTGATCGAACTGCACCTGGTAGGGACGCGGGTCGATTTCGGCCAGCAGGTCGCCCGCGCGCACCACCTGTCCTTCGCGAAACAGGACTTTCATCAACTGCCCGTCGATGCGGCTTCTCACGGTCACGGTGGCGAGCGGCACGACGGACCCAAGACCGGCGAGATACACGCCGACGTCGCCTTTCTTTGCCGGCATGGCAACCACCGGGGTGGTGCGCGCCGCCGCCGCATTGGGACCACCGGGTCCGCCGGGACCACCCGGCCTGCCCGGACGCTGCGCACCGTCGACAGGCGCCGCAGCCGGTGTGGCCGGCATGAAAAAATACCAGTAAGCGCCTCCGGCGCAGGCAATGATCAGTACGAAGGCCATCAGCCAGATGCGGCCGCGGCGCGGGGCGGGCGAAAATCGTTCGGCGGCAGCCAATGACGGGGAGCTATTTTCCGTTGAAATCTGATCTGGGTTGGTCATAAGCGGACGCGGCATCCTATCGGGGAATCAGGTCGAAAATCGCTCATTCTTGAAGAACCAGCGATACGCCAAAAGCGGGAAATTTCCCGCCCGGCATCTAGGCTGGTTTATAGCGTCTGATGCCCCTTTCGGGCAAATGGCAATTGTAACGATTTGTTGCTATCACTGGATGCGGAATCTCTGTCCGTCGCAGGAGAGGTCGCTAGGCCACGCATCGCAATGCATGATTCCGCGCCATAAAAAAAGGCAAGGGCCGCAGCCCTTGCCTTCTTCCGTCCCGGGATTTGCGGGACGTCACACTGCCGCAGTTACGCTTAGCGGCAGGTAGCCGGCAGATACTTGGCGAGAACCGTGGTCGCGGGCACCGAACCCGTGGCCTGGTAGCCGCACTTCCAGATGATGGCGGGCGGGGCGCCGGCCGGGATCACGTTCAGTGCGACCGGCGCCGGGGCGGCCAGCGAGCCATCCCACGGGGCGAGGGTCAGAATGTTGGTCGCGCCGAGCAGTGCGGCCTGATAGGTGATGACGATCGTGCCGTCCATGTTGGAGACGATCGACGCCACGTTACTGGTCGAAGGAGGAAGCGACGCGCCGATGTTGCCGCAGTTCGCAGCGGTGCTGCACTGCACGCCAACGGTGGTGTCCGGGCCCTTGGACTGATAGGTCTCGTTGATCGCCGTCTTGATTCCGCCCGACAGGACCAGGCCTTCCGATACCTTTGCACGGATGGTGTAGTCCTGATACGCCGGCAGCGCGACCGCCGCCAGAATGCCGATAATCGCAACCACGATCATCAGTTCGATAAGTGTAAAGCCGCGTTGAATTGCTTTCATTTTGGTTCCCTTTAAGAAGTTGCGGCGGTTGCTGCGCGCCGTGCCCGGACAAGTGCAAATACCATGCCTAAAGGCCTCTCCAAAAGGGTCAAGAATATATTTCTTAATTTCAATATTTTATGCAAATTGGGCCCACCCTGACCACGGTCCGCGACTTCCCATCCGGGGCAACAGGTGACAAAATATGTCAGTTTCGAGCCCGGCATGGAGCGCAATTTCCGGAAAATGCCATCCGCTCCGACGCTCAACCGCCGAACTTGGAATTCTGGATCGCTCGGGCTTTCGCACCCCGCGCGGCAGGCGTCCGCCGACGAAAGTTGAGTACTCATCGAACTGCTATACTTGTCGAAAAACATTTCGCCTGATTGTGTGCTTCGTGGCCGTGTCAGCGGGAGAACTGCGATTCTAGAGTTTTTTTCCACGCGCAAGATTACCGAATTGGCCAAGGGCATGGCGCAGGATGTAGTCAAGCGCTATCCTCCAGCGATTGCCAACAATCCCGCGCAGATGGTGTCCGGGCAGCGGCTGTCCGGGATACTCGAGGAAGTTTTCGCGCGCGCCACGGAATTTGCCCGAGAGAACAAACTCGGCTGGTACAAGCGGGCCAGGCTGGGCAACGACTTCCGCTGGGAACTCAATGAACTGGGTTACGACGAAAAATTCGTCGCCACTGCCACGGAAAGCCTGATTCTGTGCGTCACTAGGGATCTTTCGCCCAAAAACTGAAATCCGGGACGGTTCCTGGAAAAGAGGCCGCGCTCAGGGGCTGTAGCCCGGGATCTTGCTCTCGTCGACGCGATCGATCTGGTTCGCGTCGAGAAACTGTTCGGCGTAGCGCAGATACACTTTCTGCCGGATGAACACATCGAACAGGTCCGGGTCGATGTGCCCCCCTTCCTTGAACTTGCCCAGTATCTGCAGGGATTCGGTCAGCGTCTTGCCTTTCTTGTACGGCCGGTCCCGGGCGGTGAGCGCCTCGAAGATGTCGGCTATACCCATGACCCGCGCCTGCACCGACATTTCGTCGCGCTTGAGGCCGCGAGGATACCCTTTTCCGTCCATGCGCTCGTGATGCCCGCCCGCGTATTCGGGCACGTGGCGCAGGTGCTTGGGCCAGGGCAGCGCCTCCAGCATTTTTATCGTCGCCACGATGTGGTAATTGATGATCTCGCGCTCCTTGTCGGTGAGCGTGCCGCGCGGGATGCAAAGGTTCAGCACCTCGTCATCGGTGAGGAAATGCGCGGTGTTGCCGGACTGATCCAGCCACTTGTAGCCGGCGATCGTCTTCACGTGCTCCTGCGCCTCGGCAGGCATAAATTCGCCGCCTATGTTGCACTTGCGCAGGAATTCGCGATCCTGGTCAAATTGGCGCAAGCGCGCCTTGTATGCCTGCTCGAGCTGATTAGTGCGCTCCCGCATGGACAATTCATCCAGCCCCTGCTGCGGCAACGAGGCTATTGCCTTCAGCATTTCGATTTCAGCGTCGCGCTTGAGCACTTCGAAGCGCGTGTCGATCAGGTGGATGCGATCGAAGATCAGCTCCAGCTTTGTCGCCTTGTCCACCACGTGCACCGGCGTCGTCACCTTGCCGCAATCGTGCAGCAGGCCCGCGATTTTCAATTCGTAGCGATCCTTGTCGCTCATGTCGAAATCCATGAGCGCCCCCTGCTTGCTTTCGTTCACCGCTTCGGCGAGCATCATGGTCAGTTCCGGCACGCGCTGGCAATGCCCGCCTGTGTAGGGCGATTTCTCGTCGATCGCGGTATTGATCATCGCGATGAACGATTCGAACAGCGCCTCCAGCTGGTTGATCAGCTGCCGGTTGGTGAGCGCGATGGCCGCCTGCGACGCGAGCGATTCGGCCAGGCGCTGGTCCGCATTGGAAAACGCCACGATCTCGCCCTTCGAGGGGTCCACCGAATTGATCAGCTGCAACACGCCGATGATCTCGTTCTCGTGGTTTTTCATCGGCACCGTGAGGAAAGACTTGGACCGGTACCCCAGCTTCTTGTCGAAGTTGCGCGTGCCAGAAAAATCGAAGCCCTCCTCGACGTAGGCGTCGGCGATATTGACCGTCTTGCCTGTGAGCGCGGCGTAAGCAACCACCATCTGCTTGTTCGGCTGGCCCTCCTTGTCGTGCAGATGGATTGGGTAAAACGGAACCGGATTGCCCGTGGTGCCGCCCATGGCGATGCTGAGCGAATCGGTGCGCACGATCTCGAACTTCAGCCTCGGCGAACCCTCTTCCTCCGTCAGCAGATACAGGGTGCCGCCATCGGCGCGCGTAATGACCTTGGCTGCGAGCAGTATGCTTTCCAGCAGCCGGTTGATGTCCCTCTCGGCCGAAAGCGACGCTCCAATTTCGTTTAGCTGTTCCAGCCGCCGGAACAGGTCGTCCACGGTCTGGACCTTCAGACCCTGACCGCCGGGCTCCGCCGTCACTTAGGTGTTCCCCATCGCCGCCGGTCGCGCGCTTACTTGATGCAGACCGCGCGCACCACGGACATGTCGGTGAGCCCCATCAGGACCTTCTCCATGCCGTCCATTTTCAGCGTGCGCATGCCTTCGTCGAGGCAGCAGGCCAGCATTTCGGCCACGCGCGAGTGCTCCTGGATCAGCTTTTTCAGCGGGTCGGTGCCGACCAGCAGTTCGTGCAGGCCGACCCGGCCTTTGTAACCGCTGCCGCCGCAGCCGTCGCAGCCGACCTTCTTGTACATGGTGAACTGGCCCTTGTCGTTGGCGTAGTTCTTGACCCATTCCTTGTATACGTTCTCGTAGCCTTCCTTCGGATTCTGCTTGAAAGTGGAGGTATTGACCAGCTCGCTGCAGTATTCGGTGAGGAAGGCCTTCATTTCCTCCGGGGCCGGGCTGTAGGCCTGTTTGCACTTTCCGCACAGGCGTTTCGCCAGGCGCTGGGCCAGGATGCCGAGCAGGGCGTCGGAGAAGTTGAACGGGTCCATCCCCATGTCGAGCAGCCGGATAATCGATTCCGGCGCGCTGTTGGTGTGCAGCGTGGCGAACACCAGGTGGCCGGTGAGCGAGGCTTCGATGCCCGTCCCCACGGTTTCCTTGTCCCGCATCTCGCCCACCATGATGATGTCCGGGTCGGCTCGCAGGAACGCCTTCATCACCATGGCGAAATCCAGTCCCGCCTTCTTGTTCACCTGCACCTGGCGCAATCTCTTTTGCGTGATTTCGACCGGGTCCTCGGCGGTCCAGATCTTGGTGTCCGGCGTGTTCAGATGCTTGAGCACCGAGTGCAGCGTTGTGGTCTTGCCCGAACCCGTCGGCCCGCAGACGAAGAACAGCCCGTAGGGTTTGCTCACCACCGTCTTGAGCGTTTCCAGGTTGTGCGGCGTGAGACCGAGCTTGTCCAGCGGAATCTTGCCGTCCTGCGGCCTGCGCTTTTCGGAAATGTCCAGGTCGCACATGATCTTGACCCGCGCGACGATCGCGTTTCGATACGACGCGGGGATCTCGATATAGGGCGCAAGCGACCCGTCCTTGCGGAAGCGGACCTCGGTCTTGCCTTTGCCCGGATAGGATTCGATGTGGATGTCCGATGCGTTCTGGTTGTAGGCGTCGATGACGATCTTGTTCACCAGCTTCACCAGCTCGTTGTCGGCCGCCTGCGACAGGTCGTCGCCCGAACCTTCGCCGCCGCCCTCGTCGTCGTCCTCCAACCCGGAGAGCATGTCGCCGATGTCGCCGGTATCGAGGACTTCGGCCCCAAAGAAGATATTGAGCGTTTCCTTGAAATCGCGCTGCGTGGTGACGCGGTACACCAGCTTGCTCTTCGGGAACACGTTCTGCACGATGCGCGAGCTCTTTACCCGCTCCGGATCTAGGCACAGTATGACAACGCCGTCCTTGCTGTCGTCGATCGGCACCCACTGGTTCTGCTCGACATACTCGCGCTTCAGGTTCTTCAGCAGCTCGGCCGGCTTGATCCGGTCCGACTTGTGGGCTTCGTAGGGAACACCGAAGAATTTCGACAGCGCCTGGCCGATGGCGGGCAGCTTGACCTGGAACTCCTCGATCAGCACCTGCTCCACGTCCACCGCCTTCTTGCGCGCCGAGCGTGCCGCCAGTTCGAACTCCGCCGGCGAGATCACCGCGTCGCTCACCAGGAAATCGTACTTGGTCTTGATGACCTGCGGTTTCTGCCTCTGCTTGAAGGCGATGGCGAGTGTCTGCGCCAGCTGGTTCACGCCCTCTTCCATCAGCGCGGTAAAGGGCACCCCGGCCTTGTTGTTGATGATCTGGATGACGCCGATCAGCTCTTCACCCTCGGTCACCGGCGCCACCAGCATCTGCTTGGTGCGGTAGCCGGTGCGCTTGTCGACCTCCTGCAGGAAGCGCAGGTTCGGGTTGATCCCCTTCAGCTCGACCTCGTCGTAGACGTCCCGGATGTTGATCATCTTCTTCGAGAACGCGACATAACCGCCGATCGAGTGCTCGGCGATCGGCAGCTTCAGGTCTTTGAAGGAATTTAGCCCAGTCTTGACCTTCGACACAATGGACTGCTTGTCCTCGCCGACGATATAGATCGTAAGCCGGTCGGCGTTGAACAGGCTGCAGATGTCGGTCGAAACCTCGAGCATGATCTCGTCGATGTTGGAGGTCGCGTGAATCTTGTTGGTGACATTCTGCAGATTCTTCGAAAACATCAGCCTGGCGTTGACGTCGGCCGATCCCGCTGCCGCGGCTGGTGGGGTATTCAGAACTGCGCTCATAGTGACCTCGTCAATCGATCCGTGCGGCCGGGCAGCCGCTTTGCAACGTCCTGTCTGGTGCTGGCTTCACAATGTGAGGACGGACGTCCAGTACTCCCCACATCCCGAAGCCGGGGTCCATATCGGCCATCCTGAAATGGCCGTTTGCTACTATACGACAAAAAAAGCCGCACGCGCACTTGCCGCGCACGCCACCGGCCGTGAAATCCGGCCCCCGCCTCAGGGCATCCTGTCGCCGCCCCAGAGCCCGCCTTCGAGAACGTAGACGTTGTAGCCGCGCTGCGCCAGCAGAAAGGCCGCGGCGGAGCTGCGCCTTCCGCTCTGGCAGTAGACGACGTATTCCTTGTCGATGTCCAGCGCGCCGAAGGCGTTGCGGATTTCGGATAGCGGAATATTGACCGCTCCGGGCAGCTTGTCGTACTGATATTCGGACATATAGCGCACGTCTATCCACTCGGCGCCCTCCAGCACCCTCTGCTGCGCCTGCTCCATGTTGATTTCCCGCAGCAGCGGTTCACGCAGCAGCACGTCGAAATCCTGCTTGCTCAGGCGCAGCAGACTGCCGTCCGTCTTCATGGTGACGGTGGCGTTGCGCTTGGATTCTGACACCAGCGCCTCTTCGCCGAAGGTGTCGCCGCTTTTCAACTCGGCCAGTGCCATGCCGACACCGCCTACCGTGCGCTCGACATGGCATTTGCCGGACTCGACCAGGTAGTAATAGTCGCCCTCGGATCCCTGGCGGATGATCACTTCACCTTCTTTCGCCTCGAAGCGCTCGAAGCGCCGCAGCAACTCTTCGATGTGAGCCGGCGGCAGCTGCGAGAAGGCGCCGAAGCGCAGCTTGTTGATTCCAAGCAACCCGGACAGGGCGCCCCAGTCGGCGCCGGCGGCGGGCTCCTGCGCCACCATCTGACCGCGCCTGGCCATCTGGTCCCAGGTGAGCATGATATCCAGCAGGTCGTCGTCTATGCGTATCAGTTGCACCTCGGTCACCGCCCTGGCCGAGGTGAACAGCCGGCGTTTGCCCAGCGCGTAGCGGGCATCGGCAGAGCCGCCGACCACCACCTCCGATCTGCCCTGCCCGTAATCCAGCGCGAGTTCGCCCCGAAGCAGATAGACCGACTGGCCCGCAATGGACCCCGTATGGAACGGATCCAGATTGCGCCCGGCGGACTCGATATAGCACAAGTCGGCGAGTTCCTGCAGCCGCACGTCCGACAGCGACGACAGTGGGTCCAGACCTTTCAATGCGGCCGCGCCCACCCTGGTTCCGGGCGGAAAGGCTTCCGGCGCCGTCTTTGAGGGCGTGGCCATCAGAACTCGAACACCTGGTTGTTCTGCAGCATGCGCGGCTTGTACTGCCCGGCGCAGTCCTCGATTTCCTGCATCGTCAATTCGATCTCTCCAGGCTTGAGATGGGTGATGAACACCTCGGCATTGCACTCGAGCTTTGCCAATTCCTCGGCGAGAAGGCTGGGACAAAGGTGCTTCGATGCGATGGCGAGATCCCGTTCCCGGTCGCAGAAAGCCGTCTCGATGATCAGATAGCGCAGATTGGCGATCTTGTTGACTATTTTCCACAGCGGGTCATTGGTGGTCGTGTCCCCGGTGAATACCAGGCTGGCGCGCCCGGAGTCGACCTGATAGCCGACCGCGGGCACCGTATGAACGGCTGGCAGCGCGGTTATCTTCCTGCCTTTCAGTTCGATCGTCTGCCCCAGTTCCATCGCCTCGTAGCGCATGAACGGATTGGCCGGGGTGGGGACCTGGGTGAAGTCGGGCCAGATGCTCCAGTTGAAAACGTGGTTGCGCATGATCTCCAGCGTCGGCTCGGCCGCGTGGACCGTGAGCGGCTT
This sequence comes from Pseudomonadota bacterium, assembly GCA_026399375.1. Classification (GTDB taxonomy): domain Bacteria; phylum Pseudomonadota; class Gammaproteobacteria; order Burkholderiales; family SG8-39; genus 2-12-FULL-64-23. The sequence continues at coordinate 22,645 of JAPLRD010000168.1, forward strand.
GTTGCGCATCCCGCCCACTGTGTCGACCAGGAAGGGAATGGAGCAGATGTGGTCCAGATGCGAATGCGTGAGGAAAATGTGGTCGATCAGCATCAGTTCCGCCAGCGACACGTCGCCCACCCCGGTGCCCGCGTCGATCAGGATGTCGTTGTCGACGAGCAGCGACGTGGTGCGCAGGTGCCGCCCGCCGATACCACCGCTGCATCCGAGCACCCTGAGCTTCATTCCGGCGGCTTATTTCGTCTTGAAGGCTGTGACCCCGTCCCAGTCGGGACTGGGTGGATCGGCACGGCACTCTTTGATGCGCTCGAAGTACAGTTGGTATAGCTTGCACTCCGGCGACATGCGCTGCACGTTGAACAAGTCCATTTCGGCCTCGTCCCACTTCTGCGCCCGGTAGGCGCGCAGCGCCTTGTGCCAAAGCTTGATCTCGTCCATCACCTTCTTGTCGACCTGGCCTTCGATGCCGATCGGCTCGAATATGTCGACCGGCTCGTCCTTGCCCTTCACCTTGACCCGGTCGACTTCGCGGAACACGATGTCTTTCACGATCCGCCGGGTATTCATGCCGACGAGAATCCCGACGCCGTAGACGCGCGTCAGGCCCTCCAGACGCGAGGAGAGGTTGACCGCGTCGCCCATCACCGTATACGCCTTGCGCAGTTTCGAGCCCATGTCCCCCACCCGCATCTGGCCGCTGTTGACGCCGACGCCGATGCGGATCGCGGGCCAGCCGCGCGCGACCATCTGCTCACGCAGTTTGTCCAGTTCGGTCTGCATCGCCATCGCAGAGATCACCGCCTGGCGCGCATGCTCGGCATCGGCGACCGGCGCCCCCCAGAAAGCCATGATGGCGTCGCCTATGTACTTGTCGAGCGTGCCGCGGTTGCTACGGATCACCAGGCTCATCGAGGTGAGATAGTCGTTGATGAACTGCGACAGTTCTTTCGGTTCCAGGCTCTCGGAGATCGAGGTGAAGCCGACGATGTCGGAGAACAGCACGGTCAGTTCCTCGCTCTTGCCCTCCATGCTGTATTTTTCCGGATCCTGCGCCATCTTGTCGACCAACTCCGGCGGCACGTATTGCCCGAACAGCTCGGTGAACTGGCGCTTGCTGCGCGACTCGACGAAGTAGCCCCAGGACATGTTGAGCGCGAATAGGAGCACGGTCATCAACAGGCTCGATGCCAGAGGCAGCACCAGGCCGCCCTTGGTCCATACCAGCACGTTGAGCCCGATGATGAGCGCCAGTGCGAGCAGCGACGCCAGGGTTGCCTTCAGCGGGCTCAGCAGGGGCACGAGCAAGGCCAGCGCGATGCCTCCGACCAGCAGGAGCACCACCTCCGCGCCCAGCATGTAGGGGGGCTTCTGCTTGAAATCGTTGTCCAGCATCGCCGCGATCATGTTGGCGTGTATTTCCACCCCGGGATAAACGCTTCCCACCGGCGTGGAGCGCAGATCGAGCAGGCCCGGCGCCGAAGTGCCTATCAGGGCGATCTTGCCCTTGAGTTCCTCCTTCGACACCTTGTCGGCGTAGATGTCGGCGAAGGAGATGTACTTGAAGCTGCCGCGCTTGCCGCGGTAAGGAATCAGCGCGCTGACATTTTCGTCCACCGGAATGGTCACCGGCCCCGCCTTGAGCCACTCCAGGCCGGAGTACCCCTTGCTGACGAAACGCTCCCCGGGCATGCCGGGCTCCACTTTCGGGTAGCCCGCCAGCACCCGGATCATGGCGAGCGACAGCGCCTCGTAATAAGCGCCGTTATATTCCGCCAGAATCGGCACCCGACGCGACACACCATCGGGATCGACCAGCGGGTTGAAATGGCCGGCATTGGCGGCCGTGGCCTGGAATTCCTTCAGATTGCCGCCGAAGCCCCGCCATGATGTGAAGCTGATGTTCCTGCCCTGGAACGTTCCGGCGGGCAATACCGGCTCCGGAATGGCGCCGGACTGCACTGCATTCTCCTCGCTGTTGAAGTAATAGCCCAGAACCACAGGCCGGCCCTTCAGCGTGTTGGCGAAAATCATGTCGTAATCGAGTTCCGGGCGCAGGTCGTTCAGTGCCGACTGGAACTGGCCCACATCCTTCAGCTTGTTCTTGGCCAGTTTGTCCAGCACCGGCAGGCCGGAACTTTCATCCGGTTCGGCGAACACCACGTCAAAGCCGATAATGACGACGCCGTATTCGTCGAACAGCTTCTTCAGCAGTGCCGAGATCTTGTCCCGGCGCCATGGCCAGCGCCCGAGGACGTTCTTGTCCAGGCTGCGCTCGTCGATGTCGAGTATGACAACGCGCGAATCGACGCCCCCGGGCATGGTCAAAGCCAGCCGGGTGTCGTACATGATGTTGTCGAGCCGGGAGATGAGGCCGATGTTGTAGAACTTTCCGGCGTGGCCGACGAACAGCAGCATGACGGCGAGGCCAAGCGCAATTCTGACGATATGCTGTTTCAAGCCGCTCCCTTCCTAGTTCTCGTCAAAAACTCAGGCGACTTCCCCCAAAGGATTTCCGTCAGGCCGCGCCAAAACTCCACCTTCACCCCGGCGAGTTCGATGATGTCATGGTCTTTAAGCGCGTGCGCCTGCGCTTCGATCGCCGTTCCGTTGACAGTCGGCTTGTTCGCGCCCTCGACGTGCGTGATGAAGAATCCCTGCGGCCGACGGGTGATCACCGCGACCTGCACCCCGGGCTTGCCCAGCGTGGTCAGGGGTTTGGTGAGTTCCATTTCCTTTCCGACGTTGGCCCCGGAGAGCAATTGCAACATGGCCTTGCGCGCCGGCACGGCCGGAGCCGCCGTCACGGCCGGAGCCGCCGGCGCTGCGCCCGGCGCGGCGGGTGCCGCCATGCCTACTTGCGTATCGCCGTGCGCCTTGGCTGCGGCGGGCGCCTGTGCCTGCATGCCCGGGGAGGTGTCGGTGTGCGCAGGTTGCGGGCTCGCGGCTGCGGCAGGCTGTGGCTCCGGCGGTTTGCGCATCGCCCCGGGGCGAAGGACCATGGTCTTCTCGAAATCGGCCGCTTTCGCGGCCCCTGGCAGCGCCTCGCTGATGTACTTCAGCTTGTACTTGCCAAGTTCGATGACGTCGTTGTTCTGGAGAAAATGCTTTTTCACGGTCTTGCCGTTGACACAGGTACCGTTGGTGCTGCCCAGGTCCTCGAGGAACGAATCCGCGAGTATGGTGACAATGACGGCGTGCTCGCCACTCACGGCCAGATTGTCGATCTGGATATCGTTGTGCGGCTTGCGCCCGATGGTGGTGCGCTCTTTGGAAAGCACGATTTCCTTGAGCACCAGACCGTCCATACTGAGTATCAGCTTCGCCATAGCATTATCCTCGTACTATCTAAACCATCCGAAAATTTTCGACGCCAGACCAGCTCCGGCAGGGTATTCACGCAAAATCTTGATCAAGATGACGGACACGTTGTCTCGCCCGCCGTTGTCGTTGGCCATCTGCACCAACTGCTGCACCGCCAGGTTCAGGTTGGCGCCCAGCGCCTGCAGCGCCATGCCGATATCCTCGTCGCTCACCATGTCGGACAAACCGTCCGAGCACAGCAGATAGATGTCGCCGGGCACGGTGTCGTACTCGTGAATCTCGGCCTCCACCGCCGGATCGATCCCCAGCGCCCGCGTCACCAGGTTCTTGTTCGCCGAGTGCTTGGCCTGCTCCTTGGTGAGCATGCCCGCGTCGATCTGCTCCTGCAATAGCGAATGGTCCTTGGTCACCTGGCTGAAATCGTCGCCGCGCATGCGGTACAAACGCGAATCGCCGATGTGCGCAACCATCATCTTGTTGTCGTAAAACAGGGCGATCACCAGGGTCGTGCCCATTCCTGCGTACTGCGGCTGGCTCTGCGAAGCCTGGTAGATCGACGTATTGGCCTTGGCGACCTGCTCCTGCAATATCTTCTGCGCAGCCTTCTGGCCGCTTTGCGGATCCAGTTCCTGTGGCTCGTGTTGATCCAGCCATTGCCGCAGCTCCGTGGTGATCACCGTGGTAGCCATGCCGCTGGCGACTTCCCCGGCATTGTAACCGCCCATGCCGTCCGCCAGCACGACCAGGCCTTTTTCCGCAACGGAGGCAATCGAATCCTCGTTGTTCGATCGCACCATTCCGGGATCGGTATGGCTGGCAACCTCCAGTGCTTGGCTCAGATCCATGCGCCGCGCGTCCTAGAGACTGATGTCCATGTCGACCCCGCCGCCGCCTGTCGCAGCAGCACCGCCGCCGAACGCCGCACGCAGCGCCGCGGCGAATTCGTCGCCGGTCTGATAGCGCTCTTCGGCCTCCTTGGCCATGGCCCTGTCGAGAAACGCCACCAGCCCCGGGGGCAGATCGGAGCGGACCGAGAGGATGTCCGTCGGCGGCTCGTTTGCTATCTTGAACATCAACTGTGCCATGGAGTCGCCCACGAAGGGCAATGCGCCGCACAGCATCTGATAAAGGCTCACCGCAAGGGAGAACAGGTCGCTGCGCCCGTCCACCTTCTTGCCCGAAAGCTGTTCCGGCGACATGTAGGAAGGCGTGCCCAGCACCATGCCCGTCTTGGTCTTGGATGAGTCGGTGATGCGCGCGATGCCGAAGTCGGTAACCTTGGGCGAATCGCTCTCCGGCTCGTACATGATGTTGGCGGGTTTGATGTCGCGGTGAACGATGTTCTGCTTATGGGCGTAACCGAGCGCATCAGCCACGCGCGCGACGATCGAGACCACCTTGTCCACCGGCAGAAGGTTGTCCGGCTTGGTGTACGGGATCAGGTCCTTGCCCTTGAGCAGTTCCATGGCGATGTAGCACAGATCGTGTTCCTCGCCCGCGTCGTAGATGGTAACGATATTCGGATGCGACAGTCGCCCCGCGGTCTCTGCCTCGCGGAAAAAGCGCTCTTTCACCTCGACCAGTTCGTCGGCTTCGAACTCCTGCGACAGCGCCATGGTCTTGATGGCGACGACACGGCCGATCTTCGGGTCCTTGCCCTGATAGACGACCCCCATCGCGCCCTTGCCCAGTTCCTTCTCCACCTGATAGCGGCCGAGCATCGGCTTTTCCGCGCCCGCACCCAGCGACATGGAGCCGCCGGGATGGCCGGTCGCACCGCCCAGAATGACCGTCTCCGACATCGCCTTGGCGCGATTCAGGCGCGCGTCCAGGTCGCGGAATTTGGGGTTGTGGTTGGCCATGTACTGGAACACGTTCTCCGCCTTGTTGAACTGGCGTTTGCGCTCGAAGTCGAGTGCAAGGTTGTACAGGTTCTCCATCAGGCCGTCATCAAGCGGCACCTTGCGGAACTTGTCCCATGCCATGTCGAGCTGACCCTGGCCCTGGAATGCCAGGCCCAGCATGCGGTTCGACTCGGCCGAGTCGGCGTCGGATTTCACCTTGCCCGCTTCGGTCAGGGCGAAGCGCTTGGTCACCAGCAGCACGTGGCCCAACACCAGCAACACCAGCGGCAACATCAACTGCAACCACATTGCCGCCGAAGTCATGAGCACGAAGTGTACGATCAGAAGCAGCACCATCAACGCCGCGGTCACTATGGCGCCCATGCCCGCCTTCAGCCTGGGCAATAGCGCGATCAGGTAGGCAGCGACGAGAACGAACACCAGCAATTCGACCCAGTAGCCCCAGGGAGGTGTCACGAAAAAATGTTCGGACAGGATGGAAGACACCGAATGCGCTAGCACCAGAACCGGGGGCATCGCCGGCGATACCGGGGTGACCGCAAAGCTGCCCAGGCCGGGAGCCGTCGGGCCGATCAGTACGATCTTGTCCTGATACTTGCTGACCGGGATCTTGCCGGTGATCACGTCATAGAAGGAGTCCACCGGAAAGGCCGGCCTCCCGTCGCGATCCTTGTAGAAGTAGGCGTACATCCTCGTCGCCGGGTCGGTGACGATATTGAGTTTGCCCAAGGACACCTTTTCGCCGGGTTGTACCTTGATGTCGGCCACGCCGAGGTTCAGGCTTTTCGCCGCGACCATCATCGACAGGGACGGATAAACCTGGTCGAAATAGCCCAGGACCAGCGGCTCGGTACGGGTACCTCCGTCGACATCGGGCGTGGCGTTGAGATGGCCCAGCGCGGCGACGGACTTGCCGAGGATCTCAATCGGGTAGTCAGCTTTGCGCGTCGCCAACATGCCGTCTTCTGCGCCCTTGCCGATCTTGGGCAGATTGTTCCTGCTCATGTACTCGGGCAGCGGCTTGTCCGGCCGCCCGCGGGGCTCGCCGAGTTCGAACAGGGTCATCGGCACGACGTTGCCCGCACGCGCGAAACTGTCTGCGAGTTTGCGGTCGGTATTCAGCGTCTGCTCCGCCTCCTTCAGCAGGGCGACGAACTGGCCGAGCGGTCCGGACGGGGGCGCTGCCGCAAGCGCCGGTGCTGCTGCGATCGCTGCTCCTGCCGCGTTCGGATCGGCCGCAGCCGCGGGTTCGGAAGAAGCGCCGGCGCCCGCCAATTCGAGCAGTTTGGTGACGTAGGTGTAACCGGCGTCGACCTGCGGTTCGGAGAACAGCACCGTGTAGCCGATCACTTTTGCTTTCGCTGCCGACAGACTGTCGGTCATCTTGGCCAGCACGTCGCGCGACCACGGCCAGCGGCCGAGATTGGCGAGGCTTTGATCGTCTATGGCGATGATAGCGATCTTGTCCAGCGGCGTGCGCGAAGTCGCGACGACACCGAGGTCGTAGGCTTTGCGCTCGAGGCTGGGAATGAGGTCGCTGACGCGGTTGAACAGGACGACGAAAATGACGACCGCGACCCCGAGAAACCAGTCGGTCTTCCAAAATCCGGCTTTCGTCATATCCCTGGCCCCCTGCGCACCTGATCTTCTTCTGCGTTCGCCGGGCTATCTGCCCGATAGGCAACGCATTTTACGACATTAGCCCAGGCGCTTGTGCTATTTCCGCTGCACGAAAAACCCGCGCGCGCGTCTCGCTGAAAAGCGCACCGCAACACTTCCGCGCCCCTGCCGCGAGCGCCGTTTAAACCCTTGCATCCGCTAAATCACCCGATCGGCTTCGGTATTCTGGCAAGTCCCATTTATAAACAGGGCGATAATGCCCATTCTTGCAGTTAAGTATTAGATTAGTCAAATGGTTTTTGAGAACCGCCCGTATTTGCGCAATTGGCGCATGCGACGACGGCGCGCCCGGGACGAAAAGGTGCGAAAGAAAGGAGCGGTGAAAAAGCAAAAAACCCTTGCGCGGTGGCAAGGGTTTTTTGAGAAAGCCAACGGCCGCTTCAACTGCCGAGTATTGCTCCCACGGGGATTCCGAGTTCGGCCGGTGAGACTTTCTTGCCGCTGCCCAGTTTGCCCTTGGCGACTTCGATCTGCCCGCCCTGTGCAGTAATGAACATGCTGCTGGCGCTGACCGCGGTGACTTCGCCTATCTTGCCTTTGACCGCTCCGAAGGTGCGCACCAGATGCTTCCTCGAACCGAACAACTGCAGCTTTTCCCCGTTGTGCGTGGTCCACGCCCCGGGCGCCGGATCGCAGCCGCGAATCAGGTTGTGGATATAGTCCGCGTGCGTCCCCCAATTGATCCTGGCCTCGCCCTCGCGGCACCAGCCTTCGTAACTGGCCTCCGATTCGTCCTGCACCGATTCCCTATGCTTGCCCGCGACCACCAGATCCGCCGCCTCCAGCATGGCCTGCACGCCCATCGGAAACAGGCGGTCGAAATAGACCGTGCCCAGCGTGTCGTCGGCGCTGACCGGCGTTTTTTTCTGCAGGATCACCGCGCCCTCGTCCAGACCGTCGGAAGGTCGGAAGATGGTGAGGCCGGTCTCGGTCTCGCCTTTGATCAGGGGCCAGTTGATGGAGGAGGGTCCGCGGAACTTCGGCAGCAGGGACGGATGGTACTGGATCGTTCCATGCGCGGGAATCTTGACGAATTCCTGCGGCACGAATTGCAGCACGAAAGCCATGATGCCGATTTCGGCCTTGTCCTCGGCCAGCGCCTGCGCCGCCTCCGGGGCGCGCAAGGACTTGAACTGGAAAACCTTGATTCCCTTTTCCTGCGCGGCGGCACGCAGGGCATCCGGCCGCGCCCCCTCCTTCTCCGGCGCGCAGAATACCGCGCTCACCTCGTCGCCGCGAGCGAGAAACGCCTCCAGAACGGCTTTACCAAAATCTTGCTGCCCGATTATTGCAAGTTTCATGGACAAATTCCTTCAAGAAAAAAACCGATGCGATTCCCCTGACCCGAACGACGCCAAGCGCGGGCAAACGGCCGCGAAGGCCATTCGCAGCGCACAAGCCGATCTGGTCCTGAAATCCCGACCCGCTACTTTGCCGCTTTCTTAGGCGGCACGCTGAATGCCCCGGCGGTCTTGAGCGCGCCGACTTTCACATCGTCGTAGCCCAGCACCTGTTTCAGGACCTCGTCGGTATGCTCGCCCAGAAGCGGCGAGCGCTCGACCCTTGCCGGCGAAGCGGAAAGCTTGATCGGCATGCCGATGTTGTACCACTTGCCGCGCTGCGGATGGTCCAGCTCGACATACATGTCTCGCCCCTTCACGTGCTCGTCCGTGGCCAGGTCCTCAGTGCTCATGATCGGCCCGCAGGGCACATCGAGCTCGTTCAGTATGGCCATGAACTCGCGCTTGTCGTACTTGAGCGCGAATTCGCCAATCATTTCCCAGACGTCGTTCTGATTCTTGCGACGCTCGCCTATGGTCGCGAACTTGGGGTCGGTCGCGAGCCCGGCTATGCCGAGCTCCGCGCCGATGCGCGTGGCGAGCGCATTCCACACCGCCTCCTGGACCACGATGTAGATGAAGTCGTTGGTGCCCCCCGGTTTGCAGCGGATGGCGTTGCCAAGCTGGCCGCCGCCGGAATCGTTGCCTGCACGCGGCACCGCGCCCATACCCTGATGCGTCGGCACCGAGTATTCCGACAACGACTGGCGGGTAAGCCGCTGATGATCGCGCCACTTGACCCGGCACAGGTTCATGACCGCATCCATCATCGCCACCTCGACATACTGCCCCTGGCCGGTCTTCTCGGCATGGCGCAAGGCCGCAAGAAGGCCGATCGCAAGATGCAATCCCGTTCCCGAATCGCCTATCTGCGCGCCGGTAACGAACGGCGGGCCCTCGGGCGTGCCTGTGGTGCTCATCGCACCACCCATCGCCTGTGCCACGTTCTCGTAGGCCTTGAACTCCGCGTAGGGGCCGGAGGAACCGAAACCCTTGATCGATCCCATGACAATGCGCGGATTGAGCTCGTGAATTTTTTCCCAGGTAAAACCGAAGCGGTCCAGCACCCCGGGGCCGAAGTTCTCCATGATGATGTCGCATTTCTGCAGCAGGTCGACGAAGACCGCCTTGCCTTCGGCCGATTTCATGTTCACCGTAATCGAGCGCTTGTTGCAGTTGAGCATGGTGAAATAAAGGCTGTCGGCATTGGGCACGTCGCGCAGCTGGCCGCGCGTGGCATCGCCCTGCGGATTTTCGAACTTGATCACGTCCGCGCCCATCCACGCGAGCAGCTGCGAGCAGGTCGGCCCCGCCTGCACGTGGGTCATGTCGAGAATGCGAACTCCCTTGAGTGCTTCCATGCTGGATACCCCTCCTGTGTTCATTTCCGCTCGCGCGGGACTGCCCGCGCCCTAGGCGCGGATCACTTGCATATCACTTGTGCATCGTCTGGTTCGAAGTGCCCGCACGCGTGTCCCGCCGGACCGATCAACTTTAATCCACTCGCTTCGAGGCCACAGTTCATTGCGAAGGTCTATACTAAGAAACTGGACCGCTTGCGCACCTTGACTGAGGTCAATGATTTGGTTTTTAATTCGCTTCTGCAAGCGGTACAACCCCAACATGCCCCCCATCCAATCGCACCCCCAGTACAACACCATCCGCCTGCAACTCAGGCAGACGCTCGTCCTCAAGGACATGCCGTCGTCTGCGTGGATTGAACTGGAGCCGCAATTGGAAATCGCAGACTTCGGCAAAGGCGATCTGCTGGTGCATCAGGGCCATAGCGCCATGGAGCAGATTTTCATCCTCGACGGCATACTCAAGCGCGTGGTCAGCGACCCCAAAGGCAAGGAGATGATCCTGCGCTTCGCTGCCGAGACCGACATGGACACGTCCTACGCAGCCTGGCGCCTGGGCACGCCCATGCCCTACAGCATCGTCGCCGTGACCAAAGTCCGCGTCGCCAAGCTGTCGATGCAACACTGGGTCGAGTTTCTCGGATGCCACTCCGAACTCAAGGCGCGCTTCGAGTTCGAGGTCATGAGTCTGATGTCGGAAGTGATGGCACATACAATTACATTGCATCTGCTCGACGCACCCGGGCGGCTGTCGCGCTTTAAACGCAAGCACCCGGAGTTGCTCGACCGCATCCCCAAAAAAGAACTCGCGTCCTATCTCAACCTGACCCCGGAAACCCTGTCACGCCTGAAAAAGCGCAGACAGCCGGAGTCGCCCTGACAAACCCCGGGCCGCCCGATCACGCAGCCTCGCTGCTGTGTTTGCACTCGAAGCCCAAAGCCTAACACCATAGCCGCGCCATCACCCGGCCCTCCCCGCAACTGCGGGGAGGGCCGAACTCCTCTTAGCCTTCCCCCGCGATTCTCTTTCGAATGATGGGTCTCAACACGAATAAAGCCAAGGCGGCGGCAATGATGTCGAAAGCCGCGGAGATGTAGTAGGGCACCTCGAACGATCCCGCATAGATCGCGGCCACCGCCGCCGCCCCCCAACCGGCCAGAATGGAGGCCAGCCCCTTGGCCGTATAAAGTATGCCGTAGTTGCCCGAGGCGTTTTTCGTACCAAAGACGTCGCCCGTAATCGCCGAGAACAGCGCATATATTTCGCCCCAGGCGAGAAACACGAAAGGCATCAGGATCATGAACGCTATGGGATTGCCCATGATTTGCGTCATCATGAATATGAGCACGCCTTCAAGCGCAAAGGCGAAAGCCATCGTGTACTCGCGGCCGAATCTGTCGGAAACCGCACCCCACATGATTCTGGCGAACGCGTTGGTAACCCCCGCTATGGTAGCGGTGAGTGGAACAATGGCGATACCCATGAACTTCGCGTCGAATACGTTGAGGGATTTTGCGATCTGCGACATGTTGCCGGTGGTCATCAGCCCACCGGTGCAAACCATCAGAAACATGAAATACATGATGTAGAACTCTTTCTGCGACATCATCTGCGCAGAGGTAAAGTCCTTCCGCGTCTGTACCACAGCCTTTGGCTGCACCCAGTCCTTGGGCAGCCAACCTTTCGGTGGGTGGTGCAAAATGAGCGCCATGGCTATGGCAACGACACCCTGGCCGATGCCCCAGGCGGTCATGGCCCCCGCCCAGCCCATGGAGGTAATCGACGCGTTGATGGGTATCAGGGTGAGCGCCGACCCTCCCCCGAATCCGGCGGCTGTCAGACCGGCCGCCAAGCCCCGCCTGTCCGGAAACCATTTGACCGCATTGGCAACGGTCGCGATGTAGATAATGCCGGCGCCGGTGCCGGCGAGTGCGCCGTAACAAACGTAGAGGTGAAACACGGTTGTCGCAAACATTCCTCCTATGGTCCATCCCAGAAGAATGAGTACCGAACCTATAAGCATGAGATTGCGAATACCGAATTTGTCGATGAAATATCCGGCCACAGGCACCGGCCAGGTTTCAAACAGGATAAACAGGGTATAGATGAGGGCAATTTCGGAATACGGCACGTTCGTGAACGTTGCCTTGAGCCCGGGCGTAAACAGGGTAAAGGCATATTGAAAGTTCGATATGACTATCATCGCCGTGACACCTGCAGCCAGCTGAACCCAGCGGTTGCCGACGATTGGACCCAGGATTTGTTGTGCGTCTATCTGAGCGCTGCTCGCGTTTGCCATAGCACTTCCTCCTCAAGAAAAATCTTATTTGCTCCATCGCGATGAATCCTGCCAATGGAACTTTTTTTGTCCGGCAATTGCGATCAATTTTTTGCGTCTAACCGGTATCTGTCAAACGCGCGCTGGCGCGTCCATGACGGATTCGGTGTCTTTTTTCTTGATCACTTTGCGGCACTAGGATACCGCCGGAGGTGCGGTTGTCCGCATTGATCTCGGTCAACAAATCCAAACTAGCAGAAAAACTATCTGGAAATTTCCTGCGATTCGCCGACCGCAGCCGCATGCCTGCGCGCCAGAAACTTTCCAATTGCCACTACCAGTACCGCCCCGCAGAGGCCGACGACCAATTCCAGAGCAACGCCTGCCAGCATCGGCTTCTTGTCCACAAACTGAAAATTGGCAGCCATCCAGTCACCGAGGGCCGGATCGGTCACCACCATTTCGCCGGCAACGAATCCGATCAGAGCCGCTCCCACTGCAATGACCATGGGGAAACGCTCCATCACCTTGATCAGCAGCGTGCTGCCGAAAATCACCAGAGGGATGCTGATTCCCAGCCCCAGAACCAGCAGAGTGACGCTGTCGCCGGCGGCGGCGGCGACCGCAATCACGTTGTCCAGGCTCATCACCAGGTCGGCGATGAGAATGGTTTTTATCGCCGCCATCAAATTGTCGTGGCCATCGACATTCTCTTCGCCTTCCTCCGGCAGCAGCAGCTGCACCCCGATCCACAGCAGCAGCACGGCGCCGATCAGCTTCAGGTAGGGCAATTGCAGCAGCGCCACCGCAAATAGGGTGAGAACGATACGCATCGCCACCGCCGCGCCGCTGCCCCAGGCCACGGCCAGCTTCTGCTGCTTCGGCGGCAGGGAGCGCGCCGCAAGCGCGATCACCACCGCGTTGTCGCCCGACAGCACGATGTTGATCCAGATGATCTTAAGCAGCGGGATCCAGAACAGTTGCAGCGAGAAATCCATGATTTGCTAACTCTCCTCCTCAGGAGCGTTGGATTTTACATCAGGGAAACACAACGCGGGAGGCAAAGCGCGCGGCGCGCATCCGGCGAGACAGAAAACGAAGCGCGCAATTGCGCGCTTCGTCCCCTACTCTCGTCCGCAAATACGTCAGAACAGGCCGACCACCTTGCCGTTGACCAGGTCGATCTTGTTCGCCGACGGCACCTTGGGCAGGCCCGGCATGGTCATGATGTCGCCGCAGACCATGACGATGAATTCGGCTCCGGCCGCCAGGCGAACCTCGCGCACGTTGATCACGTGGTTCTCCGGCGCGCCGCGCAACTGTGCGTCGGTGGAAAACGAGTACTGCGTCTTCGCCACGCACACCGGGTAATGGCCGTAACCGTCGTCCTGCAGCTTTTTGATCTGATTGCGCACCTTGGCATCGGCGGTGACGTCGCTGGCGCGGTAGACCTTTTTCGCGATCTTGTTGACCTTGTCCCACAGGCTGTCCTGCTCTTCGTACACAAAATTGAGGCTGGACTTCTTCTCGCACATCTCGACCACCATCTTCGCCAGATCCGCGGCACCCTTTCCGCCATCGGCCCAGTGCGTCGCCAGCACGACCTTGACCCCGAGTTTGGCCATGCGCGCCTTGATCATTTCCACCTCTGCAGCGGTATCGCTCGTGAAGTGATTGATCGAGACGACGCACGGTATGCCATACACCCTCTGAACGTTGTCGACATGGCGCTCCAGATTGACCAGGCCCTTGTCCAGCGCGGCGAGGTTCTCCTGCGTGATTGTTTTCAGGTCCGCGCCGCCGTGATACTTCACCGCGCGCACGGTGGCGACGATTACCGTGGCCGCCGGACGCAGGCCGCTCTTGCGGCATTTGATGTCGACGAATTTTTCCGCGCCCAAGTCGGCGCCGAAACCAGCCTCGGTCACGACGTAGTCGGCAATCTTCAAGGCGGATTTCGTCGCAATCACCGAGTTGCAGCCATGGGCGATGTTCGCGAACGGCCCGCCGTGGATGAACGCGGGGCTGTTTTCCAGCGTCTGCACCAGGTTCGGCGCCAGCGCGTCGCGCAGCAGCACGGTCATCGCACCGTGGGCGTTCAGGTCGCGCGCGTAGATCGGCTTCTGGTCGCGGTTGTACGCCACCACGATGTTGCCCAAGCGGTTCTTCAAATCTTCCAGTGAATTCGACAGGCAGAAGATCGCCATGACCTCGGAGGCCACGACGATGTCGAAACCGTCCTGGCGCGGATAGCCGTTGCCCGGGCCGCCGAGCGACACCACGATGTCGCGCAGGGCGCGGTCGTTCATGTCCACCACGCGCTTCCACGCGATGCGTCGCACGTCTATGCCGAGCTCGTTGCCATGATGAATGTGATTGTCCAGCAGCGCCGAAAGCAGGTTGTGCGCAAGCGCGATGGCGGAAAAATCACCGGTGAAATGCAGGTTGATGTCTTCCATCGGCACCACCTGGGCGTAGCCCCCGCCCGCGGCGCCGCCCTTCATGCCGAAGACGGGCCCCAGCGACGGTTCGCGCAGGCAAATCATCGCCTTCTTGCCGATGTGATTGAGCGCGTCACCCAGGCCGACCGTGGTCGTGGTCTTGCCTTCCCCAGCGGGCGTCGGGCTGATCGCCGTCACCAGGATCAATTTGCCGTCGGGTTTGTCTTTCAGGCTGTCGACGTAGGCAAGCGATACCTTGGCCTTGTAATGGCCGTAGGGCTCGAGATGCTCTTCCCCGATGCCCAGCTTCTCCTTGGCCAGTTTGGAAATGCGCTGCATTTTCGCCTTCTGGGCGATATCGATGTCAGATGGCATGTTGTTCTCCGGTGAAGTGTTGGCAGTAATGGGCTGCAATATAGGCAGACGTGGGAATCGTGGCCTTGATGAAAGTCAAGAATCGCGGAACCGACGCGCGGCCGCTTGTCGCGCCGCCGGCCGGCCGCGGAGGGCAGGCCGGCGCGTCGCGCTAGCTCGACTCTGCGAGTATGGCCCCGCCGCCGAAGCTGGAGTGCACCGGCACCGGGCCGCCTTTGCTCACTTTCACCGCGCAGTATTTGAATTCGGGAATCTTGCCGAACGGATCGAGCACCGGGTTGGTGAGCTTGTTCACCGCCGCTTCGTAATAGCAGAACGGGATGAACACCGCGCCCCGGGGCGTGCCGGCATCGGCGCGCGCATAAAGTGAAATCGATCCGCGGCGCGACGCCACTGTCACCACCTCGCCCGATTCCACGCCGAAGCCGTCCAGGTCGAACGGATGGAACGAAGCCATCGGCTCGGGTTCGATCGCATCGAGCACGCCGGCGCGGCGCGTCATCGATCCTGTATGCCAGTGCTCCAGTTGGCGCCCGGTGATCAGCACCATGGGGTAGTTCGCGTCCGGCTGCTCGTCGGCGGAAATCAGGTCTGCGGGGACGAACCGGGCGCGGCCGGTGGCGGTCGGAAAATGTTCGGTGAACACCACCGACTGTCCCGGATCGCCCTCTTCGACGCAGGGGTAGGTCACGGCGGAATCGCGCTGCAGGCGTTCCCAGGTAATGCCGGCGATGTTATCCATGCCGGCGCGCATCTCGACGAACACTTCGGACACGTGGCGGTAGTTCCAGTCCAGGCCCATGCGTTTGGCGATTTCCTGGATGATCCACAGATCTTCCTTCGCCCCGCCCGGCGGCTCCACCGCCTTGCGCCCGAGCTGCACCATGCGATCGGTATTGCTGACCGTGCCGTCCTTCTCCGGCCACGCCGTCGCCGGCAGCACCACATCCGCAAGATAAGCGGTCTCGGTCAGGAAAATATCCTGCACTACCAGGTGATCGAGCGCGGCCAGCGCCTCGCGCGCGTGATCGGCGTCGGGGTCGGACATGGCGGGATTCTCTCCCATCACGTACATGCCGCGGATTTCCTTCTTCACTGCCGCGTGCATGATTTCCACCACGGTAAGGCCCGGCTTCGGATCGAGGTCGGGCGCGCCCCAGAGTTTGGCGAAGCGCGCCCTGGCTTCCGGATTGTCGACACGCTGGTAATTCGGATACATCATCGGAATCAGACCGGAGTCGGACGCGCCCTGCACGTTGTTCTGTCCGCGCAGGGGATGCAGTCCGGTGCCCGGACGGCCGATCTGGCCGGTCATCAGGGCGAGCGCGATCAGGCAGCGCGCGTTGTCGGTACCGTGCACGTGCTGCGAAATGCCCATGCCCCACAGGATCATCGAACCCTTGGACGTGGCGTACAGGCGCGCGACTTCGCGCAGGGTCCGGGCCGGAATGCCGCAGACAGGCGCCATTTTCTCCGGACTGTATTTCTTCACGTTCGCGGCCAGCACTTCGTAACCGGAAGTCCGGTCGCGGACGAAATCTTCGTTCACCAGCCCCTCGGCGACGATGACGTACATGATCGCGTTCAGCATGGCCACATCGGTATCGGCATTGAACTGCAGCACGTGCGTCGCGTGCCGCGCGAGCTCGGTGCGGCGCGGATCGGCGATGATGAGCTTTGTGCCGTTCTTGACCGCATTCTTGATCCAGGTCGCCGCCACCGGGTGGTTGACCGTCGGGTTGGAGCCGATGACCCACACCACCTCGGCGTATTGCACGTCGCTCACCTGGTTGGAGACGGCACCCGAGCCCACGCCCTCGAGCAGCGCCGCCACCGACGATGCGTGGCACAGGCGAGTGCAATGGTCGACGTTGTTGGAGCCGAAGCCGGTGCGCACCAGCTTCTGGAACAGGTAGGCCTCCTCGTTCGAGCCCTTGGCCGAACCGAAGCCGGCAAGCGCGTGCTTGCCGTGGGTATCGCGGATTTTCGCCAATCCCCCGGCAGCGAACGCCAACGCCTCTTCCCAGCTCGCCTCGCGAAACGCGTCGCGCCAGTTGTCCGGATCGAGCGTGAAGTCGCCGCGCTTCTTCACGCCCGGTTTTCGAATCAGCGGCACGGTCAGGCGCTGGCGATGGTGTGCATAGTCAAAGCCGTAGCGCCCTTTCACGCACAGCCGTCCGTGATTGGCAGGACCGTCACGGCCCTCCACGTGCACGATCTTGTTGTCGGTCACGTGGTAGGTGAGCTGGCAGCCGACGCCGCAATACGGACAGACCGAATCGACCGTTTTGTCCGCCACCGTCAGAGCGGCGTTGCGCGCCGGCATCAGGGCGCCGGTCGGGCAGGCCTGCACGCATTCGCCGCAGGCGACGCAGGTGCTCGCGCCCATGGGGTCGTCGAAATCGAACGCGATCTTCGAATGTTCGCCGCGGAAGGCGTAACCGATTACGTCGTTCACCTGCTCTTCGCGACAGGCCCTGAGGCATCGCGTGCACTGGATGCATGCATCCAGGTTCACCGCTATCGCGGGGTGTGAAACGTCGCGCGCCGGCTGCCCGCGCGGCGCGAAGCGCGGCTTGCCCACCTGAAGCTTTTTCGCCCACAGATCGAGTTCCGAATTAGGCGAATAAGACTGCTCGGGCATGTCGGATTGCAGCAGTTCCAACACCATCTTCTGGCTGGCGAGCGCGCGCGCGCTGTCGGTGGTGACTTCCATGCCGTTCTTGGGCGTGCGGCAGCAGGAGGGCGCGAGCGAGCGCTCGCCCTTGATCTCGACCACGCATGCGCGGCAGTTGCCGTCGGGCCGCAGCCCTTCCTTGTAGCACAGGTGCGGAATCTCGATGCCGTGATGCTTGGCCGCTTCGATAATCGTCTCGTCGGCGCGGCCGACCACCGTCTTGCCGTTCAGCTTGAACTCCACCGGCAGCGCGGCAATTTCCTGTTTGGTGATTGCAGTCATGGTTTCTTCCCCCGCCTGTGGTTCACGCGAGCTCGTGCGGAAAATACTTCATCACGCACAACACGGGATTTGGCGCGGCCTGGCCCAGGCCGCAGATCGACGCATCCACCATGACCTGTGAGAGTTCCGTCAGCAGCGATTGGTTCCACTTCGGCTCGTCGAGCAGCTTCAGCGCTTTCGCCGTGCCCACGCGGCAGGGCGTGCACTGGCCGCAGGACTCCTCACTGAAAAATCGCATCAGATTGCGCGCGGCGTCGGTCGCGCGGTCGCGGTCGGACAGGATCATCACCGCGGCCGAACCGATGAAGCAGCCGTAGGGCTGCAGGGTGTCGAAATCGAGCGGTATGTCGCCCAAGGACGCGGGCAAAATCCCGCCCGACGCGCCCCCGGGCAGGTAGGCATAGAACACGTGTCCGTCGAGCATGCCGCCGCAATATTCTTCTATCAGTTCCTTCACCGTGATTCCCGCAGGCGCCAGATGTACGCCCGGTTTCTTCACGCGCCCTGAGACGGAGAAGGAGCGCAGCCCTTTCCTCTCGTGACGCCCGTGCCCTGCAAACCAGGCCGCGCCCTTTTCCAGTATTTCGCGCACCCAGTAGAGCGTTTCCATGTTGTGTTCCAGCGTCGGCCGGCCGAACAGGCCGACCTGGGCCACGTAAGGCGGACGCAGGCGCGGCATGCCGCGCTTGCCTTCGATCGATTCGATCATCGCCGACTCCTCGCCGCAGATGTAGGCGCCCGCGCCGCGGCGCAGGTTTATAGGCGGCAGCGCGCAGGGCGGATTCGCCTTCAGCGCCTTGATTTCCTTTTCCAGGATCGCGCGGCAGCCGGCGTATTCGTCGCGCAAATAGATATAGACCTCGGCGATGCCGGCCGTCCAGGCGGCGATCAGCATGCCTTCCAGAAAGCGGTGCGGGTCGCGCTCGAGATAGTAGCGATCCTTGAACGTGCCGGGTTCGCCCTCGTCGATATTCACCGCCATCAGCCGCGGCTCGGCTTCGGCGCGCACGATTTTCCATTTGCGCCCGGCCGGGAAGCCCGCGCCGCCCAGGCCGCGCAAACCTGAATCCTCCATTGCCTGCGTCAATGCCTGATAGTCCCGCTTGCCCGCGAGGCACTCCTGCAGCATGCGATAGCCGCCGTTCCTGCGGTATTCGGCGTAAGCGACGTACTTGCCCGGTTTCTGCTTCAGCGCCTTGGCTGCGACGAGTTTCTTGACGCCATCTACTGTCGCGTGCGGCAGGGCGTTCTGCCCTATCACCGCCACCGGCGCAGTCTCGCATCGCCCTACGCAGGGTGCGGGAATCACGCGCACTTCGCGGCCGAGAATTCCGGGCAGCTTCTTCAGCAGATCCTTCGCCCCGGCCATTTCGCAGCTGAGCGAATCGCACACCCGTACCGTGACCGCCGCCGGCGATGCGTCGCCTTCTTTGACCACGTCGAAATGATGATAAAACGTCGCGACCTCGTACACCTCGGCCATGGACATCTTCATTTCCGCCGCCAGCGCCACGAGGTGCGCCGCGGACAGCTGCGCGTAGCGGTCCTGGATCCTGTGCAGGTGTTCGATCAGGAGATCGCGCCGGCGCGGTTCGGCGCCGAGCAGCGCCTGCACTTCCGCGAGCGCTTTCGGATCGGGGGTGCGGCCCTTGATGGTGGAGCGCGGCTTGCGCTCCACCTTGATCGGGATGACGACTTGATTCACAAATGTCCTCTATGGCCGGTTTGAACAAGGTGGCTAGGCCCCCTTGTATATCCCCCAAACTGGAGAAAGCTCTGATTTCGTCGGGGACTCAATCAGAGCTTCCCCGTACACAATCATTTTGCCTTCAAGACACTTGCGATCTGCCTGGCTGCAAATCACATCGGGCGCGGGCTCCTGGATGACACAGGCCCTCCCGCCCCCGTTCTTGCGACTGCCCGGACGCTGCTGCGCGCCCGTGCTCTGCTACAAGCTCATTTCAGAATCGATTTGAGTGTCTTGCCCATCTCGGCCGGGTTGCGCGTCACCTTGATGCCGCAGGCCTCCATCACGGCCAGCTTCTCCTGTGCCGTGCCTTTGCCGCCGGAGATGATCGCGCCGGCGTGGCCCATGCGCTTGCCCGCGGGCGCGGTGACGCCGGCGATGAACCCCACCACCGGTTTCTTCATGTTGTCCTTCACCCACAGCGCGGCCGTCTCCTCGTCCGAACCGCCGATCTCGCCCACCATGATCACCGCCTCGGTGTCCGGATCGTCGTTGAACATGCGCAGCACGTCGATATGTTTCATGCCGTTCACAGGATCGCCGCCGGTGCCGACGCAGCTGGACTGGCCCAGGCCCAGTTCCATCAACTGCCCCACCGCTTCGTAGGTCAGCGTGCCCGAGCGCGAGACGACGCCGATGCGCCCTTTCTTGTGGATGTGGCCGGGCATGATGCCGATCTTGATCTCGTCCGGCGTGATCACGCCGGGACAGTTCGGTCCGACCAGTACCGTCTTCTTGTTGTGCTTGCGCATGCGGTCCTTGACCTCGATCATGTCGCGCACCGGAATGCCCTCGGTGATGCAGATCACCAGGTCCAGGTCGGCATCCACCGCTTCCCAGATCGCCGCGGCGGCAAAGGGCGGCGGCACGTAGATCACCGACGTGTTGACGTTCGCCTTCTCTTTCGCTTCCTTGACGCTGGCGTAGATCGGTATGCCTTCGAAATCCTCGCCCGCCTTCTTCGGGTTGACGCCGGCGACGAAGCAATTCCTGCCGTTGGCATAGTCGCGCGACATGCGCGTGTGGAATTGGCCGGTCTTGCCGGTGATGCCCTGGGTGACGACGCGGGTGTTCTTGTTGATCAGGATGGACATGGGTGGGTTTCCTTTCGTTCGTGAATACGAGGGGATATCTCCCCTCGTGCTCCCCTAATTCGGCGCTGTCACGAAACTGCCGTGACAGCGGCTATTCACTTTCCTGCTACCGCAGCGACGATCTTCTGCGCTGCGTCAGCCATGTTGTCTGCGGATATGATCGGCAGGCCGGAGTCCTTCAGGATCTGCCGGCCCATCTCGTCGTTGGTGCCTTTCATGCGCACCACCAGCGGCACCGAAAGGTTGACTTCGCGCGCCGCGGCGACCACGCCCTTGGCGATGGTGTCGCACTGCATGATGCCGCCGAAGATGTTGACCAGTATCCCCTTCACCTTCGGGTTCTTCAGCATGATCTTGAACGCTTCGGTCACTTTTTCCGCGGTCGCGCCGCCGCCGACGTCGAGAAAGTTGGCCGGTTCGGCCCCGTAGAGCTTGATCGTGTCCATGGTCGCCATCGCGAGGCCCGCGCCGTTCACCAGGCAGCCGATGTTGCCGTCCAGGGAAATGTAGGACAGGTCGAATTTCGAGGCCTCGATCTCGGCCGCGTCTTCTTCGTCCAGGTCGCGCAGCGCGACGATGTCCGGATGGCGGAACAGCGCGTTCGAATCGAAATTGATCTTGGCGTCCAGCGCGACCACGCGGCCGTCGCCGGTGAGCACCAGCGGGTTGATTTCGGCCAGGCTGGCGTCTGTGTCCCAGAACGCCTTGTACAGCGCCTGCAGCACGGCGCGCGCCTGCGGCACCGATGCCGGGGGAATGCCGATTTTCGCCGCGACTTCGTCGGCCTCGGCGTTCTTGATCCCGGTCTCGGGATCGACGAATATCTTGTGGATCTTCTCCGGCGTCTTCGCCGCGACTTCCTCGATGTCCATGCCGCCCTCGCTCGAGGCCATCAGGCACACCTTCTGCGTCACACGGTCGACCACCATGCCGACGTAGAGCTCCTTCTTGATGTCGGCGCCCTCTTCGATCAAGAGCCGCCGCACTTTCTGCCCCTCGGGGCCGGTCTGGTGCGTTTTCAACTGCATGCCTAGGATCTGGCTGGCAAAGGATCTGACCTCGTCCAGCGATTTCGCCACCTTCACCCCGCCGCCCTTGCCGCGGCCGCCGGCGTGGATCTGCGCCTTGACCACCCACACCTTGCCCGGAATCGACTGCGCCGCCTTGACCGACTCATCGACGGAAAAGCAGGGTACGCCCTTCGGAGTGGGCACGCCGAACTTGCGCAGAATTTCCTTCGCCTGGTATTCGTGAATTTTCATTTCTGGGTTCCTGTTTGAATCGCAACGGGATGATCGGGTAGATGCCTTCGCAGAGCATTGACCCAAGTCAATCAGCCTAAGTCGGTGCCGGTCACAAAGTCCATAAAATCAACGCCGCGCATGCGCTGAAAGATGCGTAGGGCGGGCTCGGCGGGCAGCGGCATCGCTCTTGACGAAAATGTCATTGAAACAAGCGCTAAATGGTAACACAATCACATCCCTCCTCGCGCCCCCGAACTTCAGGTCCAATGCGCGAACGCTGGCAGCAATTGTTCATCGAATTCCGATTAATCGGTAGAATTGCCGCCATGCATAATCGGGGGCACAAGACAGCATGAAACATATCCTCGCCCTCGATCAAGGTACCACCAGTTCCCGCGCCATCGTGTTTGGCGAAGACGGCAGCGTACGCGGTCTGGCGCAGCAGGAGTTTCGCCAGATATTTCCCCACCCCGGCTGGGTGGAGCACGACCCGGAAGAGATCTGGAGGTCGCAGATCAAGGTTGCCCGCCGCGCGATCGCCCAGGCGGGGCTCAAGGCGGCGGACATTGCCGCGCTGGGAATCGCGAATCAGCGCGAGACCACCATCCTCTGGGACCGCAAGTCCGGCCAGCCGGTGCATAACGCCATCGTCTGGCAGGACCGGCGCACCGCCGCCGCCTGCGAGCGCCTGCGGCGCGAAGACCATGCGGAGGGGGTGCGAAACAAGACCGGCCTGGTGCTCGACCCGTATTTTTCGGCCACCAAGCTCGCGTGGCTGCTGGACGGGATCCCGGGCCTGCGCCTGCATGCCCAGCGCGGCGAGCTCGCCTTCGGCACCGTGGACAGCTGGCTCGCGTGGAAGCTTTCCGGCGGCGCCCTGCACGTCACCGACGTTTCGAACGCTTCGCGCACCATGCTCTACAACATCCATGAAGGCGACTGGGACGAGAGCTTGCTCGATCTGTTTCGCATTCCGCGCTCGCTCATGCCGTGCGTGCTGCCCTCTTCACACGTCTACGGCGAGAGCGTAAAGAAGATTTTCGGCGCCCCGATTCCCATCGCGGGCATCGCCGGCGACCAGCAGGCGGCGCTTTTCGGCCAGGGATGCCACGCCCCGGGCATGGCCAAGAACACCTACGGCACCGGCTGTTTCATGCTGCTCAATACCGGCGCCAAAGCCGTGCCTTCGGCCGAAGGGCTGCTCACCACCCGCTGCGCCCAGAATGGGACCAAACCGCAATACGCACTGGAAGGCGGCGTGTTCATCGCAGGCGCGGTGGTACAGTGGCTGCGTGACAGCCTGGGCTTCATCCGTTCGTCGGCCGAGATCGAAGCGCTCGCCGCGAGCGTGCGGGACACGGGCGGCGTCTACCTGGTGCCGGCGTTTGCCGGTCTGGGCGCGCCGCACTGGGATGCGTACGCGCGGGGCACCATGCTCGGGCTCACGCGCGGAACGACGCGCGCGCACATAGCGCGTGCCGCGCTCGAAGCCATCGCCTTTCAATCGGCGGAAGTGCTGCAAGCGATGCAAAAGGATGCCGGCATCCGTCTGAAGGAGCTGCGCGTGGACGGCGGCGCATCTGCCAACGACACGCTGATGCAGTTTCAGTCCGACATCCTCGGCGTGCCCGTGC
>JAPLRD010000311.1 GCA_026399375.1 Pseudomonadota bacterium
GCTCGGCTCCAAACCGCGCGTGCTGCTGCTCGACGAACCGCTGGCGGGGCTGGCCGCGGCCGAGCGCGAGCGCGTCTCGAACCTGGTGAAGAACATCGCCGCAGGCATACCGGTCCTGATCGTCGAGCACGACATCGACCGCGTGCTCGGCCTGTCGCAGCGCGTGACGGTGATGAACCAGGGCGAGGTGCTGCTGGCGGGCACGCCGGACGAAGTGCGGGCCAGCGCGCGCGTGCAGGAGGTGTACACCGGAACGGGCACACCTCCGGTCACAGGCCGCGTCGCCGGCGCGGCGGGCGATCGCGCGCAATTGCTGCGCTTCGAGGGCGTCAATGCGTTCTACGGCAAGAGCCACATCCTCAACGACGCGACGCTGGACGTGCACGAGGGCGAGATCGTGGCGCTGCTCGGCCGCAACGGCGCGGGCAAATCCACTTTGCTCAAGACCCTGTGCGGACTGGTCGCCTCCGCATCCGGAAAAATCGAATTCGAGGGCGCCAACATCACCGGCATTCCGGCGCCCGACATCGCGCGCATGGGCATAGGCTACGTACCGCAGGGGCGCGGACTGTTCGCGGGCATGACCGTGGCGGAGAACCTCTCCCTCGGCCGACTGGCGCGCGCCACCGACGGCAGCCACGGCGTGGTCTGGAGCGAAGAGAAGATCCTGCACTATTTCCCGCGCCTGAAAGAGCGCATGCATACGGCGGCCGACTACCTCTCCGGCGGCGAGCAGCAGATGGTGGCCGTGGCCCGCGCGCTGTCGGGGAACGTGAAGCTGCTGCTGCTGGACGAACCGTTCGAGGGCCTGGCGCCGACGGTGGTGCAGGAACTGTTCACCGTGTTCGACCAATTGCGCCGCGACGTTTCCATCCTCATCGTCGAGCACAATCTGGACCTGGTGCTGGCGCTCGCCGATCGCGTATTCGCACTGGAGCGCGGCGCGGTGTTCCATCAGGGGCCGGCCGAGCCGTTGCTGACGGATCTGGACTATCGCAAGCAGATATTGTGGCTCTGATTTTGCTGGGTCGCGTTCGGCGCAAAGACTGCCAACCGGCTGGAGAAGGCCGTCAAATATGGAGTTTCGGGCAATGACCAAGCGCAAAATCATCGTAGTCGGACACGGCGCGGCCGGCCTTTGCGCCGCGCTCTCCGCGCTGGAGACGGCGCGCGAGCGCGGCATGGCCGCTCAGGTAACGGTGCTCGACCGCGCGTCCGAATCCTCATGCGGCGGGGGCAGCCGCTTCAGTCCCTCCAATATCCGCATGCTCTCGCCGGATGCGATGGAGCCCGGCTTCGTCGACGGCATCGTCGCGCAATCGGGCGGCCGCGCGGACCGCGCCTATTTCGAGCGCCTTGCGGCCGAGGCGCCCGCGACCGCAAGCTGGCTGCAAGACAGGGGCACGGCGTTCCATACCCCGCCCTACTACCTCGCCAAGGGACCGGCACGCATACAGCCCGTCGGCAGCATAGGCGTGCTCTACGAAGCGCTACGCCGTTCGGCGCAGGCGGCCGGCGTCGAGTTTCTCTATGAGCGCGAGTTGCGCCGGCTGGTATTGGACGGGGCGCGCGTCGTGGGCGTAGAGACCGGCACCGCAGCGGACGTCATTCACGCCGACGCCGTGGTGCTCGCCAGCGGCGGTTTCGAAGGCAATGCCGACATGCTGCGGGAACACTTCGGGCCCGGTGGAGAAACCCTGCGGCCGATTTCGCCCGGCAGCGCACTCAACGACGGCGGCGGCATCCGCGCTGCGCTGGAAGCCGGCGCCCGCCGCTCGGGCGACTGGAACGGCATGCACATCGAGCCGGTGGATGCGAGAAGTTCAGGCTCTGCGCCGGTGGTGCTGGTCTACCCCTACGGCATCCTCGTCGATGCCAACGGCTGCCGCTTTTTCGACGAAGGTGCGGGCCTCATGCACGAGACCTGGGAAAGGCTTTCCCGGGAAATCCACTTCTCCCTGCCCGGACGCACGGCCTACGCGATCTTCGATGCGGCGCTGCTGGAGATTCCGGAATACGGTCGCGCCATCCGCTCCGAGGTGCCGCCGCTGCGCGCCGACTCGATCGCCGACCTCGCGCTGCAACTGGGCATTCCAGCAGCCGCCCTTGGCGCAACGCTCGCCGCCTACAACGCCGCGTGCACCGGCGACAGTGCGCGCTTCGACGAGACACGCAAGGACGGGCTCGCGAGCGTGCCGGGATTGTCGCCGCCAAAATCCAACTGGGCGCGCCCTATCGATCGCGCGCCCTTCCTCGCCTGGCCGCTGGTCGGAGCCATCGCCTACACCTTCGGCGGCATAGCGACCGACACCGAAGCTCGGGTGCTCGGCGCCGACGGACCGATCCACGGTCTCTACGCGGCGGGAGAAATCACCGGCCACTTCCACGGCAGTGCGCCGAATGCGGTCGCCATGCTGCGCGCGCTGGTGTTCGGGCGCATTGCTGGCAGGAACGCCGCTTCGGTTGAATAGAGCCATATCGCAGGATATGAGGCGGTTTTTCCCGGTTTATCGACAGATCCGGGCGATCTTCAGACTGTTACTCTACTGGCAAAGTCGGGCGTAGTGGCGAGGCGAATCCGCCTGCGGCCGCCGGCCGAGCGAGGTGCATCGATGTTGCGGCGAAGCTTGAAACTGTTGCCTGCATTGCTGCTGTTGGCGTACGCCCAGTGCGTATCGGCGGACAGCGATCGCAGCGCGCGCCCAGCGACCAAGGTTTCCGACAAGGGACTGGACCAGATCGTCTACAAAGGGCTGGTCGGCAATGTCCTGGACGAGATTCCGATGGATCCGTCAAAACGCGTCAGCCTGCAGCGCACCAACGCCATCGTGAGCAACACCTGGTCCGGGCACACGCTGTCGACGCTGGCCGGATTGAGCAATCCGGTGCTGCTGATCGGCGGCCTGGTCTGGGGCGTGTGGGCTGCGTCGAATATCAAGCCGGAGGACGTAGCACGTCCACTATCCGGCCCCAGCCGCGACTTCAGCGCGCCACATCTGGTTGCGTCGCTCGATGCCTCACCCGCAGGCATTGGGGCACGCGCCGTTCAATCCGACGCCGGACCGGCAACATTCATTCCTGCGGCACAGACGGAAGAGTTACCCCGCATTCGCGCGCCGGTGGTCAAAGTTTGGCTGCCGCAGCGCTCTTCCAGCGCGGCGGAACGGTAACAAAGAATCCGGCTGCGCTACTCGTCGCTTACCGGCGTGGTGGCGACGATGAAGGTGAGATCGGTGAGGCCGTTGTTGTAGATCGCGTGCTCCACGCCGGGCGGTATGTAGATCACGTCGTGCCTGCGCACCACCTGGCGCTTGCCGTCCATTTCCATCATCCCTTCGCCATCGAGCACGTGGTACACCTGCTCCTGCACCTTGTGCGTATGCAGGGCCACGTAGGCCATGGGCTGGTAACAGGAGATGCGGTAGTCGATCAGCTTGGCGCCGGCCGTCTCCGGCCCCACCAGCGCTTTGGACAAGGCGCCGCCGAAATGCCCCGGAAACTGCTGCCAGGGCTCTTCGACCACGTTGCGGATCAGTGCCGCCGGTTTTGGTTTGCGTTTCATTTCAGTTTCCTTCTGGCCAGTTCAAATTTCACTGTCATTTCGAGTCCTCCTCCGGGGATAAATTTCGCGAGAAATCTGCTTTATGCATGAAACAAGAAGCAGATTCCTCGGGCTTTGCCCTCGGAATGACATTTCTTGGGTGTGTGGCAACTCACAGTCAATTTCCGGGAATGTACTTGGCTCCGAATATCGGTTCCTTGTGCGGAATCGGCGGCAGCGCCCATGCGCCGGTCCCCGGCGGCCGGATGTCGGCGTCGACGTGCACGTCGATCAGGCAGGGCTTGTTCAGCGCGACGGCATGCGCCAGCGCACCCTTGAA
The DNA here is from genome assembly GCA_026399375.1 of Pseudomonadota bacterium. Classification (GTDB taxonomy): domain Bacteria; phylum Pseudomonadota; class Gammaproteobacteria; order Burkholderiales; family SG8-39; genus 2-12-FULL-64-23. The sequence goes on from JAPLRD010000311.1 coordinate 3,882, forward strand.
GTCTTCGGACTTGGTGACCGTGAATCCTTCCACGCCTGCGGCGCGGGCCCAGGCCGCGAAATCCGGGTTGTAGGCCTTGCGCTCCTTCCCCTCATCCTGATAGAAACCGGTGCCGATCTCGCGGCCGTCGAAATACGCGTATTGCAGGTCGCGTATCGCCGCCCAGGAAAAATTGTTCCATACCACCCAGATCGCGGGGATGTTGTACTCCACCGCGGTGCACAGAACGTGCGGCACCATGGTGAACCCGCCGTCGCCGCAAATCGAGACACAGGGACGGACCGGGGCGGCGAGCTTGGCGCCGAGGATGGAACTCGGGCCGAAGCCCATGCCCGAATAGCCCCAGGTGTTGAGCATGGTCTGCGGCCGGCGCGCCTTCCAGAACTGCATGAACCAGTTGTGGTGGATGCCGGAGTCCAGCGAAATGATGGCGTCGTCCGGCAGCACGGCGCGGCAGTCGGCGACGACGCGCTCGGGCCGCAGGGGCGAGGCGTGGATTTCGAAGTTGGGCCGCACGTACGCCTCCCACTCCGTGCGCCACTTGGCGATGTCGGCGTGCCACGCCTTCAATCGCGACGACTTGTCCACCTTGCGCTGCGCCAGCGCCGACAGCATCTGGATGAGAAAGGTGCGCGCGTCGGCAAGGATGCCCAGGTCGGGCGAATAGTTGCGCCCGATCTCGGCGTGGTCGACGTCGACCTGTATGAGTTTCGACTGCGGAAAATTCCACGAGTAGCCCGGCATCCACGACGACGATGACCGGTCGTCGAAGCGTGCGCCTATGGTCAGCACGAGGTCGGTGTTGCGGCCGGCCTGGTTCGCCGGATAGGCGCCGTTCCTGCCGATGAAGCCCAGCGAGAGGGCGTCGTTCATGTCGAGGCAGCCCATGCCGTTGGGCGAACTGATGACCGGAATCTGCAGCGCATGCGCGAACTCGGTCAGTTCCTTCCCCGCCTCCGACAGCGTGACACCGTGGCCGATGAACATCACCGGGCGCTGCGCCTGCAACACCATGTCGAGCGCTTTCTGGATGTCGTCCGGCGACGCGCCGCTGCGGCGCAGATTGTGGCCGTTCCAGGCCGCTTCCAGCTGAACGTCGGCCTCCTCCTGAAACAGGTTGAACGGTATGTCCACGTTCACCGGGCCGGGCCGGCCGCTGGTCATGGTGGTCACCGCCTGCCGCAACGCGAGCGGCAGCATGTCCACGCGGCTGGGCTGGAAGCTGCGCTTCACCACCGGGCGCACCACGTTCGGAAAATCGGCCTGGTTGTGCCGGTTGAGTTCCTGGAACGGACCGCGGTTGAATTGCGAGGTCGGCACGTTCGCCGTGATCGCGAGCAGCGCCGAGGAGTCTGTCTGCGCCACCGCGAGCGCCATGATCAGATTGGCCGAACCCGGTCCGGTCGAAGTCAGCGTAGCCACCGGCTGGTGCTTCACGCGGAAGTAGCCGTCGGCCATGTGCCCGGCGACCTGCTCGTGCCGCGGCGATACCAGCTTGACCTTGTCGCGCACCTGGTACAGGCCGTCCAGCAGGCCGATGTTGCCGTGACCGCAGATGCCGAATACGTAGGGGATTTTCTCCTTGACCAGGAACTCGGAGATGAGGGTTGCGCCCTTCATTGTCGGCATGATCTTCCAGCCTCTCGAAAGTGGTGGTTCCCGCGCTCCGGCCCGGTTCCGGTGACGGAATCCAGACCGGTCAGGCAAGCGCTCCAGGGGGATGAAATACAGGGTGACTTGCAATTTTTCACATCATCGCATGTCAACCGACATTGTAGCATTTTTGTGATAGTCTGCCCCGCTCGAAGCTTACAAATGGAGCAGCAGTCATGTCGATGAAACTCTGGTATTCCCCCGCGTCGCCCTTCGTGCGCAAAGTGCTGGTATTTGCCCACGAAGTCGGCCTCGCCGATTCCATCGAATTCGCCACTGGCGACGTCTGGTCCCCGGACAGCCCGATCACGAACGACAACCCGCTCGGAAAGGTGCCCGCTCTGGTGACCCCTGACGGCGTATTTCCCGGCTCCTACCTGTGTTGCGAATACCTCGACTCCAGACACGGCGGCGCCCGCCTCATCCCCTCGGAACCGCGGGAGCGCTGGCCCGTGCTCCAGTTCCACGCCTTTGCCGACGGCATCATCGAAGCCACCGTCGCCAGCATCGTCGAACAAGGGCGGCGGCCGAAGGAATTCGTCTATCAGGGAACACTGGACAGGCAGAAAGGCAAAATCGTCGCCACCCTGGACAAGCTGGGCTCGATGCCGCTTCCTCGCGGCGTGGACATCGCCGCGATTACCCTGGGCTGCGCGCTGGGTTATCTCGATTTCCGCATGCCCCAGTTCGCCTGGCGCGACGGACGCGCGTCGCTGGCTCAGTGGTACGAGCCGTTCTCGCAGCGCAAATCGATGCAGGCGACCTTGCCCCGCGCGCCCTGAAATTCTGCCGTATCTGTATTGCGCAATTGATCCCATCCATTCCGATGCGTCGAAAAACGCAAGCGCCACAAACCAGATAAGTCGGCTGTCCGGGTTCGGCCATAAGCGGCAGCTAACGGTTGCATTTTATTTCGGCCTCGGAAGATCAGCTACCACTCCGACAATAGCCCGGCAATCTTTGGCTCATGGCGAAAGCGGGCATAATGTGCGCCTTCCAGGAGGGTAATGAACAATCGCTACCCCCCCACATATAGGTGAAGAAAACATGTCCCGCTTCCGATATCTACTAGCCGTTTCGCTTTCCGTCTGGGTCGCCACTGATTTTGTGCCTATCGCAGATGCGCTGTCTGGCGTTGGCTTTGTTTCAACAGCGCGTGCGCAGAATCAGCAAGTAGGCGCGCAGCCGGTTCCCGTTGCCACTCGCGAGATACCAGCGCGCACGATATGCGTCAGGACGTAAAACTCGAACATGCAAGCCGCCTCGTCAATCACGGACCGACCGTGCTGGTTAGCAGTGCTCACGGTGGCAAACTCAACGTCATGGCCGCCGCCTGGTCGATGCCAGTCGAATTCACACCACCCCGCATTGCCGTGGTGATCGACAAGAGTACCTATACGCGTGAGCTTATCACCGCCAGCGGCCGGCTCGCACTTAGCCTGCCGTGTCGCGCCAACGCTGATGTGGCCTACACAGTCGGCTCAGTTGGCGGTCGAGATTGCGTCAGTGGGCGCGATAAATTTGACGAGTACGGCATCGGCCACTTCGCCGGGCCGGTGCTGGGCCTACCACTTGTCGAAGGCTGTTGGGCGCACATAGCGCACTCATCTGCAACTCGCAGGAAGATATCGGGGATCTATATCGATTGCTTGGCAACTCCACGCGAGCGTGCCGTCCTTTTCGTCCGCGCGAATGGCAATTCGCTTGCCCGAGTATGGAGAGTCGCGCATCGTGATCACGACGACGCGACCAACGGGATCGTAGATTATCGACAGCGCCCTCTTTAGATCAGTTTGCTCACTCTGGAAAGCTTTCGCCTCCACAACGGAGGGCAGTCGTCGGTGCTCGCCATAGAACGCCGTTACCTTCATGCGAACTTGCCTGCTTTCCGCAATCGCTTCATTGACCCACCCCCGCGGGGCATACCCCCAATACTCGGCAATTAGTATGAAGATGGTTATCCCGACCAGCAGGACCGCTATCAAGGCTCCAATTATGATCCGAGGGCGCTTGGTCTTCCTGGCGCCGGGGTCACCAGCGCTATGTACGTCACTGTCAGTCATATTCCCGATCCCCGCCGCTACATCCCACAGCTTACGGAGACGCAACACCGTGGCAAGGGGTGCGACGCTCGTGGCGCGTCCCTCGCGACGACGTGGTTGGGTGTGCCATTTTTGGCCAATAACCCGAGTTCTATGATTTCGAAAATAGATCCCCTAGTGATGCGAGAAGGAACGCTGCGAAACCAAGAACGAGCAACCACGGTTCTGAGGTTATTGTGCCTGTATATGCGGCAAACAGTATCCAGTATGAGGAGAACGCGAGGATCAGCACCGACACCAATCGCGAAGCGCTCCTTAACCATTGGATAGGCCGAAAGCAAAGGAATCCCTGAAGTAATGCCGCAATGCCAAATATGCCGAGCGCATGCAGAACAAGCTCGGCATATCCTCGGACGTGAGAATCGATCGCCCTGCTCTTTAGATTGGCTATCTCCTCCGCAACGTAGAAAAGCACTAGCGCAGCGCCAATAATCCAAATGGTGCCATATACCGTTCGACGCATGCCGAGGTTATTGGTCATCAATACGCCAACAAGAAGCAGGTCCCCCAGATAGGCAATATAAGATCCCAAGAACGGGGTCTAGCACGGCCAGACTACGCCCAAGCCGTTGTTTCCTCAACCATGGCGATCAAAATATGCACCTGCACACTTACACGACGTAGACACCAATTGGATTGTCATGTCGTCACCGTTCATCGAGCGGCCGCTATCAAGGTCAGACACTAACGGTTACGCCACGGCCTTTTCCCGCCTTTCGCCTTCGGCGACGATGCAACAGCCAGCCTGAGATTTGCCGCCCCTCCGCAACTCTCTATGGCCCTACCGCTTCGGCACGCCCAACTGCTCAGCCATCCAGTCGGCGCACTGGGTACGCCACAAATGCCCACGGTTGTGACCCACATGAATGCCACCCTCCAATAGGATGAATACACACGGGCCTTTGACCTCCTTCGAGAGACGCTCCATATCCTGCCAGCGGGTGATGCGGTCCTCCTGCCCGGCAATGATGAAGATCGGACAGGTGACTCGGCTCGCTACGCCCGATAGGTCAAATGGGCGGGTCTTCTCGCGCGCTTCCGCGACCGTCTTCGAGTGAGTGCGAAGCATGTAGGCATCCTTCAGCGTCTGCGGCCGCCCGTCGAAATTATCGATCACGCTGTAGGCGCCACCATTTGCGATTGCAGCCTTGATGCGTTTCTCGAACGCGGCGGCGCGCTGCGCATACTGGCCGCCCATCGACGAGCCTGAGATGCCAATGCGCCCCGCATCCAGGTCGATGCGCTTCTCGACCCAGTCGATCACTGCGGCGACCGGTTCCTCGAACGTGTGGCGAATAGGCCAGTCGTATTCGCCTTCGCCCTGCCCCGGTCCGTCAAACGACAAGGTCGCCATATCACGCTCCAGGAAGAGTTGCTCCTGGTTGTGCTGCTCCTCCTTGGTCGAATCCATGCCGGAGACGATCAGAATTACCGCTTTGCAGCCTGTTCCGCCCAGCGGCTTGCGGAGGTAGCCATAGAGGTACTTTCCTTCGAACGGGATGGCGACACGCTCGCCCGGCGGCGAGAGGTGAGGCAACGCGAGGCTGCGGCACACCACCGCCTTCTTGTGCGCATCGCGCATCTGCTTCACGTCGTGGGTAAAAAGAAACTTGGCGTAATGGTACTCGAGCGCGGCCCTGGTCAAATGCTGTCCCGCGGCAAGGTTCTCCGAGCGCGCAAGGCATTCTCGCCCGATCGCTTCGTGCACGGCGGCGCGCGCGCACCAGGCTGAACACCAATCGTCCCATTTGTCGATCGACTGCGTGACCTCGATGAAATCCGTTACGGGCACGCCCGCGGTGGTGAAGCGGATCATCCAGTTCTCGCGTGCGGCACGAACCCGTGCATCGGGTTCGGATTTCGCTTTGTGTGTGACCTGGGACGTCATGGCATTGCACTCCTCTTTGGCAAATTGGGTTTGGCATGCGGATCATACCCACTTCACTTGCTTCCTACTATCTTGGAAAGTGCAATACCAGAGACGATTCTGTTACGCTTGATCGGCCATCGCTATTCCCCCAGAATTGGCGACGGCCTGCTCTGTTATTGCGTGCAACAGCAGGCCGGCGATTTGGCATTATTCGATAGGCGGAAGGAATGTAATGCTGCGCAATTGGTGTGTTCTCGTATTTTCATTCCTGGCGGTTGCCGCGTCCGGTTTTGCCTCGGGGCAGGCTTATCCGAATCACCCGGTGCGCATTGTCGTCCCCTTCGGTCCGGGGGGGCCGGATTCGGCGGCGCGCATCGTCGCCCAGCAGCTCTCGGCCCAGATGGGGCAGTCTTTTGTCATTGATAACCGTCCCGGAGCGAATGGCATCATCGGCACGGAAGCGGTAGCCAAGTCCGTTCCTGACGGGTACACGCTTCTGCTCACAACGACCTCGTTTTCCGTGAACCCAAGCATCCAGAAGAAGTTGCCATACGATCCGATGCGGGACTTTACCCCGGTCAGCAACGTCGTCGACCAGGAAGCGATGTTTCTGTTCGTGTATCCCTTGCTGCCGGTGAATTCGGTCAAGGAACTGATCGCGTTCGCGAAGCAGCCCGGCGCGCCGCTTTCCTATGCTTCGATTGGGGTCGGCAATACCACCCACCTGGCGGCCGAGCTGTTCCTGCTCCGTGCCGGCATCAAAGCGACACACGTCCCTTACAAAGGCGGCTCCCAGGCGGTCGCGGCGGTCGTCGCGGGGGAAGTGCAGATGATGCTGGTCGCGGCAACCCAGTCAATCGGACAAATCCGCGCAGGCCGGGTCCGCCCGCTTGCCTATACGCACCACACGCGCTCATCACTGCTCCCCGACGTGCCAACGATGGCGGAGGCGGGCGTAAAGGGAGCCGAATTTTCCGGCGGCGCAATTCGCAGGTAAAGGAACGCTTGGGAGCGCTTGGTCTGCGGCCCGTCGGCAGTTCTCCCGAAGAATTTCGGCGCTTGGTTGAGAGCGAGGTCAAATACTTCGCCGAACTTGTCCGCGAGACCGGAGTTCAGGCCGAGTAGCGCAGCAAACGTCCGCGCCTCGAAAGTCTGACTGACTGCTCAGCGTCGAAGTTGCGGCTCGCGTTTCTGAAAACCGGCCTTTGGCTGGAAATTCGTTAGACCGCGGGTGTCGCAGGCAGAAGCAGGTCAACCCGCCGCCCAAGAGCCGGGAATTGGCTAGGATTTGGCGTCCGCAGTACATTACGGTGCGGCCCTTTGGGAAATTGGTGCCAGTGGCGATTGTCGGCCTAACCTGCCGCCTGGGGAATTCTGACCGTAACGCAAAATCGGCGCGAACGGTTGCTCCTGGAAATTGAGGACTTTTCTGTCAACCCGGAGCGCCCCCGTGACTGACGCCGCTCGAAGAACTGCTACTCTATCCGCGCCCCCGAGACCTTGATCACTTTTGCCCACTTCTGAATTTCAGATTCGATCATTTTCCGGAACTCGGACGGCGAATTCGACATGGGTTCCGCGCCGGTTGCAAGAATTCGGCGGTTCGTCTCGGGATCGTTTAGCGCCGACTGCAGCTCGGCGTTCAGGCGATTGAGCACAGGTATTGGCGTTCCGGCAGGAGCCACCATGCCAAACCAACCAATAGATTCATAGCCGGGCACACCAGCCTCGGCGAAACTCGGAACATCGGGCAGCGTGACGCTGCGTTTGGTCGAAGTGACGCCCAATGCCTTGAGTTTGCCTGAAGTAATAAACGCAATTGAGGCGGGGATGTCAGAAATCGCCAGCGGAATCTGGTTCGACATTGCGTCCGTGGTCGCCGGCCCGGAACCTTTGTACGGAACGAGGTCTACGTCGATTCCAGACATCTGTTTCAACAACTCCGCCGACAGATGCATGGCGGTGCCGTTTCCACCGTGACCGATTGCCAATGATCTTGGCTTGGCTTTGGCCAACGCCAGCAGGTCGCGCAAATTGGCTGCAGGAATCGACGGATTGGCTACGAAGACAAATGGAATTATCGCAACCATGCCGACCGGGGCGAAGTCTTTGACCGGATCAAAGGGCATCTTTGGATAGAGGCTGACATTTACCGCAAGCGCACCCGCGGCGCCGAGTCCGATGGTGTACCCGTCGGGCGACGCCTTTGCAACGATGTCCAGCCCGATGTTGCCGCCGGCACCGGGGCGGTTGTCTATGATAATCGGCTGACCAAGCCGTTCGCTCATCTTGGCGCCGAGCGTGCGTGCGGTTATGTCAGCGCTTCCACCGGGAGGGAACGTGACCACGAGCCTGATGGGGTTGACGGGATAAGTCGCATCCTGTGCCTGCTGTGCAACTGCGTGGCCCAAGATGGTCCAGGCAATGAAGCCGGCAACTATTCGTAGCAGAATCAAGGTGGCTCCTCCATTCAACAATAATGGTTCTTGCAAGAACTTTGCCCGTTTAACGTCGCTCAGAGCGCAAATAGCCGCTCTGCGTTGGTCTGGAAGAATTGACGCTTGTCGGCCGCACTGAGCGGCAGATTGTCCTGCTCAATCACTTCCTCAGGAACGTATTGATACGGATAATCCATGGCATAGAGCAGTCGATCGATGCCGATTACCTGATGCACGAACATGATTGCCGGCGTCCATCCCATACCGCTGGTCGTGTAATGGAAATTCTCGCGCAGATAAGCACTCATGGGCTTGGCCAGCTTGGGCGCAGCGGCACCATAGCGATTGGTTCGAACGATGATGTTATGCATGAAATCGAGCCGGGTCAGCCAGAATGGCAGGCCCTCGCCCAAGTGCCCAAGGACGATCTGAAGCCGCGGGAATCGATCGAAAACGCCGGCGACGACCAGGCGCAAAGCGTGCAGGCCGGTTTCTATCGCGAAACCGAATACTGCCCCGTCCAGGCCGCGGGCAAGGAACGGCTCGATCATCGCCTTCGACGGCGTCATCGGATGCAGATAGATCGGCACTCCCAGCGCCTCGGCAGCAGCAAAGATGTCCCAGAATTTTGGATCGTCAAGATACTCGCCGTGGGTATGGGAATTGACAATAGCGCCCTTGAGGCCGAGTTTGCCAACGGCGCGCTCGAGTTCCTGCACCGCTCGCTTCGGGTCCTGCGGAGCAATCGCGGCCAGACCAGCCAACCGCGTCGGGTGACGGCTCACCGCATCGGCCAATTGGTCATTGAAACTGCTGGCCAATGCCGTGCCGGTGGCGGCGTCAAATAGTTGTACGCCCGGGCAGGTCACTGACACCAGCGCCTTGTCGATCCCGGCGGCGTCCATGTCGGCCAGTCGTCTTTCGCCAAGGTCCTGAATTCTGTCGACCAGCAGTTGGCCACGCTCGCTCGTCCCTGCGAAGAAGCCCCAAAGGCTGTGGAAACCGGGATCATCGATGGTCTTTTCCGCCAACTCACGTCGGAACAGTTTGATCAGTTCGGGCGGAGCCCAGGCTTCCTCGGTAGCAATGCGCAGGTAGCCCTGAGCCTTGCCAATCCTGGGGCCGAGAGTGGATTCCATTCGATTCTCCTCAAGTTCATGCAAAAACAGCATTGAAGCGCAATCACGATGTGAATACAATCGAAAGTATTTACACCATTGATGAAGTCACTTCAAATGTCGGATTTGAGCCTGCTGACACTCAAACAATTGCGTGCATTTGTTGCGGTCTATCGAATGCGCAAGCTCGTCGCAGCCGCAGATCGTCTGTCGGTCACACCCTCGGCAGTCAGTGTATTGCTCCGGCAGGTCGAGGCGTCCCTCCGGATACGGCTGTTCGACCGCACAACACGCTCACTGGAGCCCACTTCAGCAGCGCACGACGCCATCGGACCAGCCGAGCGCATTCTTCAAAGTGTCACTCAATTGGAAATGAGCTGTCGCGATCTGAAAGAGCGCCGGCGCGGGCAGGTTCATCTTGCAGTGACTCCCGCGATTGGAATGGCGCTGATGCCTCAGACGGTGAGGGCTTTCGCACATTCATACCCGGACATACGGGTAGTCATCGACGATTGCGCTCCGGATCAGTTCTTGTCGCGCATTCTGACTGACCAGGTGGAATTTGGTATTGGCACGCCCGAGAGCATCGACGAAAACATCCAGGTTCGAACGCTTGTCGACGACAAGCTGTTTGTGGTCTGCGCTGCCGACCACCCGCTCGCGGGCAAGCGGAAAGTGCGCTGGACTGACCTCGCTTCAGTGCCACTTGTCATGGTACGACCAGGCTACGGGGTCCGGCGAATTATCGATCAAGTTGCGGGCAAGGCAGGTATTGAACTAAACATTGCCAACGAGGTGAACTTTCTCACCTCGGTACTATGGATGGTCTCCAGCGGCCTGGGGGTGTCTATTCTTCCTTCTGCGCTGCTCGTTCAACCGCACGTTGGCAATCTAGTCGCCCGCCCCCTTGCGAATCCCACGGTATCGCGCGCTATCTCGCTTGTGACAAAGCGCGGTCGCTCGCTGTCGCCCGCCAGCGAAAGTTTCGCTGCGATGCTAATACGCGATTTGCGAAAAGCCACCTTGGGAAAGGCCTGATCATCTATCGACACCGCGACACTCCTTTTGCTTTCGCAGTTTCAATAGTGTTGCACCCCCCGGTTGAATCCGCACTTCGATGGCTGTCACTCAGCATGCGGCGACGGCACGACAAAGCCGATGCCCCTTGCATTTTGTGAGTACGCAGCCGCCTATTTCGGCCCCTGCGGTTAAGGATTTGACGGCTTTGACGTGATCCGGGCCAGGACTGGTCGCTCGCGCCCTCGCTCCGCAGCGGACGTTCGCCGGTCAAGGTGTGCTTAGGCGTGGTTCAGCGGCTGCGCCCAGCTAACTCTGGCGCCTCTCCCGCGGGAACAACTGGTCGAATTTTTGCGCGGCTTTGGAGTTACCGCAGATATATACCGCATCGCCGGCATGGATCACGAAATCCGTGCCAAATTCAACCAGCAATTCGTCGCCGCGCTCGACCGCCACGACCGTGCAGCCGGTTTTTTCGCGCAAATCGTTTTGTTTCGGATGATATTTCTCCAGGCC
>JAPLRD010000313.1 GCA_026399375.1 Pseudomonadota bacterium
CGCGTCTGACCCTTGTCGTGTAAGCGAGTCGCCAGTCTCTCCCGCCGCTCCTTTGTTATCGGTGGACGTCTCCTATACAGCTGTCACCGGCCGCCGGCTAGCACGATATTAGGAGGTCTTAGGCGTCCGCACCTGGCCGGGTCCAGCCTATGGTGCATCATGCCACATAGCTGACGCTGGCGTGTACTGCGGAATCGGCGATCAGACTATGCCGCACGCCGCGGCCGACCACCCTTTTGCCCATTCAATCGCGCTGCCGCCGACTTCCTTTCTGAAGTTCTCTTGCCCACTTCGCTGGCAGCGAGGCGTAGCATCCACGTCTTACTGCCATACACACCAGCTAGAGCGCCTTCAATGCGAATATCTGCGTTAACTTTCGGCCAGTGCAATACAAACCCACCCCCCAGGAGTTCAATTTCAGCTAGATCACTGGGCTTGGCGGCTTCCAGTCCCTGGACATTCCTTGCCGGAAAAGCGAAAGCGCAGCCGTTGTCTAGTTCGACCACGACGCGGCCACTTTTTCGGTCGTACCTGGCCGTCTTCGCGTGTGGCGCCAAAAGCACCTCAGCCCCCCGCGCTTGGGCAGTAGGGAGGCTCCGGGTCATCACTTCATCAGTCCAGTCAGTCATGAATTTTCTCCCATTCTTCCGTCAAACGGGGCAAGTTGGATCGCACTTGCCGCAGCGCCTTTCTGAGTTCCGGCTTTGTCGGCCGTCCAACCACAAAAATCAAATCCGGCGGGCTGGATAGAGAAATCTTAGCCATCCACCCACTACCAAATACGTGGACATGCGGTGGGGAATGGTCATCAGACAGGATTGAAAACACCAAACCCATAGCGCGGAATATTTCAGGCATGCGGTATCTTAACCTATCAGATGGGTTATGTGTGTGCGGTGCTTTGCAAAAAATCCTTAACCTTGGCCAAAGCCAGCTTTGCGGTGCGATGTTCCACAGGCTTGAGCCTGCGCCGGATGCGGGCGCTAAGACCTTGTTCTACAGCCGTTGCTCTGGGTGGGGACCTGGGCTTAGGGGCCGCCAGGAGCCCTAGAACTAGAACCGCGTCCTGCGCCAGACGTGCCCCTATCTATCAACCCGCTCGCGCAGTTCCCGGCCGGCTTTGAAGTGCGGCACGCACTTCTCCGGCACCGCAACCTTTTCACCTGTCTTTGGATTTCTGGCCGTGCGCGGCGGTCGGTGGTTGATATCGAAACTGCCGAAGCCGCGGATCTCAGTGCGCTCGCCCTTCACCATGCTCTTGCTTATTGCGTCGAGGATCACGTTCACCGCAAACTCGACATCCTTGGCGAGGAGTTGTGGATAGCCTGCCGCCAGCTTGGCGATCAATTCGGACTTGATTATTTTGGACAGAGGTCGTGCGACGCGGTGATAGTCATGGGGATAGCAACTAAACTAAAGTCGCATGCACTTCATTTGCCCAAGTGCTACCGCGTCAATGCGACGCTGCAATGTTCTTGTTGGCGCCCAAAGCCCTCCTTGGGCGACGAAACGATTGGCTGCATCGACGACCGTCCCTGCGCTCCCAGTCTCCGCGATCGGCACCGCCATCCCCAATTCGGCGCGAGCCCGTTGATGGCGATCGAAGGCGCTCGCGTCAAAGTATCCTTTGCGGTCAAAGGTGAGGAAACCGAGAGTCATCCAAACGACACAGATTGGCTTTCGGTCCTGAAGCTGTACGCCGGCGTCGACCATACGCACTCGAGCCCCGGCAAAGCGGAGCACGCGGCAACTTTTCGGATCCCGAAGCATCTGCCTGAATTTTGTGCTCGGTAGGCGATACAGTCCATCGTCCTGATCGAGCAGAAACATGCGGAACGACAATCCCATTACGCGCGAACCCGAAGCCAGTACACGAGGCCGACCGACCGCAGCGGGCACCCCATAGGCAGTGAGGTGACGCGGTTGCCGGCGTCAGTTGATGGTGTCTTCGTCTGCAACATTGATTTCGTAGTCGTTGTCGGGTTCAGGTCGCCCAGTGATGCATCGAAAGCAACCCAGCCCGGCCTGCGCTGAGCCAATAATCCATATTTGCGCCCCACACTGGCAACGAGCGCCAGCGCGGGCCGCGCCAATGGCGGATTCTAGCTGCTGAATGACTTCGGCGCGCCCAGCGCCGGGATTGGTGCGCAGGTGGAGTTCGACGTAGTCATGCAGCTTGATGGGCGTGAAACCAGTCTTCATTGTCGTTGATCCATAGCGACGGCGCTCAGCCGTCGGATCCGTCTCATCCATGCCTAGTCAGCGGGCTCCCCGGATTTGCTGCCATTTTGCCGCAGTCTTTGCTGGGCGTCGAGACTGACGGAGGGGGCAGGCTCCGGCTGCGGATGGCGGCAAAGGTTGCGGAATTGCCCAGCGGCTGCTATGCGGAACAAGGACTTAGCGCCTGCAATCGGCCACGACCCGTCACTGTGGCGAACCAAAAACTGCGGCGATGAATGGCCGGTCCGTGCCAGAACCCGTCGTTGGCGCATCCGCGCGTCAACACTACCAAGAGAATCTAGAACAATTGAAGCCAGAGGCGAAACGAAAAGTGCCATGAGTCATATAAATTCGCAGTCCTTGGGAAGATGGCTGTACTGACATGCTGCCACCTCGGGCTGTCTTTGTTTATGAGACTAGCTTCATTGAACCGTTACTGCGCAGAGGGACTGATAATCCATTGAACTACGCCCAAGTCCGTGCAGGCCTGCCGCGACCGAAACGATGTAGCGGGTGGGCTTGCGCGGATAGCTCTCAGCTTATGCCGATCCGGTGGCCATCGCCAGAGCGGGACGGCTTTCAGAAAATCGCGTCTTCGCATGTTCAGGCCACGGAGGAATTATCACGAGCCCGGACCTGTTCACCGACCGCTGGATGTTGCGCCTCAGGTGCCTTTACTGCGCCGAGCGGGCGCCAGGTTTCCTGGCAGAAAGAAGGCCCGAATCAACTCTTATAGCGAGCGAACCTGATGCCACGCCAAGGGATCGCCCGAGCTATCGCGATGCTGCACTCACTTTCTCGACATTCCAGAAAACCGGGATCCCAACCGCAAGGAGTCCTTTCAGATTCGAGCGGTAAGCATTCGAGAAAGTGTATTGGCCTGCGACAACGATCGATACGCTCTCGTGAGCCCGGACTTGAAGTTTGTCGGCCAAGGCCTGCCGTTTGGATTCTTCCATCTCCGCAGTGAATTGCGCAAGCAGGCGAGTTGTTTCCTCGTCGCAGGACCATCCGGGATAGCCGTTCGTGCAGTTGTAAGCGATCCCGTAGTGCGTGAGTGGCGAAGCGACGTCGAAGCCGAACCACTGGTTGGGCAAAAGGCTCCATCCGCCCTTTTCGACAACTTCCTTGTTGAACCGACGCTGCGAGACGGTGGCCCAGTCCGCGGCCTGCACCTCGACATTGAACCCGGCCTTTCGCATCTGCTCTTCTAGAACGGTGGACAGCAAGTGGATCGTCTGCACATCTGTTGTATGCAGGACGACGACCTTCTCCCCCTTGTAGCCGGCCTCCTTGAGCAGAGCCTTGGCCCGCTCCAGGTTGGGCTGCCTGAAGGAATCAGTGCCGGCGTTCGTCTTGTACTTCGTGCTGCACGAATAGACGGAATGGCACTCCGTCATGAGTTCTGGAATGGCGCCAAGGCCCGCGAGTACCTGGGGCTGGTCGACAAGGACCTGTAGTGCCTGGCGCACCTTCAGGTTGTTGAAGGGCGGCTGGGCGTGGTTTGGTCGTGCAACGGCGAGGTAGTCGCCGATGCCGCGAACCGTCGACAGGGAGATTTCCTTGTTGCTCTTGAGGATGGGCATGAAATCGAAGGGCACCTGCTGCACGTAGTCGACTTCCCCCACCTGCAGAGCTGCCACTTTCGTGGCCGGGTCGGGCATCACCAGAAGTTCGAGACGGTCAATGTGAACCTGCTTGCCCCCCGCGAGGCCGTCAGCCGGCTCGGGGCGCGGCCTGTACCGCTTATTCTTCTCAAGAACCATCTTGTTCCCGGCGACCCACAGGTCCTTGCGGAACACGAACGGCCCGGATCCGACCAGTTCCGAAATCGGCTTGGACGCGTCCAAGCTAGCGATCCGTGCCGGCATGATCGCAAGGACATTGCTGCTCGGCTTGCCGATCGCCTCGATCACGTAGCCGAACGGCTTGGCCAGCTCGAGTGTGAACGTGCTCTTGTCGACGACCTTGAGCGCCTTGGTGCTCGCCATCATCTGCCCGCCGAGTCCATCGCGTGCAGCCCAGCGTTTAATGGACGCGACGCAGTCCTCGGCGGTCACCGGCGCCCCGTCGCTGAATTCCAGGCCCGGCCTCAGCGTGAACGTGTACCTCATTCGATCCCGGCTGACCGCGAAGGACTCGAGCATCTGCGGTTTGTAATTGCCCTTGCTGTCGGTCGCGATCAGCATGTCGAAGACCATGTACGCAAGATCCCGCGTACGGTAGTTGACCGTTGCGATCGGATCGACGATCTTGATCTCGCCGTCGAGAACAACCTTGAGGGTCGACGGGGCCTG
Source organism: Pseudomonadota bacterium (assembly GCA_026399375.1). Classification (GTDB taxonomy): domain Bacteria; phylum Pseudomonadota; class Gammaproteobacteria; order Burkholderiales; family SG8-39; genus 2-12-FULL-64-23. The sequence continues at coordinate 4,518 of JAPLRD010000313.1, forward strand.
CGCCGTGGCCGCGAGGCTCGACATCAGGGCGGCGGCGGCGAACAGGTGCTGTATGAGAGTTCTGGCTGTCATGCCTGCTTCTCCTTGCGGTGAGGTGTGTGCGGATGATAACAGGGACGGGATGGTCCCAATTCAGTCAATGAGCAGGCACGATGCGAAGTGCCCGGACGCAACTTCTCGCATTACCGGTTCATCCCACTCGCATTGCTTCTGCGCGATGGGGCAGCGGGTGTGAAAGCGGCAGCCCGATGGCGGATGAATCGGGCTCGGCACATCGCCCTTAAGGATTGTGCGTTTTCGGGCTTCTCTAGGATCCGGGACGGGCACGGCCGACAGCAGGGCTTTCGTGTAGGGGTGGGCAGGTTGCTCGTAGATCGATTCTCTGTCACCCATTTCGACGATCCGACCCAGGTACATCACGGCCACGCGATCAGGAGGTTGATGACCTGCGCCTGCACCGACACATCGAGCGCTGAGACGGGTTCATCGCAAATGATTAGCTTGGGCCTGAGTGCGAGTGCGCGCGCGATGCCTATCCGCTGGCGCTGCCCGCCAGAAAATTCGTGCGGGTTGCGTGCCATCTGCTCGTGCCGAAGACCCACTCGCTTGAATAGATCCGCCACGCAGTCACGCAATTCACTGCCCTTCGCCAGGCCGTAGTTCCTCAGGGGCTCGCTCACGATGTCGCCCGCGGACATCCTCGGGTCAAGCGAAGAGTACGGGTCCTGGAAGATCACCTGAAGAGAGCGACGCACCTCCCGCATGGCGTCCTCGGAAATGTTGTCGATGCGCTGGCCGTTCAGGCGAACACTTCCAGAAGTGGGTTCCACGAGCCGGCTGATGGCTCTGCCAGCGGTCGACTTGCCGCAACCGGATTCCCCGACCAGTCCTAGCGTCTCGCTGTTCCCGACGGAAAGCGAAATGCCGTCCACGGCGTGGACACGGCCGACAACCTTGCCGAGCAAGCCCTGCCGTATCGGGAAATGTTTGACGAGATCCCGGACCTCCAGCAGGGGCGTGGCGAGCGTGTTCATGCCGGGTCCACGTGGCAGGCCACGGAATGGCCTTGGCCAGTCACGCGAAGCTCTGCGGCGTCGACCCCGCAGCGCTCGATGGCCATGGGGCAGCGTGGCATGAACGGGCACCCGACCAGGCGATCGCCGAGCAGGGAAGGCACGATGCCGGGGATTTCAGTCAGTCGGCTGCGGCCGGCAAGTCGCGAACGCGCGCCGAGCCTGGGGATCGCGCCCAACAGCCCGCGGGTGTACGGGTGCAGGGGTTCGGCGAAGATCGCGTCGACTGAAGCCTCTTCGACCTTGCGGCCCGCATACATCACTACGACGCGCTGAGCCATCTCGGCGACGACGCCCAGGTCGTGCGTGATGAGGACGATCGCCGTGCCGAGCCGTCGTTTCAGGTCACGCATCAGGTCGAGGATCTGCGCCTGTATGGTCACGTCGAGGGCGGTTGTCGGCTCATCTGCGATGAGCAGTCGCGGCTGGCACGCCAGAGCCATTGCGATCATAACGCGCTGGCGCATGCCACCGGAAAGTTGGTGCGGATACTCGTCGAATCGCTTCGACGCAGCCGGCATTCCCACGAGATCGAGCATCACTAGCGATTTCTCCCGGGCCTCCAAGGCTCCGAGCTTCTGGTGAATTCGAAGGGGTTCCGATATCTGCCGTCCGATCGTCAGTACCGGATTGAGCGACGTCATCGGCTCCTGGAAGATCATGGAGATGCTGTTGCCGCGAATGGCGCGCATTTCTTGTTCGGTCTTTTCAAGCAGATTTTGGCCGCCGAAGAGAATCCGCCCGCTCACTATCCGGCCGGGCGGTGAGGCGATGAGTCTCAATACGGACAAGGCGCCCACGCTTTTGCCGCTGCCGGTCTCGCCGACCACGGCTAGGGTCTCCCCGGGAGCGACGCCATATGAAACGCCATCGACCGCCCGCACAATGCCCTCGCGCGTGAAGAAGTGCGTCGCGAGGTTTTCGATATTGAGCAAGAGGTCTGCCGAGGGCGCCATGGTTTTGATCGGTACGAGGCTACATCAGGCGAGAGAGGCGGGGGTCGAAAGCGTCGCGTAAGCCGTCACCCAGCAAGTTAACCGACAGCACCGTCAGCGAGAGCATCATTCCGGGGTAGAGAATGGTTGCCGGAGAAAGCTGGAACACCGTTCGCCCCTCGGCCATGATGTTTCCCCAGCTTGGCGTGCCAGGGGGGATACCGGCGCCAATGAAACTCAGCGTTGCCTCGATCAGCATGGCCGAGGCGCAAATGTACGTAGCCTGCACCAGCACGGGGGCGATCGTGTTGGGCAGTATGTGGCGCCAGAGCATGGGCAGCGTGCGGGTCCCGCAGGCAGTGGCGGCTTCGATGAAAGGCTGTCCGCGGAGGGTGAGTACCACGCCGCGAACAAGGCGCACCACGCGGGGAATTTCCGCGATCGTGATCGCGAACAGGACGTTTTCAATGCTTGCGCGGGTGAGCGCCATCAGCGCGATCGCGAGAAGGACGGAAGGAATCGCCATCAGCCCGTCCATGACGCGCATGACGATGGCATCGATGCGCCGGTTGAAGCCGGTCACCACGCCGATCAGCAATCCCGATCCGGCGGCCAGCAGCGCGACGCCCAGGCCGATCACGAGCGACATGCGCCCCCCGTACACGACGCGGCTGTAGAGGTCCCGGCCCAGCATGTCAGTCCCCATCCAGTGCTGGCTGCTGGCCGACCTGAGGCGAACAGCAGGGTCGATGGCGCGGGGATCTACGGTGCCGACGTGAGGGGCCAAGGCCGCCATCAGGGCGATGGCGAGAAGAACGATTCCCCCGATGAATATGGTGGGGTGCCTTCGAACCAGCGACAATGCGCCGGCATAGCGGGCACCCGAATTGACAATAGCGGAATCGGAAAGGTTCACGGCCACGCGCTCGGCGTCTCAGTAGACGATGCGGGGATCGAAGAGCGTGTAGCTCACGTCGACGAGCAGGTTGACTAGCACGTAGACGGCGGCAAAGACCAGGATTACGCCCTGAATCACCGGGTAGTCGCGACGCAGGATGGAATCCACCACCAGTCGCCCGAGGCCGGGAATGGCGAACACGGTCTCGGTCACAACCACGCCAGTCATCAGCAGGCCGATGCCGATTCCCACGATGGTGGCGATAGGGACGGCGGCGTTCTTCAGGGCATGGCCGATTACCACGCCCCACGGCGAAAGCCCCTTCGACCTGGCGGTGCGGATGTAGTCCTGCGACATCACGTCGAGCATGCTTGCGCGGACGATGCGCGCGATGAGTGCCGTGTAGACGAGCCCGAGGGTCGTGGCGGGCAGGATCAGGTGCCGGAAGAACTCCGTGGGACTCTCCGAGATACTTACGAATCCCTGGACGGGCAGCCATTGCAGCTTGAGCGAAAAAAGCATCACGAGCACGTAGCCGACGACGAACACCGGCACGGAGAAGCCGAGCACGGCGATGCCCATGATGGTGCGGTCCAGCCACCTTCCGGCGTTGAGGGCGGCGATCGAGCCTAGAGGGATGGCCACGCAGATCGCGATGACCATCGTCAGGGCGCTCAACGAAAACGTCGGCTCTAAGCGCTCCACGATCATGTCGCGGACCGGCTGGTCGCTGAAAACAGAAACGCCCAGGTCCCCCTGGACCACGGCTCCGAACCAGTGCACAAGCCTCACCACGAACGATTCGTCCAGACCCAAATGCGCGCGAATGCGGTCCACCTGCTCGGTTGTCGCCGTGTCGCCCGCGATGACGACGGCCGGATCGCCGGGCGTGATGTACAGCAGCGAGAAGACGAACAGTCCCACGAACATGAGGATCGGGATCGTGGCAAGCAGGCGTTTGAGAATGTAGATCGTCATGGCGAGCCCTGTCTCATGCGCTGCCGGCTGCGGTGTGTGGTTTTTCCTCGTATCCGTAGAACTTGCGCGCGTGCTCGAGGCTGATCAGTCCGTTCTCGATGTCCGTCTCGAGTGCCTCTCGATCGCGTTCCCTCGGATCGCCGTAGCCGCCGCCGCCAGGGATGTGGCTGACGATGCGATCGCCGGCCTGCACGATAACCTGGCGCCCCGCGTCGTCACTCGTGCCCCTGATGCTCAGGAAGCCGTTGGGCGCATCGCCGCCCCCGAGCACGCCGGCCGGCGGGTAGATGAAGCGGCCGCCCCGGAAGCTCGCCAGCACATCACCAACCGGTCCGAGCTCGCCATCGAGGCTGCGAAGCACGTACTTCTGGCCGAAGCCTCCCCGGAATTTGCCCGGACCCGCCGAATCCTCCCAGAGTGATCGTTCCTCGACGATCAGCGGGACCTCACTCTCGGTCACCTCGACCGGCGTATTGCCTACGTTGTACGGAAAGGCGAGGCACGAGATCCCGTCCTGGCCCGCGCGTGCGCCCATGCCGCCGCTGGAGACGTTCAGGGGACCGAATTCCGCCCCGTCGCGACGCTTGCCGAACAGGTACTGGCCCCACATCGGGGTAGCGCCCGCATTGGCGCAAACGCGGTCCGGTGCCGCGGTTGCGAGAGCCTGGTAAATTAGATCCGGGAGGAAATTGCCGATGGCAGTACGCCCGAACACGGGTGCCGGGAACCGGCAATTCAGGATGCTTCCCTCCTCGGCAATGACCTTGATCGGGCGGAAAGTGCCCTCGTTGACCGAAACGGGCAGATTCAGCAGGCAGATCACGCCGAACACGGAGTTGGCCGTCGTGTAGGAAAGGGTGCAATTGATGGCCGGCTTCACTTGAGGGGATGAGCCAGTAAAATCGATAATGATTTCATCTCCAGCGATTGTGACTGCAGTGCGCATCAGGAGCGTCTCGCCGCCCACGATGTCGATCTTGACATCGTTCCGGTAGGTGCCGCTCGGCAGCTTTCGAATCTCCGCGCGGGTCACGGCCTCGCTGCGATCGACGATCTCGTCGGCCAGCACCTGCAGGTCCGGCCAGGCCATCTCCGCGCACAACTCGCGCATGCGCTCGGCCCCAACGTAGCAGGAGGATACCTGCGCCCCCATGTCTCCTACAACCGTCTCGTGGGAGCGCACGTTGCCCTCGATGAATGCGAGTACGTCCCGGTTCATCTGCCCCTTGCGGTAGAGCTTAAGCATCGGGATGCGAAGGCCCTCCTCGTAATTGTCGCGGCTTTCCGTCGTTGCCCTGCGGCCGCCGATATCTGCATGGTGGCAACAGGTCATCACGTAGCCGATGAGTGTGCCCTGGTGAAAGACGGGAAGCATGATACTGATATCGTTATGGTGGCCTGCGCCGACCCAAGGATCGTTGCCGATGATGACATCGCCTTCTTCCAGCGTCGATGGCGGATGGAAATCGAGCATCCGCTGCAGCATGGTGCCCAAGGGGCCGCACAGCCCCGGAGTACTGTCCGGTGTCTGGGCGAGCAGTCTCGCCTTAGCATCCAGGATGGCGCAGCCATAGTCGCCACTATCTCGCACGACAGTCGAGAATGAAGTGCGGCGTAAGGTTGAACCAAGTTCAACAACTATCGACACTAGGCGACGCCAAAGCATTTCCAGCGTGATCGGATCCAGTTCTGAGCGCAAGTTCTCCATATCGCTTTCCTCCTAATTCGCGAGGTTGATAACCAAACTACCGTACGCATCGACGTGTGCCATTGCGCCACTTGGCACCACGGTAGTGGACTCATCTTCTTCGACAATCAGCGGTCCCGAGACACTTACGCCTGTGGCCATATCGGCTCTGCGGTACACCGCGAACTGCAGCCACTCATGCCGTTTCGTACAGAATGCGCGACGCACCGTGGTCTCTCCAGGGACATCCTTAACAGGGCGACTTGCATGTAGGTCGGCAACCTCGCGTTTGCTGATCGCTGACAGTCTAAAATTCATAATCTCAAGCGACAGGTTGGAAAAAGCGCATCCATACAGTTTCAGGTACGTGCGTCCAAATGCTTCTCGCGCGTCCGCAACCATAGCCTCTTCGCTGATGCCGCTCGGTAGCTTGACGTTCACGTCAAAGCCTTGCCCGAGATAGCGCATATCGAGACTGAGCTCATAGATGATGTCCGCGTGGTTCACGGTCTTAGGCAGTCGCGTCGTGCATTCGGCTACCATCTCGGCACATATTTGGCGAAGCAGTTCTGCTGAAAGATTGTCGAGCAGCATCCTGCGCGAGCGCACGGCGTCATAACTCACCGGCGCGGCAATCATGCCAAACGCCGCGGCGACCCCAGCGCGCGGCGGAATCAGCACCGTCTTGATGCCTAAGCGAGAGGCGAGGTCGCAGGCGTGTACCGGACCCGCGCCGCCGAAAGCCACCAACGCGCAGGCCTTCGGATTCTCTCCGTGCTCGCTCACATAAGCCTTGGCGGCGGACGCCATGTTTTCGTTAACAATTGCATGAATGCCAAAGGCCGCCTCCTCGGTTGTAATGCCCAGCGGCACCGCAAGTACGTCATTGATCGCACGTTCAGCGGCAGCCTTGTCCAGCTTCATGCGACCGCCGAGGAAATGATCTGCATCGAGATATCCAAGCATGAGATCTGCATCTGAAACGGTAGGCTCGATTCCGCCCTGGCCGTAGCAGGCGGGCCCGGGAACTGCGGACGAACTTTCAGGACCTACTTGCAATGTCCCGACTGGCGTTCTCCTTGCGATGCTGCCTCCGCCAGCCCCGATCTCCATCAGGTCCACGACGGGAACACGGACGGGGATCCCGCTGCCGCGCTTGAAGCGGTGCACGTGCGCCACCTCGAAGTCGTTCGTGCGTTTCGCGCGGCCTCCCTCGACCAGCGCGAGTTTGGCGGTGGTACCCCCCATGTCGAAGGCAAGCACCTTGTCGAGCTTTGCAAGTTTCGCAAAGCGCGCCGCGCCCAGAGTGCCCGCAGCTGGTCCCGACTCGATGATTTGAACTGGAAATTCACGCGCAACGGCGACAGAGTTTATTCCTCCGCTGGATTGCATTATCAATAGCTCGCCAGCAAATCCTTGCGAGCGCACGCTCTGTTCCAGTCTAGTCAAATAGCGAGAAGTTACAGGTTTTGTATACGCATTGATGACGGTGGTAGTCGTTCGCTCATACTCCCTAAATTCTGGGAGCACATCGCTGGATAGACTCACTGGGGTAGCGGGTGACATCTCATTGATGATGTCTCTCACACGGCGCTCATGGGCCGGGTTGCGGTAGGAGTGCAGCAGGCAGACTGCGATGGACTCACAGTGCTCGCCCAGCAACTTGCGCACGGCGTCGCGGACACTGCCCTCATCCAGAGGGGTCAGAGTGGCGCCGCTCGCGTGCATCCGTTCATTGATTTCCACTCGAAGGCGGCGTGGCACTAATGGTTCGGGAAAACGGATTTGCAGATCGAAAGAGTCGTATCGTTTCTCGCGACCGATTTCCAGCACATCCCGAAAGCCGCGCGTCGTAATGAGTCCGGTCTTTGCACCTTTGCGTTCGATGACCGCATTGATGACGAGAGTAGTACCGTGAATCATGATGTCGAATGCGCTCGCTGTGCGCCCTTGGCGAGCACACAACTCCTTCACACCTTCATCGACAGCTCGCGATGGATCATCGGGCGTAGTCAGGCACTTGTACACCTCGATGTGACCGTCTTTTTCGTCCACTTCGACGAAGTCTGTGAACGTTCCCCCTATATCACTACCGAGCAGAATCATTCTGGTTCCTTCAAAATCGTTCCTTTAAAAAGCCCCGGTAATACCGGGTATGCAAGGCAATATGGAATGTAAAAAAACGACAGGCAATTCAATCTGGTTTCTTCCTGCATATGGTGGATAGGAATTGCCTACAGCCCATTTAGTGCCGCCGCACATCGCGTCCCAGAGCACTTTGCGCTTACTCGTTCGACCGCGATGTCTATTCGGTCGATAGGGCGCCACGCCTTCGCTGAGTGAGGCACTCCTGCTATCCGGAAAAATCGACGTCGTCCTGAGTGGGTCAATTGCCGATGATGCGGATGCGCGAATGTATGCTCGAAGATGGGACCAACCATTCTGAATGACTTGTCGCCAGTGATGAGAGCCGGTCGTTTGTAGCGCCGGGCCTTTCTATGGGCATTCCGATATTTCGCAATACGTTCAGAAGAAATTCGCATCTGACGCAGGCTGCCTAGTCGGCCAAGGGAATCTTTGCATCTCGGACGACTTTGCCCCAATACTCCTTCTGCGACGCCAGCCAGGTGCGAAACTGCTCCGGCGAGGCGCTCGCCACCGGTTCGAGTCCGATATTGCGCAGCTTCGCCCCGTATTCGGGTTCGGCCGCAATCAGCTTGAGCTGCTCGTGCAGCTTTATCACGATATCACGCGGCGTCTTGGCCGGTGCGGCGACGCCCAGCCAGGCGATGGCCTCGAAGCCAGGGACCGTTTCCGCTATGGTCGGCACGTCGGGCAATGTGGGTGAGCGCTGCGGGGTAGTCACGCTCAGCGCACGCAGCCGGCCGCCGCGGATCTGGCCCAGAGGAGAAGGTAGAGAATCGATGAAGAAGGTAATCTGGCCGCCGGCGATGTCCGTAAGCGCCTGGGCCGCGCCCTTGTAGGGAACGTGGAGAAACTGCGATCCGGTGGCCATGGCGAGCAACTCGCTGATAAGGAAAGGACCGCTGCCGATGCCGAACGAGCCGTAGGCGATCTTTCCCGGCTCCTTCTTCGCGGCGTTCGTCAGGTCGGCGACGCTGCGGTAGGGGCTGCTCGCGGACACAACCATCACGTAAGGAAACGAGACGATCTGCGTGATGGGCGCGAAATCGTCGATCGGGTCGAACGGAAATGACCTCGACAGGTTTGGCGAGACCGAATGCACCGTGGCGGACATCAGCAACAGCGTATAGCCGTCGGCGGGCGCCTGTACCACGGCTTGCGAGCCGATCTGGCCGGTAGCACCGGCCCGGTTCTCGACGATGATAGGCTGGCCGAGGCGCGCCGACAATCGCTCCGCCAGATAACGCGCGGCAATGTCCACTGTTCCCGCCGGCGTCCAGGGCACGATGATCCGCAGCGGCCGGTTGGGGTACGCGCCCTGCGACATTGCGGCCGGCGCGGTGAACGCAAGCAGCGCTGCGATGAGCAGCAGGATCCAGCGGTTGATCGTAAGGCTCATGTCGCATCGCTCCGATAGGTGAATGAATATGGGGGCAACATACGCCCGCCGAGGCTATGTCGCGACGTAGGCATAATGCGTCTTCGCGTGCTCGGCGGAAATGAGCCCATTCTTCAAATCCTTGGCCACCGCATCCCTGCTTCGTTCCCTCGGATCGCCATATCCGCCACCGCCTGGAATGTGGCTCACTATACGGTCGCCGGCACGAAGGATAACTTGCCGCCCGGCGTCCTCGCTTTTTCCCCGGATCGACAAAAATCCATTCGGCGCTGCTCCACCACCGAGCACACCTTCCGGCGGGTGTATAAAGCGTCCGCCGCGAAAGCTCGCCAGCACCTCGCCTACGGGTCCCAACTCACCTTCCAGCACGCGCAGCACGTATTTCTGCCCAAACCCCCCTCGAAACTTGCCGGGCCCGGCCGAATCCTCCCAAAGCGAACGTTCTTCGACCAGAATCGGGATTTCGCTCTCAACCACTTCGGCCGGCGTATTGCCGACGTTGTAGGGAAATGCGAGGCAGGAAACACCGTCCTTGCGCGCACGGGCGCCCAAGCCACCGCTCGTTACGTTGAGCGGAGAGAATTTTGCGCCATCCGTCCGCGAGCCGAAAAAGTACTGGCCCCACATGGGGGTAGAACCCGCGCCAGCGCAGACGCGCTCCGGTGCCGCTGGAGCAATGGCCTGGTACACGAGGTCTGGCATGAAGTTGCCAATCGCGGTTCGGCCAAACACCGGTGCCGGAAAGGTGCAGTTGAGCACGCTGCCTTTTTCAGCCACTACTCTTATCGGACGGAGCGTTCCTTCGTTGACTGCTACCGGCAAATCGAGCAGGCAGAGCACGCCGAATACCGTATACGCGGCGGTGTAGGTGAGCGTGCAATTGATCGCCGGCACCACCTGTGGCGAGCTGCCGGTAAAGTCGACTATGATCTCATCATCCTTGATGGTGACCGCGGTATGGATTGTCAGCGTTTTGCCGCCGACGATGTCGATCGTCGCCACGTGCCGATAGGTGCCACTGCGGAACTTGCGGATCTCGGCGCGCGTTACCTCCTCGCTTCGCGTAACGATCTCGTCGGCGAGTCCCTGCAGATCGTTCCAGCCCATCTCGGCGCAGATCTCGCGCATGCGCTCGCTGCCGACGTAGCAGGCTGCGACCTGCGCCCCAAGGTCGCCGACTACGATTTCGCTCGCGCGAACATTGCTTTCGATGAATGCGAGGACGTCACGATTGATCTCGCCCTTGCGATAGAACTTCAACGTCGGGATGCTCAGGCCCTCCTCGTATATGTCGCGACTCTCCGTGGTCGCACGCCGCCCGCCGATATCGACATGGTGACAGCAGGTCATCACGTAGCCGATCAAGCGACCATGGTGGAAAGTCGGAGCCATGATGCTTACGTCGTTGTGGTGCCCGGCCGAATGCCACAAGGGTCGTTGCCGATGATCAGATCCCCTTCCACAAGCGTCGCGGGTGGGTGCACCTGAAGCATGTGTCGCAGCATCGAACCAAGCGGCCCGCACAGGCCCGGGGTACTGTCCGGCGTCTGCGCGAGAAGCCGGGCCTGCGTGTCGAATAGAGCGCAGCCGTAGTCGCCGATGTCGCGCACTACGGTCGAAAACGACGTGCGGCGCAAGGTCGAACCGAGTTCGCCAACGATCGAAACCAGGCGCCGCCAGAGCATTTCGAGCGTGATGGGGTCGATTTTCGTGCTGGTCGCGTTCATTCCGGCCTCCGTTATCTTGCGAGCTTGATGATCAGGCTGCCGTGTGCATCTGCGCAAACCTCGCCGCCGCTCGGCACGACGGTTGTCGACTCGTTCTCCTCGACGATTGCAGGCCCGGAAATCTTGACTCCGGCGGCGATGGCGGCACGGCTGTGGACCGTGAAGTCGATCCAAGTACGCTTCCTGGGGCAGAACGCACGGCGCGTTCCGGTCTTGCCGTCGCCATGCTCCGGCGAACCTACCGAACCGCTATCGACCACCCGCCGCTTGGCGCTCGCCGAGAGCCGGAAAGTCATGACTTCCAGGGGCAGGTCGGCAAAGATGCGGCCATAAAGCTTGAGGTAGGTGCGTTCGAACGACGCGCGCATGGCTGCGACCGCATTTGCGCTACTTGTGCCTTGGGGAAGTGCTGCGTTCACGTCGTATCCTTGTCCTACGTAGCGCATGTCTACACTGTACTCGTAAGCGAGCTCGGCTGGATTCACCGTGCGGGGCAGCCTCTCGGCGCATTCCCTTCTCATCTCATGCTGGATCTCCTCGATTATTCCTGGCGTTAGCTTGTCAAGCAGCGTCCGGCGCGATCGAACTGCATCATAGGTCACCGGTGCCACGATCATGCCAAATGCGGCGGCGACGCCAGCGCGCGGCGGAATCAGCACCGTCTCGATGCCCAAGCGTGCAGCGAGATCGCAGGCGTGTACCGGACCCGCGCCACCGAAAGCTACCAACGCACAGGACTTGGGATTTTCCCCTTTCTCGCTCACATAGCCCTTGGCGGCAGAGGCCATATTCTCGTTCACGATCGCATGCACGCCGAACGCCGCCTCCTCCGTTGTGATGCCCAACGGCTCGGCAAGTGCGAGCCGAATGGCGCTTTCGGCCGCGCTCTTGTCCAGCTTCATTCGTCCGCCGAGAAAATGATCGGCGTCGAGATAGCCGAGGACGAGGTCGGCATCAGAAACAGTGGGATCCGTTCCGCCCTGGCCGTAACATGCTGGCCCGGGCACTGCGGAGGAACTCTCGGGGCCCACCTGGAGGGTTCCCACCGGCGTTCTCCTTGCGATGCTGCCGCCGCCTGCGCCGATCTCGATCAAGTCCACCACCGAAATGCGAAGCGGAATTCCGCTGCCGCGCTTGAAGCGGTGCACGTGCGCAACTTCAAAGTCGTTGGTGCGCGTCGCGCGGCCGTCCTCGACCAGCGCCAGTTTCGCCGTCGTACCTCCCATGTCGAACGCGAGCACTTTGTCGAGGTTCGCGAGTTGCGCGAAATACGCCGCGCCCAATGTACCCGCTGCGGGGCCCGATTCTATGATCTGTATCGGGAACTCGCGCGCGAAGGCCACAGAATTGATGCCTCCGCTCGATTGCATCATCAATAGCTCGCCCGTAAAGCCGCGTTCCTTCACTCGCTGCTCCAGTCTGGTGAGATAGCTCGAAGTTACCGGCTTGGTGTACGCATTGAGCGTCGTGGTAGTAGTGCGTTCGTACTCCTTCATTTCGGGCAGCACATCGCTGGATAGTGTCACCGGAATCGCGGGCGCCATTTGTTGAATGACCTCGCGCACGCGGCGCTCGTGCACAGGATTGCGGTACGAGTGAAGCAAGCAGACCGCGAACGATTCGCAGCCAGAATCGATTAGTTTGCGCACCGCCGCGCACACACTGGACTCGTCGAGCGGCGTTAGCACGACGCCAGTGGCGTGCATCCGTTCGTCGATTTCCATGCGCATGTCACGCGACACCAGCGGCTCAGGAAACTCAATTTGTAGATCGTATGCGTCGAAACGCTTTTCCCGACCGATCTCAAGCACATCACGAAAGCCGCGCGTCGTAATGAGTCCAGTTTTGGCACCCTTGCGCTCGATCACCGCGTTGATGACCAGGGTTGTGCCATGTACCATGACGTCGATCGCAGCCGCAGTCCGTCCCTGACGCGAAGTCAGCGTCTTTACACCCTCTTCGATCGCCTGTGATGGATCTCCAGGTGTGGTGAGGCATTTGTACACCTCGACGTGACCGTTACTTTCATCGACCTCGACAAAGTCGGTAAACGTGCCACCGATATCGCTGCCTAGCGTGATCATTGAGCTTTCTCCGGAATCTGACGCGCCGGACAGTCTATGCTCTCCATCCACCCTCAGCGTACTGCCATGCGTTAAATTGGCATTAACAATTTGTTTAGGTATGATGGGCTTCTACCCACTGATGATGTGCGTAATGGACAAACTTCGGGCGTTGCAATATTTTGTTGCGTCGGCCCAAGAACATAGCTTCTCTGGAGCAGCGAGAAGGCTTGGACTGAGTGTTCCGGCAGTAGCGCGCTTGGTCGCAATGCTTGAGCGCAGCCTTGGTGTGGCACTTTTCGAACGCACGGTACAGGGACTCACCTTGACTGCGGACGGCGCTCGTTACGTAGAGGCTTGCCTGCCTTTATTGCAACGCCTCGACGACGCGGATGAAGCTCTGCGCGGAGCTGTTGCGCGGCCCCGCGGGACACTAGTGCTCGGAGCGTCCCCAATCCTTTCCCAACACTGTATCCTGCCAGCTCTACCTGAGTTCCACGCACGCTTTCCGGACATTCATATCGACGTGCGCAATGCGGACAAGCCCTCAGCCAGCGAGGCTGCGACGGCCGAGGTACTTGTAGTATACGGATGGCCAAAACATCCTGACCTCGTACATCGGCGTCTGGCCAATACTCGTCTGCTGATTTGCGCCTCTCCCTCCTATTGGGCGACCCACAGCGTACCGCAACGGCCCAAAGACCTGGAGCAGCATCCGTGTCTACTTTTCCGCGACCAGGAAGGAACCGTCATCGATCTCTGGGAACATGAGCGCAATGGCGAAAAGGAGGTCGCCGCGGTGTCCGGATGGCTGGTAAGCAGTCACCGAGACGTCATCCTCGATGCCGTAATCGCGGGCGCGGGGATTGCGCGCTTCAGTGATCTTTCGATTCGCGCTCCGCTTCAAAGCGGGCAACTTGTGCCTGTACTCTTGGATTGGGAATCGAAACACGCGCCACCGATTAATTTGTTCTATCGGAGCAGTCAGAGGCGCCTTCCTCGCGTGCGTGCATTCGTCGATTTTCTTGTCGAGCTATTCCGGAAGCTTGAGGCAGAGCGTGAACCTAGATACGCAGTGAACGTCGAGGCCGAGAGACCACATTGGTACCGAAGGCGCCACGGTCTTGCCTCGGCGACGCCGCGGGGCGCGGACTAGGCTGACGCAATGTGCAAATCGTGAGCGGCTGGTTAGACCGAGAACCGGCAGCTAACCAGAATTGAACTGTGGGACCGCTAAGGGTCGGTAGTGACGGCTCGTACTTTTGAAATGCGGTCGCTGACCGCAATTTTCGGTGGACTGACGATGCCAAGGTGAAGACCTGGCCAAGAGCGGTCATCCGCGCCCAAAAAAGGAACCCCGCCGAAGCGGGGTCCGTGTCAGCAGGACCGCCGAATATGTGGCTTTCGTGTGGCGGGCGTGCGTACTACTTATTTATTTGACCTCGGTTCCGATCAGCACGACCGTAGTCTTGCCGATGTTCTTGACCGAATACGTGTCGCGTTCGTTCCACTCGGCCGTGCCAGTTTTGCGATCAATTGTCGTCTTCCTGCCGTCCGGATACGTGCGTTCAAGCGTTCCGCCCTTCGCAACGTAGGACACGCGCGGATTTCGCACGCGATTGGGTGACACATCGCCCGGCTTGAAGGTGGACTCTAGTACGCGGACCTTGTCGTTCTCCAGTATCACCTTGGTGATCGGTGGCAATTCTGACGACTTGGCCTTTGCCTTGTCCTGTGCATGGACCAATCCGGCGCTGGTAATTCCTAGCGCGGCAATTGCAAGAACTGCGCTAACAGCAAATCGACTCACTTGCATAGTCATTCTCCTCCTGAGTGGTTTAAGGTCGCGCAATAAGAGTGCGCGTCTTCTTGCGGGGCGGGCACGATTGTGCCGAGAAAGGTGGGGCCTCGCGCCCCGAGTATGCTACGTGCTGGGTCCGGGAATCCGGTTCTTGGCAACGTCGGATTAGCATACACGTGGGCTCATTGAACGTAAACGGCCGTGGTGGCCGTGGCAGGATGGCATACGGCGGCTTTATGGTGACTCCGGACTCCCGTGTAGTAGCAACGCCAGAGGCGGCTTGGGGTCGGGAGTGAGCTTCGGCCTTTTGGGATAGCGGACTCCGGCTGCGGCGTAGTCGGTCGGTGACATTGCCTGGCTTTTCAATTTATTCAGTTACACGCAATCGGCTGATTGCCCGTTTCTGCGGGGCTGCTCGTCCGCTTGTGCGGCGGGACTTTCCGCGAATCGCGACCAGTGCCGGCGCGAATTCGGCGATTGACCTAGATAGCCAGGCTCGGAGGTGCTCCCCGAACTGCCGCAGGGGCCGTTGAATCGACTATTTTTTTGCTCGGCGCCGGGTATTAGAACCTTGGTCGTATTCCCGCAATTGCCATCCTGTGGTTAGATGGCGGTGCGATGCAGGGCATTACGCTTGCCGTCGCGACCCCTTACCCGGAATGAGGCAAGCGCATGATCAGCAGTCGTCACCAACGGAAGCTGGCTGCCACGCTGCTGGCCGCGTGCGCCATGCAGTGCGCGCCCGCGGCACTGGCTATGCAGGACGGCAAACCTGTCATCGGCTTTCTCGCCTTCGAGGCCGGTGGTTGCCGCAACCTGACGTTTCATCGAGGCCTGGCCGAACTTGGCTACGTCGATGGAAAGAACATGGTGTTCGTCTGCCGCCACTCGGAGGGCCGCTTTGACCGATTGGATGCCATGGCCGCCGAACTGGTGGCCGTGAAGCCAGATGTCATCGTGCTGCTGGGACACACGCCGGCTAAAGCCGGCCAACGTCTCACCAGAACCATTCCCATCGTCATCTCCGCGAGCGGAGAACCGGTGGCCATGGGCTTCGCGCAGAGCCTCGCTCGCCCCGGCGGAAACATCACCGGCGTCAGCTACTACAACACGGAGTTGAACGGAAAGCGACTGGAACTGCTCGGCACCCTGTTGCCGGGGCTCAGGCGCGTGGCCATGGTGGCGAACGCCAATGTGCCGGAAGACCTGACGGCCGCCTATCAGCGCGACAGCGAGGCGGCTGCCAAGGTGCTCGGTTTCCAGCTGAAGCTGTTCAGCTACACGCAGTTGGACGAACTGGATCGCACCTTCGAACAGCTTGCCGCCTGGCGGGCACAGGCCGTCCTTGTTGCACCTCTGCGCGAACTCCCCGCCGAGATAAAGCGCCTGGCCGATCTGAGTCTGCGCCATCGCCTGCCGGTGATGCACTCGCGCGCAGGTTTTCCGCAAGCGGGTGGCCTCATGAGCTATGGCCCGGACTACGACGTGCTGATTCACCGTACCGCATCTTTCGTGGACCGGATCCTAAAGGGCGCCAAGCCAGCGGATCTGCCATTCGAGCAACCTGCGCGTTTCGAGTTACACATCAACCTAACCACTGCGCGGGCGCTTGGCCTTACCGTCCCTGAGTCGCTGTTGCTGCGCGCCGACAAGGTGATCGAGTAGCGCCAGCATCCTTACCCGGCTGCGACTTCGAGAATTCCATGCGCCTGTTGCACCAATTCGACGGCCGGCTTTTCCGCAAGTACGTGGTGTATTTCGCGACGCTGATCGGCACCGTGCTTCTGGCCGGCAGCGCCAGCGATTTCTACTTCTCCTACCGCAAGACGCGCGACGCCACGGTCGCGTTGCATCGCGAGAAGGCGGCGGCGGCCGCGATCCGCATCGAGCATTTCGTTCGTGAGATCGAACAGCAGGTCGGCTGGACCAACCTGCTGCCACGCGCCGGCGCCACCATCGAGCGACGTCATCTAGAATTCATCAAGCTGTTGCGCCAGGTCCCGGCGGTCACAGAGGCTTTGTGGCTGGATGCAAATGGTCGCGAACAATTGCGCGCATCGCGCCTGTCAATGGACCGTGTTCGCAGTGGCAGGGACTTCTCGTCCACTCCCGCGTTCCGCCAGGGGCGGGCGCGATCTGTCTATCGGGGGCCGGTATATTTCCGCGACGGCAGCGAGCCGTACATGACGCTGGCAGTGGCCGCCGGCGAGGGCGTGACGTTGGTCGAGGTCAATCTCAAGCTCGTCTGGAACATGATCACCGGCATCCGTTTCGGCACGACCGGGCATGCCTACGTGGTCAATGCCGACGGCCACTTGGTCGCACATCCGGACATCGGCATGGTCCTCAGGAAGACGGATCTCTCCGTTCTGCCGCAAGTGGCGCGCGCGCGCTCGGGCGCCCCGCGCGACGCGGCCGGTGACGAAGGCGAAGGGCGAAACCTTGCCGCCGACGCGGTTCTCGGCGCCAGCGCCTTTATCCAGCCCCTGGGCTGGACCGTATTTGTAGAGCAAAGCCGGCAGGAGGCGCTGGCACCGCTTTACGCTTCGATTCAGCGGACGTTGTTGCTGGGTTTGCTCGGCCTGGCCCTGGCCCTCGGCGCAAGCGCGATACTGGCGCGACGCATGGTCAACCCGATTCGCGCACTGCAGGAGGGCGCTGCGCGCATCGGCGCCGGCGAACTCGAACACCGCATCGAAATCCGGACCGATGACGAACTGGAAGCGCTCGCAATGGAATTCAACCAAATGGCCACCAGGCTGCGCGAGTCCTACGCCGGGCTCGAACAACGGGTGGCCGAGCGCACTGAGGAACTGGTGGCCGCCAATCGAGCCAAGTCGCGTTTCCTGGCCGCGGCCAGCCACGACTTGCGCCAGCCGATTCACGCCCTCGGGCTGTTCGTGGCGCAATTGAACAATCGCCTGACTGATCCGGAAACCAGGCACCTGGCCGGACGGATCAAAGCGGCAGTCATGGCCCTGCAAGGTTTGCTCGATGCGCTTCTCGACATCTCCCGCCTGGACGCGGGAGTGGTCACGCCGGCACTGACGGCGGTACCGGTCAATCGCATTCTCGAGCGCATCGAGGCCGCTTTCGCACTGGATGCCACCGACCACAACCTGCGCTTCCGCATCGTGCGCAGCCGGCTGGCCGTACACAGCGACCCGGTCCTGCTCGAGCGCATCCTGGTCAACCTGGTCGCGAACGCGGTCCACTATACCCGCGACGGCGGCGTCCTGGTCGGCTGCCGTCGACGCGGCGCGCAAGTGCGCATCGAGGTTTGGGACACCGGCATCGGTATTGCACCCGAACACCAGGAGATGATCTTCCAGGAGTTTTACCAGGTCGGCAATCCGGAGCGCGACCGCGGCAAGGGCCTGGGGCTCGGGCTTTCCATCGCGGCACGCCTGGCGCGCCTGCTGGGCGGGCGCATCGACATGCGCTCGATTCCCGGCCGGGGCTCCGTATTCGCCGTCCAGATGCCTCGGGGCGAAGCGCCCGCCGCAGCCCTTTCGACGACGACGGAACTGACGCTGGATAGCACAGTGCGCGATGCCGTGGTGCTGGTGGTCGAAGACGACCAACTGGTGCGCGAAGCCATCGAGGGTCTGTTGCGCCAATGGGGATGCGTGGTCATGGCGGCGGGCAGCGGAGATGAAGCGCTCGCGGCGCTGGCTCGCGACGGGCACCCGCCCGCCGCCATACTCTGCGACTATCGATTTCCGCAGGGCGAAACCGGCATCGCCGTCATCCGGCGCCTGCGCGACCGGATCGGCAGCCCGGTTCCTGCCGCGCTCATCACCGGCGATACCGCGCCGGAACGGCTACGCGAAGCCAGCGATTCCGGACTGCCCCTGCTGCACAAGCCCCTGCAGCCGGCATCTCTGCGCGCGTTACTGGAATTTCTTGTCGCCGCGAATGTGGCGAGGCGGCCCAACGTAAGCTAAGGTCCGACCGGCAGCGTCGCCGCCGCACCGGACAGTAATCCCCGTTGATTGACGGCGACGATCGCCTGCGCGCGGCTCGTTACTTTCAAGGCGCGCAGGATCGCCGTGATATGGATCTTGACCGTGGCTTCCGCGAGTCCGAGTTCGCGGCAGATCTGTTTGTTGGACTTGCCCTGTGCCACCCGTCCGAGTACCTCGCGCTGGCGATCGGTCAGACGTGGCAACTCCGCCGACGACGGCGCATCGACCGTCGCCATTCCGGCCGCGAGCATGATCTCCGGCGGCAGATAGCGCCCGCCGGCGAGCACCAGGCGCAGTGCGCTGATCATCACGTCGTTGGATGATGACTTCGGGACGAAGCCCATCGCGCCGCTTGCCATGGCTCCGCGCACAGTAGAGGCATCGTCGTAGGCCGAGACAATCACCACTGGCAGGCTCGGATGGCTGACCCGCAACTTTTCCAGCGTCGCCTGCCCGCCGCCACCGGGCAGGCGCAGATCGAGCAGCAGCAGATCAAGATCGGGATGTTGTTCGATCAGCCCGAAGGCGACATCGCAGTCGGCAGCTTCCAGCACAGTCACGCCAACTTTCAATTCCGCCAGCAGATGGCGGAACGCCTCGCGGATCAATGCGTGATCGTCGGCCACCAGAACCTTCACGGTGCATCCCTCCGCGAGCAATGCTTCAAATCGGGTATGGCACAGGTATTAGAGCCTATTTGGCCTACCCCTTCAAGCGCGGCGAAAGTCGACGTCGTCGCGATGCGGCCATCCTGCCGACATACGACCAAGGTCGTAGTGCTTGAGGCTAATAGATTTTCGCCTCACAACGGCTCAGCATGGGGCATGAAAAAACGGCCACGACCTGCTTCGACACGTCTGCGCGAATCGTAACTGCTGCTGCGCTGGTGTGCATGATCCTCGGAGTGTCGCCCGGGGCGCTGGCGGATGGGATCGACGAATGCGAGGGCTACTGCCGCATGGAGCCGTGGTCACGAGTAATTACTTTCTGGGTCAACCAAATGGGTCAGCGTGAATTGTTTAGAAAACAAATAGAACCGGCCCATTTTGTTCTTCGTCCTTGACACTAGATCGAATTGAAAGGGGCTCATGATGACCGTGAAAGAAGCAGCTAAGGGCGCGATGCCCGGTGGCGCAAATGAGCGGCAGACAACCGCCATCAACCCGACGCGTGAAAAGAGACAGAATCGAATGCCTATCGCTTATCTTCTTATCGGTTTGACTGGTTCATTTTCTGAGGAAGTTGCTCAATGCGAAAATTTCTAAAGCTGCTGGCGATAGGGGGAATTCTTGTACTTGCCGCGCTCGACGCCGTTGCACAGTATCCTGTCAGGCCGATTCGCCTGATCGTGCCGTTTGTGCCCGGAGGACCAAGCGATATCGTGGCGCGGCCTCTGGCGCAAATGTTGGGCGATGCGCTCAAAACGGTTGTCATCGTCGATAATCGCCCTGGAGCCGGCGGTTCCATAGGCACCGATATCGTGGCCAAATCCGCGGCCGACGGCTACACACTGCTGATGGCCACGGTAGGCACGCACGGGATCAATCCCGCGCTGTACAAAAAGCTGCCATATGACTCCGTGCGGGACTTCACACCCATTGCGCTCATCGCCGCGGCGCCGCTGGCCATCGTCGTGAATCCGTCGCAGCCGATCAACGATCTCGCCGGTCTGGTGGCACTGGCTAAGCGCATGCCTGGCAAGATCAGCTACGGCAGCGCCGGCAATGGCACGGCCCATCACCTGACCGGCGAAATGTTCAAAGCCGCGGCGGGCATCGACCTCCAGCATGTGCCTTACAAAGGTAGCCCACAAGCATTGACCGACTTGATTGGCGGCCAGATCCAGGTGATGTTCGATCCGTTGCAGTCGGTGATGGCACACATTCAGTCGGGAAAAGTGCGCGCCCTGGCCGTTAGCAGCGCGGTGCGCTCGCCGGCGCTGCCCAACGTGCCTACCGTCGCCGAGTCGGGCTACAAGGGCTTCGAGGCCACGGCGTGGTGGGGCGTGTTAGCGCCGGCCAACCTTCCCACAGCTCAAGCAGCAATGCTTGCCAGCGAGATCGAGCGGATCGCGCGAAGCAGCGCCTTCCGCGACAGGCTGGAGCCGCTGGGGGTACTTTCTACTGTCCTGACCCTTGGTGCATTTGGCGATTTTCAGCGCGGCGAGCTGGCCAAGTGGGGCAAGGCGGTGCGCGAGTCCGGCGCGGCGATTGACTGAAATGAACAATGCATCCTCGACCTTCAACGCGGCCGACGGTGATGGCTACGAGATGCACATGGGACGCTGGAGCAGGCTCCTAGCGGCCCCTTTCCTAGACTTCGTCGGTACGGCGGGTGGCGAACGCGTCCTTGATGTTGGCTGCGGCACCGGCTGCCTAGGATTCGCCCTTGCGCAACGGTGCGACGTGAAGGAGTTGCAAGGCATTGATTTCTCGCCTGCCTACATCCAACACGCCAACCGGCGCAATCGTGATCAGAGGATCATCTTCGAGGTTGGAGACGCTTGCGCCCTGGACTTTCCGGACGGTCGCTTCGACCGCGTTCTGTCGCTACTCATGTTGCATTTCGTGCCTAAGGCGGATCGGGCGATTGCCGAAATGCGACGCGTCGCTCGACCGGGCGCGGTTATTGGCGCAGCCGTGTGGGACGCCCGTGGCGGATTCGTGGCCAACCGACTCTTCTTCGATACTGCCGCCGCGTTGGACTCCAATGCAAACGAGCGCCGCGCGCGCAATTACACACGGCCAATGACCAGGCCGGGAGAGTTGGCGAGAGCTTGGCGGGCTGCCGGTTTCGCCGAGGTCGCAGAGACGACTTTGAGCATCCGCATGGAATTCTCGTCGTTCGAAGACTATTGGGGACCCTACGTCGCCAAGGATGGACCCGGTGCCGAGTACGTCGCTGCCCAAACCGATGCCCAGCGATCCAGACTGTACGACGCCGTCAGGTTGGCGTACCTTGACGGCGAAGGCGATGGCCACCGTTCGTATGCAGCCTTGGCATGGGCTGTGAAAGGCATTGCACCTAGCTGACACACCTCGTTCATCGGTCCACCGAGTTCGGGTTAGCGGTGCAAGTGCTCTCCTGTGGAGATCCGGGATGCTGCCCTAAGTGCGATCGTAAGTAGATGCTGGCTAAAATTGCGGTAGGTGGCGGACGTTAGGGGCAACAACGGGGCTAGACGGAACACCCTCGCGTATGCTCAAGAGCGTTCGCTGGTCGACTTCGTAGCCAGCAATGGCTTGCTGTCCGACAGGCTCGATCCAGTCGTAGTCGACGGCGGCTTTGTGGGGTCTGCGGACATCCGGGCTGAATCAAGACGAGAGGCAGGTCAGGGTCGATAGGGTGATTTCGTAGTTTTGAAAAGCGGACGCTGCCCAGTCATCCTGGTCAAGACGAATTCCTTCACGACTCCTGATGCTATTCTCAGTAACTCCCTAACAGTGATCAGCTGTAATCGTCGATATATCCGTCGCTCGAAGCCAGCAGTCCAACGACAAGTCCGTTGTCTAGAAAGATCGCCTGCACTCCCAATACGGTTTCATCGATTGCCCCAATTTGCGCCATGCAACAATGCCACCCCGCTGGTAAAGACTGATCGCGGGATTCCTCCGAATCAAACAGCGCGGCCTGTGCCCTAGGACCTAGGGGTCGGTATCCCAGAACAGCGTTCAGAAGGGTATTTGCCAACGCTTTGACTTCCGCCGCTGGCATGTGCTCGATGCCAGCGTGGAAGTTTATGTACATGGGGGCTGAGACATTGTCTTCCTCCTCTGGCTTGCGCCGGAGAGTGTTGGACCAATCGAAGGGAATAGTCACGGGATGCTGCGTTACCGACCTCGTCGAGATCCGGGTAAGGCAAACATCGAAACTCTGGCTCTTTAGCACTTTGTTAGTCAATTTACGTCGCCCTTCCGATCAGTTATTCCGCTCTACGTACCTCAGGAAGCAGCCAGCCTGCTTCGCTATCGCGTTGCAGGCGGATTCTAGGCTTGCTTCAGCGGCCACGGGGGTAGTACGGGTTGTAGACGGGCGGGTTGGGCGATCCTAGGGTGCTCGCCGATCCGATTTGCTGGCCGTATTGGTTGTTCAGATAGGTAGTGTTGCCGAGGCTGTGTGACGAACCTATCTGCTGGCCGTATTGGTTGTTGTAATAGGTAGTGTTGCCGAGGCTGTGCGACGAGCCTACCTGCTGGCCGTATTGGTTGTTGTAATAGGTGGTCTGCGCGGCGGCGGTTGCCGATGCCGTTGCTATTGCGATTGCGAGCATGATGCGTTTCATGGAGTTTTCCTTGTAGTGGTTGGGGTGAGGCAAATGCCTCTACGCTTAGTATCTGTCGATCAAGGGCGAGTCGCTTCGCTTTGCACGCCAAGCGTTTATCTACTCACGCCAATCGGACAGGTTCTTTTTAGGGTGTTGAATCGCGAAGACGCCCGATTTCGGATCGCCGGGGTGCATCAAGCTCGCCCGGCGAACCGGGCCGATCTTCGATTCAGGCAGTCGCCGTAGATTGGCGGGAGCGGTATTCCGATGGACTTGTTCCAGTCCACCGCCGGAATGCGCGGGTGAACGCGCTTTGCTGGGAGTAGCCTAGGAGAAAGGTGATGTCGGTAGCAGACTTGGCGGGGTCTTGGATGTAGCGCAGCGCCAGATCTCGCCGCGTATCGTCAACCAACGACTGATAGGTCGCGTCAGCTTCAGCTAGTCGGCGTTGCAACGAACGGCGGCTCATGTGCAGATCGCTCGCCGAGTCCTCCTCGGAGAGTTCGCCCGAAGCCATGCGTTCGAGGACTGACGAGCGAACGCGTGCCATGACATCCGTCTTGTCGATACGTGCCAATTCCTCTGCGAGGATGCCGTCATGCACTGCCGCGAGTTGCTGGTTCGCGGTCGGCAGTGGATGGTCGGCATCGGCGCGGCCAATGAGCATTCGATTCGAGCCCGCGTTGAATGTCACCGGACAGCCGAAGAATGCTTCGTATGGCCGCGCATCCGCAGGTGCTAGGTGTCCAAACGCTATGTGCTTGGCGCGAAACGCACGACCGAAGTTGGTCCGGCACATGTCGAATAAAATCGCCATCGCCATATCGCCCCGAATTCTGTCGAGATCGTCATCGAGCGCGGGCGGCGTGTGGACAAACTCGACACCTTCCTTGGACTCGTCAAGTCTGACGGCTACGTCACTGACGACGATGCGCCAGTAGCGCACCATGCGACTGAGCGCCGTGTGCAGGGTTGAACTAGACAGCCACGCATGCCCCAGCGCACCCAGATTGGACGGGTGCCAGCATTGCGCAGCCTTTAGCCCAAATGCTGGGTCGGGAATCTTTGTCGCAAGCACGCGGATAAGCGCATCGCTTTTCGCTCGGGCGATACGAGCATGAGGATCACGAATGATCTGCGGATCGACCCCAACCGCCCGAAAGAAAGGCTCGGGTGCAAGATCGTGGCATTCGATCAGGCGCCAGACGATCTGGCCGACGGTGGCAAGGGTTACATCGTTCAAGGCCGCAAACGTCCTATTGCGTACTCAGGAATGAGTGCGTGTCCAGTATAGCAAGGCGGGCTTGTGTGGGTGTACTCAGGGTTCGCTTCCAAGATCAGAATCCTTCCCTAAGAAGACGAATAGGACATCAAGTTCACGGAGGGCGTGAGAGCCAGCGGGATCCTTTTCAAATAGAGAACGCCACGCAGTGCGGTAGGCCCGTGCCAATACGTGCATATCGACCGTATCGAGCGGTTCGCCGGTTGAGTAGGTGAAGATGCTGTAGTCCATTGGCCAATATCTGACGGAACTGTAAGTCTGGTCAGTATGGCGAAGCGCGGGGGCCGGCTGCTTGACCACTCGCGCCAGAAGTTTTCCTTCTGACGCCTATTGCGTTCGAGCGCATATTCGCGCTTGGTGGCTAATCGATCCGTCTGGCGTGCTCGGATAAGTGAAAGGCGCGGAGAGTAAAGCGCAATCTCCTTCAGGAGACGACACTTGCCTTATCAGTTCGGTGTAAAGCACAAGACTAGGAGTTAGACATGACCACAGAGCTAGACGATTCCATCGCTGCTGAGCGATTGCTGG
The DNA here is from genome assembly GCA_026399375.1 of Pseudomonadota bacterium. GTDB lineage: Bacteria > Pseudomonadota > Gammaproteobacteria > Burkholderiales > SG8-39 > 2-12-FULL-64-23. The sequence goes on from JAPLRD010000313.1 coordinate 29,266, forward strand.
CCATGATTACAAAAGAAGCGCTGCACGCAATGCCAGAGCCGCCGCTTGAAGAAGTAGACCACTATTCGCCCAATACGTGCGCTACATCCTGTCCTGAACGCAGCGTGTCACCGGAGCCAACTATGAAGAAGATGGAGGGCATCTGCCGCGACGCCGTACGTTGCAATGCCTGCTTTGAGTCCGGTCAACTGAAGCGCCCCTATGTCAACATCGCGCAGCCGCGCTATATCGGCCCCGGCTACTGGAAAGCGAAGAAGCGCATCGCGCTGGCGATGCTAAACCCCGGCGCTGGCGAGGCCAACGCGTACGACCAAGAGGCGCTGAAGCTAATTCGCGCATTTCGCGACGGCGCTCCGCTTGCACCGGTGCTTGAACAAGCGCGCGAGGCAATCCCTATCTGGGCTGGCGGCCGATACTTCGAATTCGTAAAGGCGCTCGGTCTCGACTTAGATGAAATCGCACTACTGAACATCGCGTGGTGCGCGACGGCGGGAAACAAATATCCCGACGAGATGCTTGATGCGTGCTGGCAGCGACACACGGCGCCGTTGCTGAACGCTATTCTACCGAACGTCATTGTGCTGTCCGGATTCGCTGCGCATCGATATGCGGCCATCATAAACGTCAAGACGGTAAAAGTAATTCATTACGCCAATCGCGGCAGCATAGTTGCGCGCACACAAGCCATCGAAGCTGCGCGGCGGGAGATTGAGGAAGGTGGTGACCTTATGACCGAAAGGTTATCCGCTTGGATGGACGGAGAACTGGAGACGGAACACGCCCGCCAGCTGCCATCGCAGATTAAACGCGATGCAGGTTTGCGCAGAAACTGGGACCGCTATCACCTAATCGGGGACGCCTTGCGCGGCGTTTTGGGGCCGGATCTGTCTGTCAAGATAGATGCTCGGCTCGGCGCCGAGCCGAGCATCAACGCTGGAGCAAACGAATAGGTGTCCGATCCTGGCCGGGTGCCGAAGCCCACTGAAACGCAGCCAGTGGCCGCAATCCGGCACCTGACATTCCGGGCGCAGATATGGTTTGCTCATTGCGAACGGCGGCTTCTTGGTTTTCGGTGTCTACCGCGAATGGCTGCTCCCATTTTTGGTCAGAGGCGGGTTTGGGTCGAAAGTACTCACTGGCGTTTTTCGGGAGCGGCCGCTCAAATCGGAAACGCCGATCGTATCTTCATCAGACCACCGGTGGCCGCTTCGGCCGAGCGGACGTCCGCAGCGGGACCTCTGCCAGGCCCCGCCTAGCCGACTATGACGCTCAGTTCGGCCGGCACAACGCGGTCGGTCTCATTGTTGCGCGGCACAAGGCAACCCCACCCGTACCCAAAGCCAACCATAGCTCTACCATCAACCCAGGGAGCGCAATCCGGCTCCCACCACGTGCAACCCTGCACCTACCGGATCAGTTGCCCAAGGCGGCCAGAATAGGCGTCAGAAGCCCCCAAAACGTGCCAAACGTAAAATACCAACCCGTGGGAAATTTGGAGATCACTAAAACGAAGAACGGCGCCAATACTCGCTTTCCAGGCAATTCAGGCTGGAGCTCTCTTCCAGTCCTCGTTCTACGTCTTTCAAGGCCGCTCTTTCATGGGGGACGGCCAAAGCGCGATACCACTGCCACCCCCTACCCCTATTTCGCGACTGTGAAAATTTACCTACCTGACGGTCCACGGCGAGAAAGTCGATCAATTTTTTTGATACCCCCCCCACCAATTGATCACCAGTTCGGCCGACAGACCGTCATCGTGCCACCTCCCCGTTCATCAGTGTATGGTCCCGCAGTGGCGCCCGATCAGGTCGAGCAGCAGGAACGGGTCGAACTTCTCTCGCGGGACGCGAAGCTCACAGGTTGCCTGCCCACGAATGCCCAGGACCATGATTACCGGATCGGTGTCTGGGTTGTCCACCACGACGACGTAGGGGATGCCCGGCTGTTCGGCAAGCACGGTGAGCACGCGCTGCCGGCGAGCTTCCATTGCGGAATCAGGCAGCAGGTCGTTAGCCGCCTCTTGCAGCACCGCCATGATGCCCGGCTTGTGCTCCCGGACCAGGGGGAGCCATCGGTTCACGGCAGACCGGTCACCGGTTACCTTGATGGTGCCCGCAGCGGACAGGTCCAACGTTACTCCGTCCTCCAGAGCCAGTTTCAGGATAGTCGCCGGGTTCAAATTTTCACCTCAACGGTATCAGGGTTTTCCCCTACCTCGCCAACCCCGCCAACCTCGCCGTTTGCATTCGGCGAGGTACTTGGCAAAGAGGGAATAGGACAGGCGAGCACTACCTCGCCGTCCTTCTTTTCCCTTAGGGGCGGCGGGGTTGAATCGGCGGGGTTGAACTTTTCCGCTTCGCCTTCATTTTCCGCCTCTACCTCGCCGTTTGCGTTCGGCGAGGTTGAATCAGGATCGGGCAATGATAAGTAGGTTTTCTTACCGCCCTTCCGTTGCTCGGGTGGGAGCTCTTTTTCTACCAACTTCCCGAAGGCCAGAGCCAGCACTAGAGCATCGCGCATTTGTTGCCGCGACATGTTAGCTGTCTGGTGAATCGCTTCCAGGCTGTTCTTTGTGTGCTGCCTCCCCACTTCAAGCTCTGCCTCCACCATTCGCGCTACCTGCTCCGCATCGGCCATCGGGTTGTGTTCGGCTGACGCAACGCTGGTAGCTAGCTCGAAGGCGTAGCCGGATCGCCGGATGTACAACGGTTGCTGCGCCCGGCAGTAGCTCATCTTCGGCCGGGCGAAGATCAGCCCTTGCTCGCCATCTGATAGCGGTAAGCCTGTATACTTTTTCCAGTCCGATCTTGAAAGAGACTGAAGCACCAGCACCATTCGCGCACCGTCGGCAAAAGCACTACCACCGCGCCCAGCATATTGGTCAACGGCGCCATCTCTCGCGTTCTGTTTGCCGGTGTGATGGACGTACAGCACGCAACAATTGAGAATCCGTCGTAGCCTGCGGCCCGCCTCAATAAGCCCCTGCTCGGCATCGTTGACGCGAGCCTCACCTACACCGAACGAAACAGCCGGATCAATGACCACCAGCGCCGGCTTGATGCGCGCCGCCTCAGTGGCGACCAAGTCCACCACGTCATCGGGGCGTACTGAATCGTTGATGACGGTTGTCAGCCTGAATCCTGAACCGGAAACGTCACTGATGACCACTGTCGCACGCAGGTGGATGATTTCAGAAGGCGATAACGCCAAAGTCTCTGCAACGCGCCGCAGTCGCGCAACAAGCATTTCGCGGGAATCTTCGCTTGTCAGGATCAATACCGGTCCGGGGCGCTCTACACGTAGCCCGATAAAGTCCTTGCCCAACGCCACGCACGCGGCCAGCAGCAATACCAGGGTCGTTTTGCCGGTGCCCCCGGGCGCTATCAGTACACCCACATCAGCGAATAGCAAATCCGCCACAATGCAATCAGGCGCCAGGCGAGCAGTTGCCCATTCGTGTCCGCTGATTCCGGGCGGCATATTCCATGTTTGGCGAGAGTCTTTCCGCTCGCTGTGACCCCAGTGACTGTCGAAACCGTCGACTGGCGTTGCGTCCTCACCTAGCAGACTTTCGTCGTCCTCGGGCCTATAGGTTGCGGTGCGCATTGTGCTGCGTTTGAATTTCGCAATCGCCTGGTCCTCGCGGCTCACTTCATTTTCCATATGCTGCCATCGCTATGTCGTTGAGCCGTTGGGCGGCAACAAATACGCGCTGGTAGTCGGCCTCGCTCACAGCCCGGCTCTTGTGCAGATCTGCGGCGACGATAGCGATCACGCCCACCTCGCCCCGCACGACCTCGAAAACGTCTGAAGGCAAGAACGGCCGGCGCTCGGGTTTGCCGTACTCGATAGGCCGTTCTGGAAAAAGTGAATTGAAGGTCAAACCGATGGTGCCGAGCACATGCTCAACGTCGCAGCCGGCAAAGTCATGGAGCAAGATGCGGCCGTCATCTAGCTCGCGGACTGACAAACTCGGTGATTTGTCCTCGTGTCCGGGGCATTTTGCAAGCCACCTGCCGGCGCCAGTGCGCTTGACACCGTCAAGGCGCGACAACAGCGCGTCGGCGCTCACACGGCCTCCGGCGACAGCGCAGTGGGGCACTTGCCGCATTTCGCGCCTTCGGCGACTGCCCGTGCCCGGTTCATCGTTCCGCACGCGGCGCAGGCCACGGTCACGCCGCCTTATCGGAGCGCCGCGACGGCGCTGCGGGGATCGCCGTTCGCTGATAAAGCGATTCGCGAAACCGAACGTCGTCGATCAGGACTGAGCGCCCCACGCGAATAACACAAAATTTCAGCCAGGCGAAAGCCGGGTCGCCCGCGTCGGCGCGGTGAATCCATTGGGGGAGGCGCCCCTTGACGCCTGGGTGTCTTTCCGTGATTTGCTTTACGGTACAAGCGCACATCGGTGGAGGTGGACTCTCCTCCAGTCGGTGCCGCTTGGGCGCGCGCGGCGCTTTTTCAACCGCAATGGGCGTCGCAGTTTCTTCTGTGATTCGATTCATGTTTCCCTCGCATTGGCTGGCGAGGGACACATTAAAATGTAATTTCAGACTGTACCACTGGTGGTTTCCAAACAGCCTAGGGCACTTTGACGATGTTTCCAAACAGCCTAGGGCACTTGGGAAAATACTTGTCTACCCTTTCTGATTCTTGATCCGTTTGATCGAGTTGTAGATCGTTTGTCGCGACACGCCGTATTCACCTGCCCAGGCTTTTACGGGCGGGCGGTCCCCACGCGCGAAACATGCGCGGATGAGATCATCGAGGTCTGGGCGTTCGTACTTTTTTCTTGTCGCCTTGCCGCCCGCCTTCGCGCCCGCTGCAATGCGCTCTTGCCAGCGCTGTTTTCTTTCAAGAGTCTTCGGCAGCTCGTCGTACATCGAACACGCGGCAGCATACGCAATAAATTCAATCCAAGATAATCGAAGACCGTCGGCCAATTCGCTTGCCACGTGTGAGTCCATTGAGTTGCCTTCGCTCAATGCCAAGTTCTGAATTAGATTTTCGACCGTAGTGCGAAACGAATCTGTCGCCGGGTATTCCAGCGCATTGAAGCCGCGGCCGCTCTCGTGCAATCGGTCAATGAAGCAATCTATGGGCGCCAACAACAGGTCACGCAGGCTTTCCGAAAGGCCGGATCTGTAACTAATTGGCGCCGGATCGTTGGTCTGTCGGACTAGATCGCAGACGTGGTCCATCTCGAAAATGTCAAAGAGGCGAAATAGCATTTCGTCGCCAAGTTTGTACATCGCGGACGCGGCTTTCTTCACGCAATATCGCCCATGACGCGATCAACCAGGCGTGAGGTGCCGGCGTTGGAAATGTGCGAGTAGCGCAGGGTCATCGCCAGACCCTTGTGGCCGAGCAGCGTCGCGACCTCGGCGAGGTTAGCGCCGTTTTGCACCATCGCAGAACCGCAGGAATGGCGTAGGTCGTGGAAGCGAAAATTTTCAATCTTCGCGCGGGTGATGGCAGTGTGCCATGCGCGCGTTACATCGACCGGGAACACGCGCGCCCAGAGGCGGTACTGCTCGGGGGTGTAGGGCGCAACGAGCGGTGCGCGTTGCGCAAGGCGCGCGGCGAGTAATGCGCAAACTGGCATTGTGAGCGGCACGCCGCGCGCGTCGCCATTCTTGGTTCTTGGGATTATGGCCCAACGTCGCGCGAGATCGACCTGCGCCCATTTGAGGCCGGCGACCTCGCCTTTGCGCGCGCCCGTGGTCAACGCGAACAGCACGAACGCGTATAGATCGGCTTGCTCCGATGCCTTGCACGCATCGAGCAGCGCCGTGCGCTCGTTGTCCAAGAGAAAGCGCACCACTTCGTTTGAAGCCTTCGGTTTGGTGACACGTGTGCAGGGGTTCGCCTCCATGACGCGCATTTCCTTGACGGCGAGCGCGAATAGGCGCCCGAGCTCGATCAGGTAATTGCGGACGGTGGCCGAGGAGCGCGGCTTGCTGGTTTTGTGGTTATGCCCGCGACAGTCGGCGCCGAGGAGCAGATTGCGGTGCGAGGCGATCAGTTCGGGCGTAATCTTTTCGAGGCGCAGGTCGCCCAGGTGCTCGCGCCAGTAGGCGAAGGCAGAGGCCGTAGGATTGGTCAAACGGGGCAAGGCGTCGTCGAGGAGTTGGGCGAGGGTCATGCCCTTGGCGGATGCGAGAGTACCGCCCTTGGCGGCTGATTCGGTGCGCGCGGCCCAGAGTTCCGCTGCGAGCTTGGTGCGGAAGGATTTAGTGCGCGATGGGTAGCCCACGACCCTGACCATTGCGTCCCAGGAAGTGCTGCCGTCGCCGTTGCGGCGTTTGTTGAAACTGGCCATATCTGCAATCTCCTTTGTCTCGTTGGTGCCAGCCAATGAGAGGGAAACTGCAGAATCTGCAGAGAAATTGCAGAATTGCCTTTTCGGAAAACTCTGCAAGTCCTTGATTCTTTGGTTGCGGGGGCAGGATTTGAACCTACGACCTTCGGGTTATGAGCCCGACGAGCTGCCAGACTGCTCCACCCCGCGTCCGTGTCCGTGAATGGATAAAAATGCCCATCACAGAAGCGAGATTATAGCCCGAATTCGAATGGGGTGTCAAACCTAAAAGCTAACTGGCAGCAGAAATCCGCCTAAATGCAGGCATACGCCTGCACTACAAGTACCTTATGCATGCCAGCTAAATGCTGCGCTCGGTCTCGCCAGCACTGGGGCGCCACACCAGCAGACGCTTCTCAACCACGCTGACGACTGCATCCAGCGCCAGCGCGAATCCCGTAAGCACGATGATGCCCGCGAACACGGTATTGATGTCGAACACGCCTTCTGCCTGCAGAATAAGGTAGCCCACGCCGCGTGCGGACCCCAGATACTCCCCGACTACTGCTCCGACGAAGGCGAGCCCTACCGAATTATGAAGGCTGGCGAATACCCAGCTGGTGGCGCTTGGCAGATACACGTGCCGCAACAGTTGCCGCTTGCTCGCGCCGAGCATGCGCACATTGGCCAGCACTACCGGGCTCACTTCGCGCACACCCTGGTAGACATTGAAGAACACGATGAAAAACACCAGCGTCACGCCCAACGCCACTTTGGACCAGATTCCGAGGCCGAACCAGATCGCAAAGATAGGCGCGAGAATCACGCGCGGCATGGAGTTGGCCGCCTTGATATAAGGGTCGCAGATGGCCGAAGCCATCGGGCTAAGAGCGAGCCACAGCCCGACGAGCAAACCGAGCGCGGTGCCGATTGCGAACGCGAGCATGGTCTCGAGCAGTGTCACGCCCAGATGCTCGTAGATGCTGCCCGAGGCGAACCACTCCCAGATGCGCGAGAGCACCTTCTGCGGCTCGCCGAAGAAGAACGCCGCCTGATTCGCGTCGTCGAAATACAGCGGCGGCAAAAGTGCCGGGCTGGTGAGCGCATACCAGAGGAGAAATGTCGCCACCAGCACTAGCAACTGGTAGAGGCGCAGCCTGCCGTTAGCGTTGTTGCTGGACATAGCCCTTCAACACCTCCTGTTTCATGGTGCGCCAGATCTGCGCATGCAGTTCGATGAAGTGCGGTGTCAGGCGGATTTCGGCGACATCGCGCGGACGCTCCAGATCGATCCTGTACTCGCCGATCGGATGCGTCTCCGGCCCGGCCGACAGCACCACCACGCGATCGGAGAGCGCAATCGCCTCCTCCAGGTCGTGCGTGATGAACACCACCGATTTGCGTTCGGCCGACCATAGATCGAGCAGTTCATTTTCCATCAACTGCCGCGTCTGCACGTCGAGTGCCGAGAACGGTTCATCCATGAGCAGAATCTGCGGATTCAGGATGAATGTCTGCGCGAGGGACACGCGTTTTCGCATCCCGCCAGATAATTGGTGCGGATAGCGATTGCCAAAGCCCGTCAGTCCAACCCGTCTCAGCCAGTCGTTGCCGCGTTCGACCGCTTCGCCTCGCTCCACTCCGCGAAATTCGAGCCCGACGATGACATTGTCGAGCGCGCTGCGCCAGGGCATCAAGGCCTCCGCCTGGAACAGATATCCGGCGCGATTATTGATGCCTGCGAGACGCTCGCCGAACACGCTGACCGAGCCGCTGGAAGGCTGGAGCAGGCCTGCCGCGACGTTGAGCAACGTGGATTTGCCGCATCCCGTGGGCCCGACTACGCATACGAACTCGCCCTCGTCCGCCACCAGGGTCGTGTCCTTGACCGCGGTGTAGCGCTGGCTTCTGTCGTCGCGCGAAATGAAAGTACAGCTGATGTTTTCCAGTAAAAGCGCGTGATTCATGCTTGGCTAGCAACACGGAGCACAGCTTGCGCGGTTACGCACCGCGATGGCACACAGCCCGCAGACGAAGTGGTCACGCGATGTTGCGCGAGCGAGTTCTGGCCGCCCGGGATCGGCATCATTTGTATTTTGCGTTTGCCTTCTTCACGAACTCGTTGGTGTAGGTAAGCTCGAGTTTGATCTCATTCGGTTTCACTTCCGGATTGAATCCGGGCAGCACCTTGAGCGTGGTCTTGGGACCCGCGTCCGCTATGAACCCGTCGGGGGAAAAAGCCTCCCTGACCTTGCTGAACGAAAACAAGTAGAGCGCCTTGTCCCCCAGCAGATAGGTTTCAGGCACGGTCTTGAGAATGTCCTGCGGCGATGCTTGCTGCAGCCATTTGTCGGCGCGAACGATGGCGTTGGTCAGAGCCTGGGTCGTGTTCGGATGGTTGCGCACGAATGCAATCGGCGCATACAGGCAGGCGGCCGGCATGGGCCCGCCGAACACTTGCTCGGTGCCCGTGAGCGTGCGCGTGTCGGCGATGATCCTGACCGAGCCGTCCTGCTCCAGTTTGGTCATGATCGGATCGGTATTGGAGATGGCGTCGATCTGCCCGCTTTTCATGGCGGCGATCGCACCGGCACCGGTGCCGACGCCGACGATGGAAACATCGGAGGGTTTCAGCCCTTCCCTGGCCAGCATCTGATTGATCAGCATATTGGTGCTGGAACCCGGGGCCGAGACGCCGATCTTCATGCCCTTCAGATCCTTCGCGGACTTGTACGCAGCCGCCTTGGCGCTTGCGATCCCCACCGACAACTGCGGCGCACGCCCCATCAACGCAAAACACTGCAGAATCTGATTCTTCGCCTGCATGTTGATGGTGTGCTCGTACGCGCCGGAAACCACGTCGGCGCTGCCACCGACCACGGCACGCAGAGCCTGCGAGCCGCCGGCAAAATCGCTGATCGTGACATCCAGGCCCTCGGCTTTGAAATAGCCGAGTTGTTCGGCGATGGTCAGCGGCAGGTAATAGAAAGCCGCCTTGCCGCCGACCGCGATGTGCACCTTGGCCTTTTCCAACGCACCTTGTGCCGGCAGCGCCAACGCGAGGACGGCTGCAGATAGCGCCAGTCTGATCCATTGCGACATTTCCAGCCTCCTTCGATGCGTGCAACTATTCACCGGTGCTCAGTTCGTCGAGCGCTCTGATAGTCGAGTTTGATGCTCACACAGCCACTACGGACTGTCAACGCGCCGCTCTCGTCCTTGAGCTCGTACGGCGGGCGCAGGATCTGATAGTCGGCCATTCACGCGCCCTGTCCGCCGGCGCCTTCATTTCGCCGTGCGTTACATCGGCCTGCGTTCGACCACCGCCTGCGCCAGCGTGCCGCTGTCGACGTATTCGAGTTCGCCGCCCACCGGCACGCCGCGTGCGATGCGGCTCACTTTGACATCACGGCTGCGCAGCATTTCGCCGATGTAATGCGCGGTGGCTTCGCCTTCGTTGGTGAAATTGGTCGCCAGAACGACTTCGCGCACTACGCCGTCGGTGGCGCGCGCGAGCAGGCGCTCCAGACCGATCTGCTTCGGCCCGATGCCGTCGAGCGGCGACAGCCGCCCCATGAGCACGAAATACATTCCCGGAAATGCCAGCGTCTGCTCCATCATCAGCAGGTCCGCAGGGGTTTCGACCACGGCCAGCAGCGAAGCGTCGCGGCGCGGCGAACTGCACAGCGCACAGATTTCATCCTCGGTGAAGCTGTTGCACTTGGCGCATCGGCGGATGCTGTGCAGCGCCGCGCCTATGCTCCCGCACAGTTTCTGCGCCCCGTCGCGGTCGTACTGCAGCAGGTGATAGGCCATGCGCTGCGCCGATTTCGGGCCCACGCCGGGAAGGCAGCGCAAGGCTTCTATCAAGGCTTCAAGGGAGGACGGCGGTTTCATCGGGGCGCGGGACCTGCATTGGCAAAACGAAATCGAGGAAGGGCGCTATTGCCCTCGACCTTCCTGGTCAAGGCGTCAGAACGGAAGTTTCATTCCCGGCGGCAAACCCATGCCCGCCGTGAAGCCGCTCATCTTCTCCTGCACAGTGGCCTCCACGCGCCGTACGGCATCGTTCACGGCGGCCGCGACCAGGTCTTCCAGCATCTCCTTGTCGTCCCCTACGAGGGACGGATCGATGCTGATCCGTTTCACATCGTGCTTGCAGGTCATCACCACCTTGACCATGCCCGCGCCCGATTGCCCCTCGACTTCCACGGTCGCAAGCTGCTCCTGCATCTTGCGCATGTTTTCCTGCATCTGCTGGGCCTGTTTCATCAGGCCGGCCAACTGACCTTTCATCATCACGCGATCTCCTGCTGGTTTTTCCGAAATACCGCGAAGGGGGCGCCAGGCCCCTCAGTTCCATTGGTCAAGCGCCGCAACAGACCTTCTCTTGCGGCGGCTAAGTGGGTTTGACCGAATCCCCGACGATGGTCGCGTCGAAGGTATCCATCAGTCCGCGCACGAACGCGTCGCTCTCTATCGACTCCTGCGCCTTGCCTTGGCGCGCCTGGCGCTCGCTCTGTGCCTGCACCGCTGCCGTATTGCCGCTGATTTCCCCGATCACGATCTTGAGCGCGATGGGCTTGCCGAAGTGCTCCTTCAGCGCTTCGCGCAGCTTGTCCTGATACACCTTCTCCGCCAGAGGCTTGTCGGCGAACGTCAGCCCCAGCTCTATGCTCTCGCCATCGAAGCTGCGCAGCTCGCTCTTTTGCACGAGCTGTTTGGTGAGCGCGCCGACCTTGAGCTGCTTCGCAAGTGCCGGCCAGTTCCCGTCGAACGCCTTGGCCGGCGCAGACCGATCCGCAACAGCGCTGCGCGCCGCCGGAACTGCAGGGGCCGACGCACCGGGCGCCTTCGCAGCTGCGGGCCGCAGGATTGCAGCCTCAGGCTTTTTTTTTGCCGCCGGCGCAGGCGCGGCGGCACCTGCCTCGATCGGCCTGAATGCCAGCATCCGCATCAGGCTCATGGTAAAACGGGCGTACTCATCCGGCGCCAGCGTCAGATCGCGCCGGGCGTGCAATGAAATCTGGTAATAAAGCTGCAGTTCTTCGGCATCGAACTGCTGCGCCAGAGAGAGGATGCGCTCGCGCTCCGGCAGGTCCGGCCCCAGCGCGTCGGGCGCGCCCTGCGCCAGCGCGATCTGATGCAGCAGCGTCGCCAGGTCCTGCAGCGCGCCGTCGAAAGACAGGCTGCGCGACTCCATTTCATCTGCGACGGCAAGCATCGCCTTGATG
>JAPLRD010000055.1 GCA_026399375.1 Pseudomonadota bacterium
CGCGCGACCACACGGTCGCGGACGGCCTCAACTACGTGGCCACCTGGAACGCCGCGATGCTGATGTCCACCGACCTGGACGAGTCGCTGGCCGCAGGCAGGGAAAAGCGCGCGCCGAAATTCCGCGACTGACTTCCTCGTTGCAGGCTTCCGCGCCGAAGGCGGAGGTTATTTTTTCAGCTTGGCGGTGAAATGCTTGCGGAACTTGGCCACCTTGGGTTCCACCACCATGATGCAGTACGGCTGATAGGGATTGGTCCGGAAGTATTCCTGATGCTCGGCTTCGGCAATGTAGAAGGTGCCCGCCGGCACGACCTCGGTGACGATCGGGCGGCCCCACAGTCCGGCCGAATCCAGCCTGGCGATCACTTCCCCGGCGACCGCCTTCTGCTCCGGTGAGTGATAGAAAATCGCGGAACGATATTGCGGCCCGGTGTCGTTGCCCTGGCGGTTGCGCGTGGTCGGATCGTGGATGACGAAGAACACCTCCAGCAGGTCGCGAAAGCCGGCGACGGCCGGATCGAAGCGGATCTGGACCACTTCGGCGTGCCCGGAATTGCCGCTGCATACGTCGGCGTAAATGGGGGCCTTGACGTGCCCGCCCATATAGCCCGACTCGACCGAAACCACCCCCTTCAGGTCGTCGAACACGGCCTCCAGACACCAGAAACAGCCTCCGGCCAGGGTGGCGATTTCCGTTCCGGCTTGCGGCTGTGTCATGTCGGGCACCTTTACGGTCAAAATTATTCGGCCCGGTATGGCGGGATGCCGGGAACTTAAATATCATAGCGCATCCTGAGCCCGATAACCCCGACACGAGGAAACGCTGAATGGCAACTCTGCACCTGTTTCGCAATGCGCCAGAGGTCGTTGCAGTCGCCGCCGGAAAGTATATTTTCCGCAAAGGCGAGGCCGCGAAAGTGATGTATCTGATCATCGAAGGCGAGGTGGAACTGATGCTCGGCAACACGGTTGTCGAAACCGCCGGCGAAGGCAGCTTCATCGGCGAGATGGCGCTGATCGAGGACGAGCCGCGCAGCGCGTCCGCACGCGCCCGGGGCGACTGCCGCGTGTTTCCCATCAACGAGGCGCGTTTCCAGCTGCTGGTGAAGGAAACACCGTTTTTTGCACTGCAGCTGATGAAGATCCTGGCGCGCCGGCTGCGCAACATGGACGCGCGCGCCAGCGCCGCGCCCAAGGCCAAGAAAGCAAAAAAAGCAAAGAAAAAGACGTGATTGGAGAAGGGGCTTGACGCGCCTTGCAAGCAGGGTCTAAATTGTCGGCTGCACGGGCAAACATCGGTTCGGTTGCTGGCTCGCCGCAAAATTTTGCACTTCAACATAAAAGGGGATTTCCATGAAAAACATTTTTGTCCGCTGTGTTTGCCGCATGCTGATCGTCTGCATGGGCGCATTCCCGTTCAGCACCTACGCCGGCATGGTCAGCACCGATGAAGTGGTCGCTGCAGTCCAGTCCCAGGGTTCGCGCGATCGCCTGCGCGATCTGGTCGGCCGCAGCGAAGTGCGCAGCCAGCTGCAGAATTTCGGCATCAGCGCCGCGTCGGCGCAAGAGCGCGTCAGTGCCATGACCGATGCTGAAGTCGCGAGCCTGGCCGGTCAGATCGACAGCCTGCCCGCGGGCGGTTCCAGCGGTTGGGCGATCGCGGCAGGCCTGCTGCTCATCGGCCTGATCTGGTACTACTGGGTCAAGTGACCGTAAGCTTTTTCAAATCGTTTGCCAAAGCCCGCGCCAGCGCGGGCTTTGTTTTTGTGCTTTCGCTTTTGTCGGGGTGCATCAGCCTGCCGCAGTCCGACGCCTTGCGCGGCGACGGCAGCGCAAGCCTGCCGCCTCGAATGGAACTCGAAACGGTCCCGTTTTTCGCGCAGGAGGAATACCAGTGCGGTCCGGCCGCGCTGGCGATGGCCTTGAATGCGGCCGGCGTGAAGGTGACTCCTGATGAACTTACCGAGCAGGTATATCTCCGGGAACGCAAGGGCAGCCTGCAGGTAGAGATGCTCGCCAGCGCGCGGCGCCACGGAGTGCTGGCCTACGAACTCTCGCCCGAACTCAAAGACGTGCTGGCGGAGGTTGCCGCGGGCAACGCGGTGATCGTGCTGCAAAACCAGGGTCTGTGGTCGTTTTATCCCTACTGGCACTACGCCGTTGTCATCGGTTACGACCTGGAGAAGAAGCAGATCCTGCTGCATTCAGGCACCCGGGCGCGCCGCACCATGCCGCTCGGTTTGTTCGAGTTCCTGTGGATAGACGGGCAACGCTGGTCCATGGTGGCCCTGGCCCCGGGACGCCTTCCGGCGAGCGCGCGCGAAGCCAACCTGGCCACCGCGACCGCGGCGCTGGAAAAAGTCGGGCGCACCGCCGAAGCGCGGCTGGCCTATGAGTCCCTGGTGCAACGCTGGCCCGCCAACCTCGTTGGCCTGATGGGCCTGGGCAATACCGCCTACGCGCTGGGAAACAAAGCCGACGCCGAAGGCGCGTTTCGCAAGGCGACCGCCGCGCATCCCCTGGCTGCGTCCGCGTTCAACAATCTGGCACAGACGCTCGCCGACCAGGGCAAACGCGCCGAAGCGCTGGAGACCGCGCGCAAGGCGGTAAGCCTTGGCGGCGCCAACCTGCCTGCAGCGCAGGCGACGCTGGACGAAATACTAGGAAAAAAACAGTAGGCCAGCCGTCCGCGCGAACGCGGCCGGCCATCAGCGGTGCTCAGGCCCTGCCGATATGCTGTTGCACCCAGTCGGCGACGGACAGGGCGCGCGCATCGTCGCCCCTGCGGCCGATGACCTGCAGCCCTACCGGAAGTCCGTGCGGACCGGTTCCGCAGGGAACGCTGATGGCGGGCGTCTGCAGCACCGTCCACATGCGGCAGAAAACCGGGTCGCCCGTGGCGGCGAGCCCTGCAGGCGCCTCGCCGGGCGCACTGGGCGCGAGCAACACGTCTACGTCGGCGAAGAGCTGCTCCAGCCGGCTGCGGCAGGAGGCCACCAGAACCATTGCGGCGTCATAGCGCGCTGCATCGCACTGCTTTGCAAGTTCGAGCATCTGCTTCAACTTTTCACTGAGTTGGGCGTAATGCTGCAGGCGATCGCTGGCCAGGGCGGCGCAGATTTCGTAGTTCATGATATCGATCTGCGCCTGCGTGATTCCGGCGAACTCACCAGGCAGCACGATTTCAGTCATTTTCGCGCCGGCGCGGCCTAGCGTAGCCGCAGCGTTCTCCATCGCAGACACGGTTTCCGGCTGCGCTGCGCTCCAATCATTCGTGCGGCATATGCCGATGCGCGGCGCGTGCGCAAGCGGTCTCACCAGCAGATCGCGGCCGCTCAGCGCGGACACGAACAGCGCGGCATCGGCCACCGTTCGGGTCATCGTGCCCAGCGTGTCGAGCGTGTCGGAGAGCGGTTTGATGCCGGCGCGCGGCAGCGTCCCGTATGTGGGTTTGTAGCCGACGATGCCGCAGTAGCTTGCCGGGCGGATGATGGAGCCGGCGGTCTGCGTGCCGAACGCGAGCGGCACCATGCAATCGGCCACAGCCGCGGCCGAGCCGCTGGAAGAGCCGCCTGGGGTATGCGAGGGTTTGTGCGGATTCGCTGTTTTTCCGGGATGGAACCAGGCAAATTCGGTGGTAACGGTCTTGCCCATCACCAGGGCCCCCGCCGCGCGGGCGAGCGCCACGCTGGCGGCGTCGACGCGGGGGCGGTGTCCCGCATAGACCGGCGAACCGTACGCGGTCGGCATGTCCCCCGTGTCGATCAGGTCCTTCACCCCGATGGGCAGGCCGTGCAGCGGGCCGCGCACCGGACCCGCGTCTAGCTGGCGCGCCTGGGCGAGCACGGCGTCGCGATCCAGATGTATCCAGGCCCCGACCGTTGCCTCGCGCTCGTCAATGCGCGCCAGGCAGGCACGTGCCATCTGCTCCGCCGTAATCTCGCGGGCGGCGAGGCGCTTCGCCGCTTCGCCGGCGCTCAACCGGTTCAATTGCTCCACACTGCCTCCTGCGTTCTTCAATTTTTCTTCTTCTTCGCTTTCGCTTTCTTTACGTTGAGAATGGTGCCTTTGCAGCGGCGCGCGCCGCAGCGGCACTCGTACAGCCGCTTGAGTTCCGGCGTGTGCCGCTCCTCGAGCTCGATGCGGTAGTTGTAGCTCAACTCCTCGCCCGGCCGTATCGCGCGCAGCGTCTCGATGTAAATGCGGTCCTCGTCGTCGACCGCTTCGCAATTGGGCGCACAGCTGTGGTTGATCCAGCGCGAGCTGTTGCCCCTGGTGGTGGCGTCGATGACCATGCCGTCGTCGAGCGCAAACAGAAACGTATGCGGGTTGTCGTCCTTGGCGTAGCGCCTGTCCACCTGCTTCTCGGTCAGCAATTCGCCCGTGTACTCGATCAGGCGCGTCTTGGCCGGTATGTGGGCGAGGGCAAACACGCCTTTGCCGTGGATGCCGGAACTGCGCACGGCGAAGCGGCGCTGCGGTTTATTCTTCTTGGTCGTCATGATGTCCAAATTTCGGTATTGTATGCAGGGCGCGATTTTAGACCATTTTGCCCCGTGCCGGCGACAAACCATCCTGTCCGGCGGGCGGCGGAAATAGGGGCGGATTGCGGTTGCTGCGGCGTATAATTGGCCACTTGGAGTCCAATATGCGCATCGAAGTACACGTACATGGCACCATTCCGCTGCGTGCCGAAACCAATCTCTCGCAGTTGGAAGCCGCACTGCGCCCGTGGCTGCGTTACATCGACGAAGACAATCTGGTCGATGCGCGCAGCGTCTACGAGGACGAACCCGGCGTCGTATTCGATGCCAAGGGCAAGACCCTTGAGTTCTGCTGGACGGGCGATGTCGGGCGCGGCTTTCGCGAATTGATCGAGGAAGCGCTGCAGGCGCTATGCCCGTACACCGAGTCTGCGGCGGAAATCGAGGTGAGCTATTACCACGACGACGGCCAGGACGAATTCGGCATGGTGTTTGTCGGCCCCACTCCGGAGTCGATTCACGAGCGCCAGAAGAGCCGCATGATAGACGACGTGTCAGGCCTGCTCGCGCGCCATTTCACCGAATCGGAAATCGGCGAAGTATCGGCCCTGGTGAACCAGTTGTTCGAACGCAATTGGGTCGCGAAGACCGGCGATGCGCAGTCTGGCTCGGCCGCCTCCCCCCGCGGCCTGACGCCGGCCCAGCGCCGCCGCCTGCACTAGACCGCAGCTTAGAACTCGTTTCGAAGCGGCGGCATATCGCGAGAGGGGTCCTTCTCCTCAAAAAAGATCGAGACCTCCGGAGCGCCTGCTGCGTCAGTCTCAGTCGGCGCTGACTACGCCGACCACGTTTGCGGATTCGGCGCTCACGATGACCGCGAGATCGCGCTGCTTGATGTAGAGCGGGAGAATCAGGACATCCGGTGACCTGAGACCTGCGTCGGCCAGCGCCTTCTCGAGCACCGGCTTGAATTGTGGCAGTTCGGCCCCGACAAGTTGCGGCGGTTTTCCCATACTCAGAACCAGTTTCTTTTGCTCGGCGTAAGGCACGAAGTATTGCGGAAACAGCTGTACATCGACGCCGGTGCTGATGGCGAGCATCGTCAGGAGTTCCAGTTCCTTCGGGTCGGTGGGCAACTCCGCTGCCGCCGCGACCGGACCCGAGAACGGCACGGTCTTGAATTCCGGTCGTTTTACCTTGGCGAGTTGTTCCGGTTCCAGCTGATTCGCGGTCACGATCTCGAACCGGTCCTTTACGAACAGCAGGTAGGCAGGTCTCGCCTGAAACGCGACATGCACCCCGTAGGCGAGCGCCGCCATCTGCAGGACGGCGACGGCCGCGAGATCGAATTTCAGGCTCTTTTTTCTTGTGTCGAAAACCACGAGCGTGATCAGGGGGCCCAGCACCACGTCGACGCCGACGATCAACTCGATCAGGCGCCTCCCGCCCAGCGCCTCGAAGTACGGGCTCGGATACCAGATGCGCAGCATGGCCCAAACGACGACAGCCGCAACTATTGCGCTTGCGCTCAGATGGATTGCGGCAGCTTTCCAGCGGGAAGCAGGTTTCTTCATGGCATCAGATTGTAAGGTCGCGCGGCGATGGCGGCATTGTTTTTCCGCCATCGGCCAAACCCGGCCTGGTATTGTCCGTTGCCGGACTGCATAGGTCCCGCATGCATCGCCGGCAATTCGCTAAGCGCGGGTATTTCAAAATGCGAAAAGCCCAACCGTACTCGGTTGGGCTTTTCGTTTTTAGGTACCTGACGATGACCTACTTTCGCATGGGTAATCCATACTATCATTGGCGCAACACCGTTTCACGGCCCTGTTCGGGATGGGAAGGGGTGGGACCAGCGTGCTATGCTCGTCAGGAATTCTGTTGGTCGGTCGCGAAGCGAAGAGCGAGCTCTCCGGGGTCGGGACTGACGCATTCTGGGTGAAGTAAAGTTGGGTTTTGTAACTGTATATTGGGCACGATGCGCTATTCCTGGAGGTTGCTTCAAGGTTAATTGAAGCAAACCACTTAAGGTTATAGGATCAAGCCTCACGGTCAATTAGTACTCGTTAGCTCAACGCATTGCTGCGCTTCCACACCGAGCCTATCAACGTCCTGGTCTTGGACGAACCTTTAGAGAGATCAAGTCTCTGGGAAGTCTCATCTTGAGGCAAGTTTCCCGCTTAGATGCTTTCAGCGGTTATCTCTTCCGTATTTAGCTACCCGGCGATGCCACTGGCGTGACAACCGGTACACCAGGGATACGTCCACTCCGGTCCTCTCGTACTAGGAGCAGCCCCCCTCAAACTTCCAACGCCCACGGCAGATAGGGACCAAACTGTCTCACGACGTTTTAAACCCAGCTCACGTACCACTTTAAATGGCGAACAGCCATACCCTTGGGAC
>JAPLRD010000078.1:0-4200 GCA_026399375.1 Pseudomonadota bacterium
CGTATCGGCATCGACGCTTCCAGGGCCTCCATGGGCAGGCTCATGGTATTGCCCATATGTACCCGAATCCCGTACAACCCGTTGTGCCCCTCCCGCGAGCCCATGCCGACGCCTATGGTTTCGTAGTGCACGAAGGAGCGTCCGCGCGACGCGTCGCGTCCGCCCAGGGTATAGACGCAGGCCGAACCATAGCTGCCGGCAGGCACCATGTCAGGATAGGCTTGGCCCAGTGCCGCCAACAAGATATCGACGATACGATTCGAGGTCTCGGTATTCGCCGCGACCACGGGCGAAGGATAGCGCGCGTTGACGATGGAACCCTCGGGCGCGATCACCGTCGCCACCGTGTACGCGCCCGAGTTCGGCGGTATGCCGCCGCCCGCGAATCCCAACAGCGTGTAGTAGACGGCGGAAGCGGTCACCGGCAGGGGCGCATTCACCGGTCCGCGCGCCGCGGGCGACGATCCGGTGAAGTCCACGGTAAAATTGCAGCCGGACTTGATGACGCGGGCGACGATCTTGAGGCCTTGCGCGCCCTCGGGCTCATATCCGTCCCCGTCCAGCGATTCGGTCCAGGTGACATCGCAGTCATCCAGACTCTCGAGCCGCTTCCTCACCTTCAGGTGGCTGTAGGCCTGCGATTCGCGCAATACGACGACGAGCGCATCCCTGCCATAAGTGCCTGCGACTTCGGCCAGGCGCGAAACGCCGCGCAGATTGGCTGCCTGCTGCGCGCGAAAATCCCCCAGCCGGTCTTTCGGAATTCGCACATTGGCCAGTATCAGCCGCAGCAGGTCCTCGCACACGCGGCCGCGATCCATGATCTTCACCGGCGGAATGCGCAAGCCCTCCTTGATGATCTCGTCGCTGATCGAGGAACTTCCGGCGGTGATGCCGCCGACGTCCGGCCAGTGCACCCGCGTCGCCACGAACGCGGTCAGCAAACCTGCACAATATACGGGCGACACCAGCGACATGTCCGGAAGATGGGTACCGCCGAGATAAGGGTCGTTCAACAGCACCGCGTCGCCCTCGCTCCAAGTCGAGAGCGGAAATGCGTCCAGCACCGCGCGCCCGGTGAAAGGCATCGCTCCGAGGTGCACCGGAATGTCGTTCCCCTGCGCGGCGACATTTCCGTCCTGGTCCAGAATGGCGCAGGACAGATCCGCGGACAGGCTGAGCAGCGGCGAGAAGGAAGTGCGGATCAGCACCGATTTCATCTCCTCGCAAATAGCGTACAGGCTGTTGCGCACGACTTCGAACGTGACCGGATCGGATTCGAGCAGGGAGTGGCCGGACATTATTCTTTTCCCGGATCAGGAGCGACGGAAATCAGGACGCTGCGGTCTTCGGCCACCGTCGCGTGCGCGCCCGCTGGAAGCCAGATGGTCGCGCCAGAACTCTGCAGCAATGCCGGTCCCGCTATCTCCGTTGCCGGCGACTGCGCCAGATCGAGCACGGGCACATCGCGCGTGCTGCCGTCCCGTTCCAGAATGGGAGCGAGGCATCGCGCCCCGCTGCCGCCCGCCTGAGCACCGCTTGCAGCGCGGCCCCCATAGCTGCCGACAAAGGGCGCACCCAGGCCGACCACGCGCAGGTTGACGACTTCGGGCTCCGCGTCCGGCAGATCGAATCCATATTCGGCGCGATAGATCCGGCGAAATTCCCGCTCTATCCAGTCGCCGGCCGGAGGCGCTTCCGCCACCGGACCGAGCGGGACCTTGAGTTCGAACAGCTGCCCGCGAAAACGCACATCGGCATGCCGCGTCAGTTCGATATCCTGCGAGCTGACGGATTCGACCGCGAACAGGCCGTTGATCTTATCCAGCAAAGGAAGAAACGCGGACGCGAGCGCTTGCGCATCGAGGTCCCTGGCAAGTTTCATGATGGAGCAGCTGACGTCGTGCCGGACTTGCGACAGCGTGGCCCCCAGCGCGCTGAACATGCCCGGTATCGCCGGAATCGCAATTTGCGGTATGCCGACATCGCGCGCGATCGCCACGGCATGCAAGGGCCCGGCGCCTCCGGAAGGCACCAGGCAAAACCCGCGCGGATCCAGGCCGCGGCGCACGGTGGCGACGCGCACCATCGCCGCCATGTTGGCGACGGCAATATCGAGTATCGCGTAAGCGGCGCGCGCAATGCTCCACCCCTTCGGCCGGGCGATGTGCTCCTCTATCGCGCGCTCGGCCAGTTCGCGCCGCAATTCGATTCCCGACGCCGACAAGCCGTCCGCACGCAGGGTTCCGATCACCGCGTGCGCGTCCGTGACCGTCGGCAGTTCGCCGCCGAGCCCATAGCAGGCAGGCCCCGGCCTTGCACCGGCACTGCGCGGCCCGACCTTGAGCACGCCGGCCTCGTCGATCGCGGCGATGCTGCCGCCGCCGGCGCCGATTTCGAGCAGGTCCACCACCGGGCTCAGAATCGGATAACCGCCCGCCGGCCGACCCTCCACCAGTGCATCGGCATAGAACTCGCTGGCTATCCTGGGTTCACCGCGCAGGATGACGCCGGCCTTGGCGGTGGTCCCTCCCATATCGAATGCCAGGACATCCTTGCGCCCGAGCGCCGCGCCGAATTGCGCCGCGGCGATGATTCCGGCCGCGGGTCCTGATTCCACCAGATGCACGGGATAACGGGCGGCGTTCTCCGGCGAAGTGAGCCCGCCGCTCGATTTCACCACGTAGAGCGCCTCGATGCCCATCGCCGCAGCGCCCTGCGCCAGTTGTTTCACGTAGTCGCCGACGACCGGTCCGATATAGGCGTTGACCACCGTCGTGCTCGATCGCTCGAATTCGCGGATTTCAGGCGCAACGTCGCTGGACCTGCAAATGAATGCGCCGGGGAGCGCAGCGCGCAGCGCGGCTTCCACGGCCATTTCGTGAACGCCGGACGCATAGGCGTTGAACAGGCAGATCGCCACCGATTCGAAGCCTGCCGCCGCGAGGCGGTCTGCCAACGACCGCAGATCCCCGATAGGCATCACCACCGAACCGTCGAATGCGAGACGCTCCGCAATGCCGAACCGGTCCGCCGCGGGAACCAGCGGCTCCGAGATGCGCTGATCGAAGCTGTACAGTTCACAGCGCGCCTGCCGCCGCAATTCGATCACGTCCTCAAAGCCGGCTGTGGTGACCAGCGCGGTCCGCCGTCCCTTGTGCTCGATCAGGGTGTTGGTGCCGACCGTCGTGCCGTGGCATACCGCCGCCTCGCGCAAATCGACCGCCCGGGATATCCGTTCCAGCGCCTCCAGAACCGCCTGCGCCGGCTCATCTGGTGTGGACAGCAGCTTGAAGGCGTCCACGCAAGCGCCCTGCGCATCGACGACCACGGCGTCGGTAAACGTACCGCCTACGTCGATCCCGATCCAGAACCGCTTGCTGCGGCGGCCAGCTTCGGGGGCCATCATGTCTTGAACATGGAGCCTGTGTCGAGCGACCTGCGATCAGACCTGGGTCGGTTCATTACCTGACCGAGACAATGGCGCCGCGGTCGATGACGATCACCTGGTCGACCATGCGCTCGGAATGCTGCAGGTCGGACTCCGAAAGGATGACCGACATGCCCTCGCGCTTCAGATTCGCGACCACCTCGACCAGGCGTTGTGCAAGCGCCGGCGCCACGCCTTCGAACGGCTCGTCCAGCAGCAGCAGCCTCGTCCCGCACATCAGGGCCCGTCCCAGCGCCACCAGCTTCTGCTGTCCGCCCGACAGCTGCAGGCCCTTGCGCGACGCGAATTCACGCAGTTCCGGAATCAGCTGGTACACCTTCGCCAGGCGTTCCTCGGCATCGGCAACATGCGCCGCCCATGCCGGCACCAGTACGTTCTCTTCGCAGGTCAGATCCGGAATCAGGCGGCGGTCTTCCGGCATGTAGCCGATGCCGATCCTGGTGCGAGCATGCGTCTTCGCCGCAACCAGGTCGTTGCCGTCGAAGGTCATGGACCCGCTCCCGACCTTAAGCAGGCCCATGATGCTTTTCATCAGCGTCGTCTTGCCAGCGCCGTTGCGCCCTATGAGACCGGCCATGCTGCCGGTGGGAAGTTCCAGCGACACATTGCGCAGGATCTGCACCGACTGGATCGCGACGTTGAGACTGGAGACGCTAAGCATTGGCCGCCCCCTGCGCCTCGTCCACACGGTGCAGTTCGCCACCGACGACGTAGCGCTTCACCTCCGGATCGCGCAGCGCGATCTCGGG
>JAPLRD010000078.1:4233-13740 GCA_026399375.1 Pseudomonadota bacterium
CCACCTCCATGTCGTGCTCGACGAACAGCACGGTGGCACCCTCGGCTTTGACCGCAGCCATGACCATGTCCATCATGACGAACTTCTCCTCGGCGGATACGCCGCTGGTCGGCTCATCCAGCAGAAGAATCGTCGGTTTCGCCACCATGGTGAGCGCGATGTCCAGAAGCTTGCGTACCCCGCCTGGCAGCACTTGCGCGTTTCTGTTGCGGTAATCGTCGAGGCCGAAGCGCTGCAGAATGCGCTCGGCGACCTGCTCCGCGGGTGCGTCGTGTCCGGGAACGTTCGGCCGCCCGCGCGCGAAACAGCCGCCCAGGCCCGCATTGCGCAAGACGATGCCCAGGCCCACCATCATGTTTTCGAACACCGTGAGCGAACTGTAGAGCTGCGGTATCTGGAACGAGCGGCAGATGCCGATGCGCGTGATATCCCGCGGGGACAAAGCGGTGATGTCGCGGCCGTTGAATTCGATGCTGCTGGTATCGGGCTTGATATAGCCCGTGATCATATTGATGAACGTGGTCTTGCCGGCGCCGTTGGTTCCTATCAGCCCGACCACCGCATCCTGCTCGATCGCGGCATCGACGTTGGACGCCGCGGTGACGGCACCGAAGCGCTTGTTCAGATTCCTCGCATGGAGCACGACCGCCATGTCAGGCCGCCTTGCGCCGGATGAACAGCGACCACAAACCTTCGGGCATGAACACAATCAACAGCAGGAGAGACGTGCCCAGAGTCATCTGCCACGTATTCGGCGACACGTCATACGCGACCGTGTGAATGATGCCGAAGACCATGGCGCCGAGAAAGGGTGCGACAACGCTTCCTGTTCCGGCGAGAATGGTGATGAAAATAAACTCTCCCGAAGTCGTCCAATACGACATGTCCGGATCAATGTGCCCTACCGTGGTCGCAGCCAGCGCGCCGCCGATACCGGACAGCGCGGCGGCGATCACATACTTGACATGGATCGCCTCGCGCACCGAGGTGCCCATGTATTCGACGCGGATTTCATTGTCCTTGATCGCGGCGGCCAGTTGTCCCAGCGGCGTATTGAGGTAACGCTGCACCAGCAGCGTCGCAATGAAGGCGACGGCGCAACCGGCGACGAGTACCACGTGGCGCACCGACTCCTGGCCGGGCCGTATGCCGAACACCGTCGACGGGAGAACGTTGATGCCGTCGGTCGAGCCCAAGGCCTCGCTCTTGACCAGCAACCCGTACAGAATCATCGACAGAGCAAGGCTCAATAGTCCGTAAAAAATGCCGCGATAGCGAGCCAGCAGAAATCCGAGGATGAAGGCGACGAACGCAGCAACTAGCGCGCCGGATATCATTTGCACCAGCATGTCGCCGATGCCGAAAAAGCGGCCCAGTCCGCCTGCTGTGTAGGCGCCGATACAGTAGTAAAGCGCCTGTCCGAACGAAACCAGTCCTGCGCGCAGTTGCAGTAGAAGTCCCTGCGCCACCAAGCCCTTGGCAATCGCGATAGTGAACAGGAACAAAGCCCATTGCGGCAACAGCGGGCCCGCACCGACCACCGCAAGCAGGACCACACCGAGGATCAGCAGCGTTCGGTCGTTTTTCATATCTTTCTGGGCTCCGCCAGACTGAACAGCCCGCGCGGCCGGAACGCGAGGACCAGCGCCATGACGAAGTAAATGACGAACAGCTCGACCGCCGGCGCGTAGTGAATCGCCGCCGAGCGAACCAGGCCGACGATGACCGCGCCCAGCGCAGCGCCGGGCAGGCTGCCCATGCCGCCGATCACGATGACCGCGAACGAAAGCACGATGATCTCGACGCCGAGGCCAGGCACTACCGAAACCGTGGGTGCAGTGAACGCGCCACCGATCGCCGCGAGCAACGCGCCGAAAGTGAACGTCACCAGATAGAACCGGTCGACGTTGATCCCCATCGCGCGGCTGACTTCCGGATCGTGAATTACTGTGCGCAGCAGTTTGCCGACGCGCGTGCCCTGCAGCAGCAGGGTGAGCCCTGCGCCGGATGCAATCGCGATTCCAACCAAAATCAGGTTATAGGTCGGATAGCTCAGTTCGCCGAACTCGATGCTGCCCAACAGCCCGTAGGGCTCGGCGATGAAATACGGATCGACGCCCCAGACCAGCTTGATCACGTCTTCCAGAATCAAGAACAAGGCGTAGGTAATGAGCATGATCACCACCTCGTCCTTGGCGTACATGAAGCGCAGGATGCCGCGCTCGATCAGCGGCGCGACCACCAGGGCGACGATCACCGCCGAAGCGAGGCCCCGGCGTAAGCGCCGAGCGCGTAAAAGCTGCCGTGGGTCAGGTTGACGATCTTCATCACGCCATAGATCAGCGTGAGCCCGATGGCGGCAACGAACAGCCAGGCGGAATAGATAATGCCGTCGATAATGACGGCCGGGAGTTGATCCAATTGGGAAAGCCTGAAGGGAAAACGGCCGCCCGCAGCGGGCAGCCGTCAATCCGAAGAAACTAGCGCTTGAATCCTCCGGCGATCCAGTCCGCGCTCTTTATTCCCTCAGGCGGATTCACTTTCTCCGCCGAGTAGCGCTTCACGTTGGTGACGGTCATCTTGCCACCCACCACTTTGGACATGCCGTACACGGTTTCCATGACCGCCTGGTGGCCCTTGCCGATGGCCATTTTCACCGTTCCGCCCGGCCCTTCGAAGGTGGAGTTCTCAAGCGCCGCGGCTACCTGTTCATTGCTCGGACGCGCCCCGCCGTTGGCCGCCTGCGCCTTTTCCCAGGCCGCCTTGACACCCAGAATGGCCTGCGCCATCTGATAGGACGGATAGGTCGGCACCACGGTGTAACGATCACGGAACTCCTTGTCGAACCAGGTATTCAGCTCGCTCTTGGGTGCATACGGCCCGAACGGACCGCGTGCGCCGAGCACGGTGCCATCGGGAATCTGCGCTGCGAGTTTCCACATGGCCGTCTCACC
Organism: Pseudomonadota bacterium; assembly: GCA_026399375.1. Lineage (GTDB taxonomy): Bacteria > Pseudomonadota > Gammaproteobacteria > Burkholderiales > SG8-39 > 2-12-FULL-64-23. Next base: position 7,188 of record JAPLRD010000078.1, read on the forward strand.
GGCGGTCAAAATTCCGGTACTTTTCTTGAACAGACCGCGCGGTGCCGCCTGAAGTATGAGCGCCTCGAGGTCGCCGTCGAAGAAGCTGGAATGGATCACATCCGCCTTGGCGCCGAGCAGGGTCGAGATCTCGGCGTTGTACTGGCCGGCGAACAGCTTGGGCATCTGCGAGGTCTTGACTTCCACGCTCGGCACCAGCTGTTTCAACGACGCGGAGAAGTCAGCCCAGGAATCCTGTCCCCAGGCGTAGTTCTGGTTGATGCCGGCGACCGATTTCAGTTTCGGCTTGGCGTCCTTTATGTACAGTGCCGCGCCGACACTGTCCATGGTCGCGGTAGGCGAAGTGCGGAACACGTACTTGTAGTTGCCGTCCTCGAAAATGCGCGGCGTGCCGCAGTCGAAGAAGTTGGTGAGCTTCTTCAGTTCTTCGGCCACCGGCGCAACCGCAATGCAGTTGCCGCTGGACACGTATCCGATCACCACATCGACGTTGTGACGCTGCACCAGGTTGCGGTACTCCGTCACCTGCGTGGTGCTCGTGCCGTTTTCGTCGATGATCACGGTCTCGATCTTTGCGCCGCCGAACCCCTTCGTCGCATAGGGAGCAGGCGCCTTGCCCGCGTTGAGCTGCTCGATCACGACCTCAGCCGCATTGCGCGAAGGCACACCAAACGGCGAAGCCGCTGCGCCGGAAAGAAAGGTGATGATCCCGATCTTTACCGGAGCGGGTTCCTGCGCTAAAACGGTGACCGGTGCTACTGCGAGTGCAGCGGCGACAGCCGCCGCCAATTTTCCGAAACTGCGCATGTTTTCTCCTCGTTGCTGTTTGGGGATTTTCATTGCAATTGAAAGCTACAAACCGAATCTGACGCTTGTTCTTAGGCGAGCAATACTGCATGAAATAGCATGTCCGGTCAAGCAAACAGGCGCCTAAAAACGGCGTCCCAAGCGCGCATTGTCTCAAGCCGTGGATACAGGTAGAGTGCGCGGCAGTCATCCATTCAATACTCCCGAAATTTCAGCCTTGATTCCAGGAAAAATCCGCCCATGATCCGACTTGAAAGCGACGTTCTGGTCATAGGCGCAGGCGGGGCGGGCATCTTCGCCGCCATAGCCGCGGCGCGCGACGGCTGCCGGGTCCAACTGATCGACCGCAGCCTGATCGGCCGCGGAGGGGCAACGGTGATGGCCCAAATGACCGTTTCGGTTGCGCTGGGCGAGCAATGTCCCGATCACTGGGAGTACCACCTGGCGGATACCCTCAAAGCCGGGCGCGGGCTGTGCGACGCATCCTTGTCCCAATTGCTGTGCGAAAACGCGGCCCTGCGCATCCGCGAGCTGGACGCATGGAAGGTTGGCTGGGCGCGGGAGAACGGCCATCTGAAGCAGGCGCTGGCGCCGGGACACGACCGGCCGCGCTGCGTCTACGTCGATTTCCTCAATACCGGACCGGCGGTGTCGCGCACGCTGCGCGCCCAGTTGAACCGCATCCCCGCCATCCGCCGCATCGGCGACGTGCTGATCACCAACATCGTGGTGCGCGAAGGCGAAGCGGTTGGCGCCGTCGGACTGCATCTGATATCCGGAGAAGCAGTGGCTCTGGAAGCGAAAAGCGTGATCATCGCCACCGGCGGCCTGACCCGTCTGTACCGGCGCAACAGCGGCTCACTCAACACCGGCGGGGACGGCTACGCGCTGGCGCTGCGCGCCGGAGCCGAACTGATGGACATGGAGTTCGTGCAGTTTTTTCCGATCGGCCACCTCGCGCCGCGCATGATAGGCATGGACCCCATCATGTGGGATCCGTTCCGCTACAAATTGGGCGGCCGGCTGCTCAATGCGAAGGGCGAGGAGTTCGCCGACCGTTATGGCCAGGCCGAATCGGGCAAATACGCGCTGACGCGCGACGTCGCGACTTACGCGATATACAAGGAGGTGGAGGCAGGCAGGGGCAGCCCGGCCGGCGGCGCCTATCTGAGTTTTCAGCACGTTCCCGAGGCCGAACTGCGCAACGCATTCGGCCCGGTCATCGATCGACTGGCAGGAAACGGCATCGACCTCACGAAGATGCCGGTCGAAGTGGCGCCGATCACCCACTACCACATGGGCGGCGTGCGCGTGAACACCTCCATGGAAACCCGCGTCAAGAACCTGTATGCCGCTGGCGAAGCCGTAGGCGGAACCAGCGGCGCCAATCGTCTCTCCGGCAACGCGCTCACCGAGGCCTTCGTCTTCGGCGAGCGCGCCGGAACGACGGCCGCCGCCAACGCCAGGTCGCGCGCATCGACCGGCTGGAGCGACAGTGCCGCAGGCAGCGCGCTGGATTTGCTGCAAAGCCGGGGGGGCGGCAGCGCGTCGAACAACACGGCGGCCACGATCGTCGAGCTGCAGGCGCTGATGGCGGACAACGCCGGCCCGTTCCGCACCGAAGCCAGGCTGGTCGAAGCGCTGCGCCGGCTGGAAAAGATGCAGGCGGAACTCGGCGTCGCGCCTCCCTCTTCCGATGGCGGGGAACACTACAACATGGTGCGCCTGGACTGGCTCGATTTGCGCAATATGCTGCTGGTGGCGCAGACCGTCGTGCGCGCGGCGATCGAGCGCAAGGAAAGCCGCGGCGCCCACCAGCGCGAGGACTTCCCCGGCATGCTGCCCGAGTGGCAGGTGAACCAGATATTCTCGTATCAGGATGGAAAGCTCGGCCTGAGCCGATCGCAGCCGGCGAAGGCGGCGCAATGAGCGAGCGGATCGCGCGCCTGCATATTCAGCGCAGTGACGGCGGCGCGCCCAGGGTCGAAACATTCGATGTCCCCTTCACGCCGGGAAGTTCGGTGCTCGACGGCTTGCGCTGGATACGCAGCATGCGCGACCCCACGCTTGCAATCCGCTTCTCCTGCATCAACGCCAACGCGTGCAAGGAATGCATGATGGAACTGGACGGCAAGGTCGTGTACGCCTGCACCGAGCGGCTCAGGGAGGGCGATATGCGCCTCGCACCCCTCGGCAACAAGGCCCTGGTTCAGGACCTGGTCACGGAAATCGCCCCGCGCGACGAGCGCCTCCTGCCCTGAATTGCACCGCCGTACGGCCGGCGACAGTTCGCCCTCCCCTACGCCTTGTTTCCGGTCGCCGCATAGAAATGCTGGATCGCCGCCTCGGCGCAGATCCGGTCCTGCTCCGCCGTTCCCGAACTCAGGCCGATGCCGCCGACGATCTCGCCGTCGATCAGTACCGGCATGCCGCCGCCGATGATGCTGAAGTGGCCGCCGTTGGTGATATGAATGCCGAAGGTCGGGCTTCCGGGCACGCACAGCTGGTTGTACACGTGCGTCCCGTGCCGCGCGATGGCGGCGGTGGCCGCCTTGTCGGTGGCGATCGAAATGCTGCTGATCTTGCCGCCGTTCATGCGCTCGAACCGGATCAGGTGCCCCGATTCATCCGTGACCGCTATGCACATCGGCACGCCTATCTCGCGCGCCTTCGCCGCCGCGCCGTCGATCAGGACCTGCGCTTCCTCCACGTCCAGTCTCTTGATGGTCAGCATGTCATTTCATCCTTTTTGCCAGAACGGTGGTCTTGAGATAATCCGTCAGTGCCTGGGTCTCGGCGGCGTCGAGCGAAACATAGGGCGGATAAAGCCCGCCCACCGGCAAGCCGATCAGGCTCATGGCCGTCTTCATCGTCGCCGTCAGGCCACGATGCATCCATTTCGCCGGAAACAGGGCAAACTGCAGCTGTATCTGAGCCGCGCGCCGGTAGTCGCCGGCGACAAAGGCGTCGATCACCTGCCGCGCAATTTCAGCGCCCGGCGGGGGCATGGTCGCCCCCGAACCGCCCAGTTCCAGCGTGGCGAGCAGCATTTGCATCGTGGTGAAATAGCGCGCGTGCCCGGCGTGGTCGACTTCGACGATAAGGCGCGACACGCGGGAGAGGTCGCGCGAACTCTCCTTGATATAGCGCACCTTGTCTATGCTGGCGATGGCTACGGTGGCAGGGATGGAAACGTCCGCGCCCGGGCCTGAATTCAGATACAGCGTCATCGGCAGCGGCGACTCCTTCGCCACCGCTTCAAAGTACGCAACCAGATCGCGCTCCGTAGGCGGTCCGCCGAACGGCCGCAACGGAGCCAGCATCTGCACGGCATGCGCGCCGAGGTCGTGGGCGAGATGCGCGAGTTCGATCGCCGTCCTGAACGAAGGATGCGAGATGCCGACCATCACCGGGCAGCGCCCCGCGACGCATTCTATCGTGCGTGCGATCAGGTCTTTGCGCTCGGGCATGCCTAGATAGGTATATTCCTGCGCTTCCACGCCGGCGGCGATAACCATGGTGGCGCCGCAATCGCCGACCACGTAGTCGATTTGGCGCCTCAACGCCGCGTCATCGATTTTCAGGTCGGCGGTGAACGGCGTGAGCGGCGCAACGACGAGTTCGGGCTTTGACATACATTCATCTCCATTCGGGCGCCGCGAATTTCCACACTGCGCACTTCGTATTGCACCGACCGCGCAGGGCGAAGTGTGGAACGGATGCGGCTTTCTCTTTCGCAAGTATATTTCGGCGATGACAATTGTAGTGAAAAGAAATGCCGGCTGGCCCGGAACCCGGCATTTCCGTGAATTGCCAAAGCGGCGCATCGTGCGGAAGATGAACCCGTAGCGCTCCTTGGCAGCCACCGCAAGTTCGAGAGCCACCGCCCCGTCCAGAAAGGCCTGCATCTGGACCAGCGTATGCACCCGCTCGCCGTTCATGTCGAAAGCCATGCTCCGCATCATGATCGAACCTCGCTTTCTGCTCGGACGCCAACCCCGTTGGACAAGACTACAATGTGACTGACTGACCGGTTCGTGCTATCACTCCAGACCTCGGACAATCGGGAACAGCCGGGAAAGCAGGGGCGAGTGACGGGCATTCGAATGAAAACGGACCAGATGAGCAACAACGCAGAAACGGTCGCCGGGCTGAAGGGCTTGGCGAGAATCCCTTTACTTGGCAGGTTCGGTATCCTCGCGGTGCTTTGGCTGGTCTTGTCATGGGTAGTAGCCGACTCGATTCTGACGTCGCACACGCGCGAATTGATCCGCAATGAATCCCTTTCCGTGGACAAACTGGTCGGCAACACTGCCAAGGCGATCGGCCTCGGCCTGAAGAACCTGCACGGCATCCCGGAACTGGTCGCAAAGGACGAAAAGATAGCGCTCGCGCTGTCTGCGCACGGCGCCCCCGCGGCCTTGTCACTCTCGGTGGCGCAGCGCCGGGCCATTTGGTCGCAGGACATTCTGCTGCGCAGCATCGACGGTTATCTGGCCCGGGTCGGCAGTGCGCTCGGTGCCGATGTGGTATGGGTCACGAACGAGAACGGGGACTGCGTCGCGTCGAGCAACGCCGACAGACCGGAGAGCTTCGTCGGCACCAACTACGCCGATCGGGACTACTTCCGCATCGCCAGGACAGGCAAACCCGGGCGGCAGTACGCGATGGGGAGGATGACGAACATTCCGGGCCTGTATTTCAGTGCGCCGATTGTGATCGATGGCCGCTTTGCCGGGGTCGCGGTGGCAAAGATCGACCTCCCCAAGCTGGCGCACTGGGTCAACCAGACGGATGCATTTATCGCCGACGAGCTTGGCGTCATCATCATCGCGCGCGACCCGGCCCTGGAGATGCGATCCATTCCAGGAGCGAGCGTCATGGGGCTGTCGGAGCCCGAGCGCCAGGCGCGCTACAAGCGCACCGATTTCCCCGAACTGGCGATCACCCCCTGGGAGAAGGCGGGGCTGCCCGCTCTGAAACAGTTCGATCGGGACGAGCGCCCCCTGCTGATCTCGGGCGAGAGCATCGCCGAAGAAACGCTCGAAATCCACGCATTCAGGCACCTTCCCGAAGTGGCCGCCTTCGACGCCGAGCGGCTCAAGCTGTTCCTGTTGATCTGCACGGCCGGCACGCTGGTCATATCCATCATTGCGGGCGTTGCATTCTTCGTGCGCATCCGCAAGCGTTCCGAAGCGAGTGCGGCACAGTCCGCCTCCTTGCTGCGCGCCGCCATCGAATCGACCGCGGACGGCATATTGGTGATCGACGCCGAAGGGCGTGTCGCCCTGTGCAACCAGCGCTTCGCCGACATCTGGGGCATGCCACCGGAACTGCTGGCCGGCGGCGGGGGCACCGAACTGCAGGCGTATGTGCGCAAGCAGCTGCTCAATCCGCAGTCGTTTTCGGACGCAGTGTCGGGACTCTCGGGGCACCCCGAATTGCCTTCTTTCGACACCCTGCGCCACAAGAACGGCGCGGTGATCGAGCGCTACTCGTTTCCGCAGCGCCTGGGAGAACGCATCGTCGGCCGGGTATGGAGCTTTCGCGACGTCACCCACAAGACCGAAGTGGACCGCATGAAAAGCGAGTTTCTGGCGACCGCGGCACACGAATTGCGCACGCCTCTCGCGGGTTTTTAGACCTGTCCGGTTCTGTAGCACATGAATTGTCCGCTTTTTCTGTTGAGGGCGGGAAGCGGCGAAGGGCGTAGCCCGTAGCCGATTGCCGCCCTCAACGGCGCACC
>JAPLRD010000065.1 GCA_026399375.1 Pseudomonadota bacterium
GCTCGGCGGCAACGTCGAGAAAAGCATCGATGCGCTGCGCGCCAACGAGGGTGTGGACGAGGCGGAAAAGGAGAGCCGGATCCGCGCAATGCGCGAGGAATGGCAGAAGCTGCACGCCAAGGTGATCGCCGCTGGCGGGCTGCACATCATCGGCACCGAGCGCCACGAGTCTCGCCGCATCGACAACCAGTTGCGCGGCCGCGCCGGACGGCAGGGCGACCCGGGATCCTCCCGTTTCTACCTTTCGCTCGAGGACCCTCTGCTGCGCATCTTCGCCGGCGACCGCGTGAAAGCTATCATGCAGCGTCTGAAGATGCCCGAAGGCGAGGCGATCGAAAGTTCGTGGGTGTCGCGTTCGATCGAATCGGCGCAACGCAAGGTGGAAGCGCACAACTTCGACATCAGGAAGCAGTTGCTGGAGTACGACGACGTCGCCAACGACCAGCGCAAGGTGATCTACGAGCAGAGAAACGAACTGCTCGAAAGCGACGACGTGACCGAGACCATCACCTCGCTGCGCCAGGGGGTGGTGAGCGATATTTTCCGTGCGCATATTCCGCCGGAGAGCGTGGAATAGCAATGGGACGTGGCCGGACTGGAAAAAGCCTTTCAGGCGGAGCTTAATTTTTCCATTCCGGTGAAATCCTGGCTCGAAACCGATTCCAGCCTGGACGAGCAGGCGCTTCTGGAAAAATCGGCGGCCGAAGCCGACCGCCTGTATCGCGAAAAATTCGCCCTCGCTCCTGCTGAAGCGCTGCATCCGTACGAGCGCTGGGTCATGCTCTCCAACCTGGACCAGCATTGGCGCGAGCACCTGGCGGCGCTCGATCACCTGCGCCAGGGCATACACTTGCGGGGCTACGCGCAGAAGAACCCGAAACAGGAGTACAAGCGCGAAGCGTTCGAGCTGTTCTCGAGCATGCTCGAAAGCGTCAAGCTCGAGGTGACCAAGACCTTGACCGCGGTGCAGGTGACTTCCGAAGCGGAATTGACCGAGGTGGCCGCAGAAGCGGCGCCCGCGGTCGAGAACATCAAGTACCAGCATGCCGGCTACGATGAAGCGCTGGGTGCGGACGAGGCCGAGGAAAAAGCAAAGGAGCGGCCGTTCGTGCGCGAGATGGGCAAGATCGGCCGCAACGATCCCTGCCCCTGCGGTTCCGGCAAGAAATACAAACAGTGCCACGGGAAACTCACTTAGAGCAGGCAGTATCAATAAGCCCTGTCATTCCGAGCGTAGCGAGGAATTTGCTGTTTGGTCGAACACAAAAAGCAGATTTCTCAGCCATCGGCTTCGGAATGACGGTTAATTTCGAAATCGCGTCTTGAGCAGGATGCATCCATGCCTGTGAATCTGGTTCCGACCAAAGCGGAAGAACTTCTGCCCGTCAAAGGCGTCGCCCTCGGCGTTGCCGAGGCCGGCGTGCGCAAGGCGAACCGCAAGGACCTTCTGGTCGTGCGGCTTGCCGACGGTGCCACCGTCGCCGGCGTATTTACGCAGAACCGCTTTTGCGCCGCGCCCGTGATCTTATGCAAGGAACATCTGGCGCAGGTGCGGCCGGTGCGCGCGCTGGTGGTGAATACCGGCAATGCCAACGCCGGTACCGGGGAGGACGGCCTCGCGCGGGCGCGCAAGTCTTGCGCCGAGCTGTCCGCATTGCTCGGATGCGACAGCGCGCAGATCCTGCCGTTTTCCACCGGCGTGATCATGGAACCGTTGCCGGTCGATCGCATCGTGGCGGCGTTGCCGCTGGCGCTGGCCGATTGTCGCGAAAACAATTGGGCCAACGCGGCCGAAGCGATCATGACCACCGACACCGTGCCCAAGGCGTGCACGCGCAGGACCAAGCTTGGCGGCAAGTCCGTGACCGTGACCGGCATGGCCAAGGGCGCCGGCATGATCCATCCGGGGATGGCGACCATGCTCGGTTTCGTGGCCACGGACGCGGCGGTGAGCCGGGATGCGTTGCAGAAAATGCTGGCCCAGGCGACCGCGCGCTCGTTCAATCGCATCACCGTGGATGGCGATACGTCGACCAACGATTCTTTTATCCTGATCGCGACCGGCGCCGCGGGCGCGAGCGCCATCGACTCCGAGCGCCATCCGGATTACGCCGCACTCGCAGCGGCGGTCACGGAAGTCGCCGTTTGGCTAGCACAGGCGATCATCCGCGACGGCGAGGGTGCGACCAAATTCATCACGGTGCAGGTGCAAGGGGGCAAGACCGAAGGGGAATGCTCCCAGATCGCGTACGCGATCGCCCATTCGCCGCTGGTCAAGACCGCGTTCTTCGCGTCCGACCCCAACCTCGGCCGCCTGCTTTGCGCCATCGGTTACGCCGGCATTCCCGACCTCGACGTCGGCAGGGTGAAACTCTATCTGGGCGACGTGCTCGTGGCCACGGACGGCGGGCGCAATCCGGCCTATCGCGAAGAGGACGGCCAACGCGTGATGCAGCAAAGCGAAATCACGGTGCGTGTCGAACTCGCCCGGGGCGCGGCAGAAACCACGGTGTGGACCTGCGACCTGTCGCACGATTATGTTTCCATCAACGCGGATTACCGCAGCTAAGCCGGCGGCCAATTTTTCTCATGACCGAACTATCAAAATTCCTGCAGCGTGCGGAAGCGCTGGTTGCACGCCTTGAAGTGCTGTTGCCCGCGGTGCAGCCGCCGGTGGACTGGGGCGCGAGCATCGCTTTTCGCTGGCGCAAGTCTGGCGGTCACGGACACCTGCAGCCGGTAGCGCACCCGCACAAGATCCGGCTGTCCGACCTCTCCGGCGTCGATCGCCAGAAGCAGCTGATAGATCAAAATACGCGCCAGTTCGTGACCGGGCTTCCGGCCAACAACGTGCTGTTGACGGGCGCGCGCGGCACCGGCAAGTCCTCACTGGTCAAGGCGGTGCTGACCAAGTTTCACCGGCAGGGCCTGCGCCTGATCGAAGTGGACAAGCACGACCTGGTCGACCTGCCCGATATCGTCGACCAGATTTCCAGCCGCACCGAGCGCTTCATCATTTTCTGCGACGACCTGTCGTTCGAGGCGGCGGAAGCGGGTTACAAGGCGCTCAAGGTGGTGCTGGACGGCTCGATCTCGGCGACTTCGGAAAACGTGCTCATTTACGCCACGTCCAACCGCCGTCATTTGATGCCCGAATACATGCAGGAAAACCTCGAATACAAGCATGTGGGCGAGGAGATTCATCCGGGCGAAACTTCGGAAGAAAAGATATCGCTCTCCGAGCGCTTCGGCCTGTGGGTGTCGTTCTACCCGTTCGATCAGGACGACTATCTCGCCATCGTCAGCCATTGGCTCGCAGAACTCGGTTGCTCGCCCCGCGAAATCGAGGCGACGCACGAAGAAGCCCTGCAGTGGGCGCTTTCGCGCGGCTCGCGCTCGGGCCGCGTCGCCTGGCAGTTCGCGCGCGACGCGTCCGGTCGGCTGCGCGCCGCCAGTACCGCGCGCGCGAAGCGCGGTTGAATCCGCGCTTATTACGATATGAGGGGATATCCCCTACGGGGACTTCCTTCGGGGCGCATCCCCTCATACTCCCCTGAATCAGGCCATTTCGATAATTCTGAAATGGCCTCGAAGTCTTCAATTGCCCCTCCCGTCGAGGTCGTCGCCGCGGTGATCGAGCGGCCGGACGGCTCGTTCCTGCTGGCGCAGCGCCCGCGCGGCAAGGTGTACGCGGGCTACTGGGAGTTTCCCGGCGGCAAAGTCGAGCCGGGGGAGCCGTTTTCAGCGGCGCTCAAGCGCGAATTGCACGAAGAACTCGGCATCGATGTCGAGATCGCGCATCCATGGATCGTGCGGAACTACATCTACCCCCACGCGAACGTGCGCCTGAATTTCTTTCGCGTGCGCGCCTGGCGGGGCGAGCCCCATGGCAGGGAGAAGCAGCAGCTCTCGTGGCAGCGCATTTCCGATCTCGGCGTGGCGCCGCTTCTGCCCGCCAATGCACCGGTACTGCGCGCGTTGCAGCTTCCGTTCGAGTACGCCATCACGCACGCAGGCGAGATCGGAGAGGAAGTGCAGCTGACCCGGATCGATCAGCGCCTTGAGCAAGGCTTGAAATTGATCCAGGTGCGCGAGAAGAAGATGACTGCGCCGGAACTGGAACGTTTCGCTGCGGCGGTAATTGTGCTTGCGCGGGAGCGTGGCGCACGCGTGCTGATCAACTCGGATGTCGGGCTGGCGCAGCGCCTGGGCGCGGACGGCGTGCATCTCACCTCGACGCAGCTCGCCTGCCTGGAACGAAGGCCGGAGCTCGAGTGGTGCGCCGCCTCCTGCCACAGCGCAGAGGAAATCGCTCGCGCGGCGCGACTCCGGCTCGATTTCGTCGTGCTGGGTCCGGTGCAGGCAACGCCTTCACATCCGGACGCGCGAATACTCGGCTGGGAGCGCTTTTCTTCACTGGCCGGCGGCGCGGGGTTGCCCGTTTTTGCGCTCGGCGGAATGGGGCCGGAGGATGTGGAAACGGCCTGGCGCTTCGGTGCGCAGGGCATCGCCATGCTGCGCGGGGGCTGGCAGGACAGACGTTAGGAGCGGGCGGGCGCGTCAGCGAAGCGCGACCAAGCTAACAGCCGGCGCTCAGGGCGCCTCGGCTTCCGGACCGGTTGACCTCTCGTCCGGGTCCTCGTCCTGTGCTTTGACCGCGACGCGATATTCTTCGTTCGCCCATGCGCCCAGGTCGATCATCTTGCAGCGCTCGGAGCAGAATGGGCGGAACGGAGATTGCGGCCCCCAGGATACCGGCGCGGCGCAGCGCGGACAAGCGACCGTACGGCTGGCCTGGCTCACAGGTTGCAGAGAGTGAGTTCGAACTCCACGTTCGAAGTGCTCGTATGCGGGCGCGCATCATCGCCGAAGATTGCGAAGCGGATGTTGAGCGCGTACTTGTTGGCGCTGATCTCCGGAATGAATTCCGAGGCCTGCGGCAGGCGGATGCCGACCATCTGCACCACCCTGCCGCCGAGCATCTGCTGAAACAGGCCCTGCTGCGCGACGATCTTTGACGGCTTGCCGCTCTCGCGCAGCAGCCGAAGCACGATGGCGGAAGCGTCGCGAATCGGATACATAGGGTTGATCCAGCCGTGCAGGTCGAACGCGCGCGAGCCAGAATCGCGGTGCAGCCAGTAGTGATAGGAGGGCAGGTCGAATTCGCACACGCCGCCGGGAATGCCGGTGCGCTGCTTGATCGACATCAACCACTCGTTTTCGCGCAGGTACTGGCCGATTTTGCCGGTCATGTTGAACAGTGCCGAACTCGACTGCTCAATCTCGGCGATCACCTGGTTCAGCGCTTCTTCGGAGATTTCCGGATTGTTGCGGAACGACAGCAGCACCTGCTTCTGCCGCTCCAGTTCCTGCAGCAAATCGGACTTCAGGTCGGCCCGGCTGGCGACCTCCATGATCTCGAACAGCGTGAGCAGCGCCGCGTGATGATCAAGCGCATCCTGGCGCGCCAGAAAGAAGCGGACGCGGTCAAACAGGTCCTCCAGGCGCAACAGCGTGCGGATGCGCTCATTGAAGGGATACTCGTAAGTGATCACTATCGCGCCAGCTGCCCAGATTAAAGAATTTTAGCGATTCTGAACGATTCGTCAGCAATTTACAACTTCATCCGCCAGACTTTATCCACTGGACTCGGCCAAATGCAGATATCGCGCGTGCAGCGCACCGACCTGGCGGCTCAGGTGCGCAAGGTCCAGGCTGTTGTCGATCACGTCATCGGCCGCCGCGAGGCGCGTTTCCCTGGAAACCTGGTTCGCCATGATGGCGCGCACCTGACCGGCGTCCAGCCCGCTGCGCGCGCCCACGCGCTCGACCTGGAGTTCTTCCGGGCAGTCCACCACCAGTATCCGCTGGCAGCGCTGGCGATAATTGCCGGATTCGACCAGCAGCGGCACCATGAGGATGACGTAGGCGCTGTGCGCGGACAGCGTGAGTTCCTCCGTGCGCAATCGGATCATCGGGTGCAAGATGGACTCGAGCGCCTGTTTTTTCGCTGCGTCCGCAAACACCAGCTCGCGCATTCGCGGGCGGGAAAGCGCGCCTTCGGGAGTGATGAATCCGGCGCCGAAGGCGGCACGGATCGGTGCTATCGCAGCGCCGCCCGGAGCGGTCAGTTCGTGCGCGATGGCGTCGGTGTCGATTACGGCGATGCACAGGTCCGCGAACATCTGCGCTGCGGCGCTCTTGCCGCTGCCGATTCCGCCTGTAAGCCCTACGATAAACGTCATGGAATGGTTGGCCGCCGGTACTAGAGCAGCTTCATGTAGGCATACGTGAGCGGCTTGCCCCAGAACAGCGCGACCGCACCCGCCACGGCGAGGTAGGGGCCGAACGGGATGGGGACGTTGCGCCCGCGCTTGGCGACCAGCATGAGACCGATGCCGAATATCGCCCCGACGAACGAGGATGCGAGCACTACGAACGGCAGCATCTGCCAGCCGAGCCAGGCGCCGACCGCCGCGAGCAGCTTGAAATCGCCGAATCCCATGCCCTCTTTCCCGGTTGCAAACTTGAACCCCCAATAAACGCACCAGAGCGAGAGATAGCCGGCGGCCGCGCCGATTACCGACGAGCCGAGGTCTGTGAACGTGCCGTTCAGGTTGAGCAGCAGCCCGCCCCAGACCAGGGGCAGCGTGATCGAGTCAGGCAGCAACTGGGTGTCGAAATCGATGAACGACAGCGCGATCATGGACCACAGGAACAGCATTGCCGCGACCGCCGCAAGGCCGAAGCCGAAGTGCCAGGCCGCATAAGCGCCGGCCAATCCGCTCATGGCTTCGATCAACGGGTAACGCGGGCTGATGCCGGCGCCGCAGGCCGAGCATTTGCCGCCCAGTGCGACATAACTGGCGATAGGGATGTTCTCAATGGCCGAGATCGGGTGCGCGCACGCGGGGCAGCGCGAGCGCGGAACGGCGAGATTGAATGTCTCCTGTCCGGGTGGTTCCTCGCCGCGCAGCTCCGCACATTGCATCTGCCAGTCCCGCTCCATGATTTTGGGCAGGCGGTAGATGACCACGTTGAGAAACGAGCCCACGCATAGGCCGATAGCAAGGCACAGCCATGGAAAAACGGTGGGATGGGTCAGCGACCCTATCAAAGACATTCCGCTATACGGCGCCGCCGAGTTTGAAAATCGGCAGATACATCGCGATCACCATGCCACCGATCAGCGTGCCCAGCACCACCATGATGACCGGTTCCATCAGGCTGGAGAGCGCGTCGACCGCGTCATCCACCTCGGCTTCGAAGAAGTCCGCCACCTTGGACAGCATGCCGTCCAGCGCGCCCGACTCTTCGCCGATCTGCACCATCTGGATCACCATGCTGGGGAATACGGCAGCGTCGGTCATGGCCACGGTCAGGCTGGAGCCGGTGCTGACCGCCTGCTGGATCTGCTTGGTCGCCACGAGGTAGACGTAATTGCCCGAGGCGCCTCCGACCGAATCGAGCGCCTCGACCAGCGGCACCCCGGCGGCGAACATGGTCGAGAGCGTACGCGTCCAGCGCGCGATGACCGAGATGCGAATCATGTGCCCGAACACCGGTGCCTTGAGCAGCAGCTTGTCCATGAATATCTGCACCGCGAGCGAACGTTTCCACGCATACATGAAACCGTAGACGCTGCCGAAGATCACCGGGAAGATGATGAACCAGTATTTCACGAACGCGTCAGAAATCGCCATCACGAACAGCGTCGGTGCGGGCAGGTCGGCGCCGAAGCTGGTGAACACCTGCTTGAACGCGGGGATCACGAAAATCATGATGACGGCCGTGATGATGAAAGCCACCGCAATAATGGCGACGGGATAGAACAGGGCGGACTTGATCTTGGACTTGATCGCCTGCGTCTTTTCCTTGTAGGTGGCGAGGCGGTCCAGCAGGGACTCGAGAATACCGGCCTGCTCGCCGGCGCCGACCAGATTGCAGAACAGCGCGTCGAAATAAAGCGGGTACTTGCGGAACGCCTGTGTCAGGCTGGAGCCGGTCTCGACCTCGGTCTTGATCGACAGCAGCAGGCGCGAAACCGCGGGGTTGGCGTGCCCCTTGCCCACGATGTCGAACGACTGCAGCAGCGGCACGCCCGCTTTCATCATGGTGGCGAGCTGGCGCGTGAACAGCGTCACATCCTTTTCCGTGACCGAGCCGCCGCCCCCCGCTTTTTGCTTCTTGACCTTGGTGACCAGGATGCCCTGGCGCCGCAGGGTCGCATTGACCACGGCTTCGCCCTGGGCGCGCAACTCGCCTTTGACGACCTTCCCCTGCTTGTCCTTCCCTTCCCAGTTGAAGGTGAATTCTTTGATTTTGTCTTTGCCTGATCCGGCTGTTGCCATGTTTCCCTCCGACCCATCCCGCCCATTTAGTTTCCTGCGCATTCATGATGCACTGCCGCGAGCTTTTTGTAAAGCCTGAGAATGTCCGTCTAATCTATTGAAGACAAAAACGTTTTATGCAAAATATTTCCGGGCTTTTCTACTGTCCGGCGGGCGTCGCGGCCGATGGCGGTTCAGTCCGGCGTGGCAAGCGTCTCGCCCTTGGGTTTGAACAAGCGCACGGTTTTCACCACGCGGTCCTGGGTCTGGACAATTTCGATCGGCACGCCGGCGATCTTGAGGCTGACGCCGGCTTCGGGAATGTCCTGGAAATGTTCGACGATCAGACCGTTCAGGGTCTTGGGTCCGCCCAGCGGAAACTCCAGTCCAAGCTTGCGATTGAGTTCGCGCAGGGGACTCGCGCCTTCGACCAGGGCGCTGCCGTTCTTTTCCCAGGCTCGTATGGTGCCGATCGAGGGGGCGTTGGTGGTGAACTCACCGATGATCTCCTCGATGATGTCTTCCAGCGTCATCAGCCCCTGCAATTCGCCGTACTCGTCCACCACCAGCGCGAAGCGCTGACGGTTTTCCTGGAAGTACTGCAGCTGCGCGAACAGCGGCGTGCTGGCCGGTATGAAGTACGGTTCGGTCAGCAGTTCGGCGAGCTTTTCGCGTTCGAGCTCTCCCTCGCGCATCTGCGCCAGCACCTTGCGCAGGTGCAGAATGCCGGCGATGTTGCCGAGTTCGCCGCGGTAGACCAGCAGCCGCGTGTGATAGCTGGTCGCGAGTTGTTCCGCGACCAGCTCCATCGGCGCATCGAGATCGACGGCCTCGATCTGCGCGCGCGGGGTCATCACGTCCTCCACCGTAATGCGCTCGAGGTCGAACAGATTGACCAGGATGCTGCGGTGCTTCTTCGGGATGTAGTGCGCGGCTTCGAGCACCAGCGAGCGCAGTTCTTCATTGGAGAGGCGCTGCGGCTCGCCGCCCGCGGGCGGCCTGATGCGCATGATCGCGAGCAGTGCGGAAACGAACAGATTGACGAACC
>JAPLRD010000184.1 GCA_026399375.1 Pseudomonadota bacterium
ATCATTACCTGGCATGAGTAATGAACAGCGTGCAGCACACTATGACGAGATGAATCGCGTCATAGCCCAACTACATAGCTTGGATTACAAAAAACTTGATCTGGAAAGTTTTGGTAAGCCCGGTAATTATTTTGGGCGTCAGATCGATCGCTGGATACGTCAGTACAAAGCCGCAGAAACCGAACACATTCCCGAGATGGAGCACTTGATCGAGTGGCTACCAAAAAATATTCCTGCCGGTGAGATCACCACCATCGTTCACGGCGACTATCGTCTGGACAATATGATTTTTCATCCGACCGAGCCGCGCATTCTTGCGGTGCTTGATTGGGAACTATCGACGCTGGGGCATCCACTCGCCGATTTTTCCTATCACTGCATGAGCTGGCACACACCGCCGGGACACTTTCGCGGCATCGGCGGGCTCGATTTCGCCGCGCTGGGAATCCCGCTCGAAAGCGAATATGTCTCAGCGTACTGCAAACGCACCGGGCGCGAACGCATCGACAACTGGGATTTCTATCTCTCCTACAACATGTTCCGCCTCGCGGGCATCCTGCAGGGGATCATGAAGCGGGCGGTGGACGGAACGGCCGCAAGCGCGCACGCGCTCGACGCGGGCAAGCGCGCGAAGCCGATGGCGGAGCTCGGCTGGAAGTACGCGCAAAAGGTCATGGCGGCGGGAAAATAGCGCCGCGCATTCTCACGGTTTTCATTCAAAGAAAGGCAAGACATGGATTTCGCATATACCGACAAGGTCAAGGCCATGCAGGCCAAGCTCATCGCGTTCATGGACGAGCACATCTTTCCGAACGAGCACCGCTTCCACGCCGAGATCCTGGAAAACCGGAAGAAGGGCAACCCCTGGATCCCGACCAAGATCGTCGAGGAGCTGAAGCCCAAGGCGCGCAAGGCGGGACTGTGGAACCTGTTCCTGCCGCACTCGAAGCGCGCTCCGGAGGGCCTGTCGAACCTGGAATACGCGCCGCTGTGCGAGATCATGGGCAGGGTGAGTTTCGCGCCCGAAGTGTTCAACTGCTCCGCGCCCGACACAGGCAATATGGAGACCCTGGAGCGCTACGGCAGCGAGGAGCACAAAAAGCAGTGGCTGGAGCCGCTGCTGCGTGGCGAAATCCGCTCCGCCTTCCTCATGACCGAGCCCGACGTCGCCTCCAGCGATGCCACCAACATCCAGTGCCGCATCGAGAAGCAAGGCAATGAATACGTCATCAACGGACGCAAATGGTGGTCCTCCGGCGGCGGAGATCCGCGCTGCGCGCTGTATATCGTCATGGGCAGGACCAACCCCGACGCGCCGCGGCACAGCCAGCAGTCGATGATACTGGTGCCCAGCAACGCGCCCGGGGTCAAGGTGGTGCGTCCGCTGTCGGTGTTCGGCTACGACGACGCGCCGCACGGCCACATGGAAATCCACATGAAGGACGTGCGCGTGCCTGCGTCGAACATCCTGCTCGGCGAAGGCCGCGGCTTCGAAATCGCTCAGGGGCGCCTGGGACCGGGCCGCATCCACCATTGCATGCGCCAGATCGGCGTGGCCGAGCGCGCGCTCGAGCTCATGTGCAAGCGCTCGCTGTCGCGGGTTGCGTTCCACAAGACCATCGCCGAGCAAGGCGTGACGCGTGAGCGCATCGCACAGGCGCGCATCATGATCGATTCGGCGCGCTGGCTGGTGCTCAACGCCGCCTACATGATGGACACCGTGGGCAACAAGGTGGCGAAGGCCGAGATCGCGATGATCAAGGTGCTCGCGCCCAACATGACGCTGCAGGTGATCGATTGGGCGATGCAGGCGCACGGCGGCGCCGGCGTGTCGGACGATTTTCCGCTTGCCATGATGTACGCACATTCGCGCACCCTGCGCTTCGCAGACGGCCCGGACGAAGTGCACCGCAACGCCATCGCCAAGCTGGAACTGGCGAAGCACATGACGGTACCGAAGTAGGTCGGGACTGCCCGACACCGGCGCTCCTGTTCACGCCCTCTCCTGCCCGGGTGAGAGGCGGGGTGCCGGGCAATGTCTGCGGCCGGCAATAACGAATCGAAAAGGAACCAGATGATGATGAAACTCGGTGGATTTGCAGTCAGCAACTATTACAACAAGGTCAAGGTCGCGCTGCTGGAAAAAGGCGTCCCGTTCGAGGAGGCGTTCTGCATGACCTCGCAGGACGAGGCCTATCTCAAGCGTTCGCCCCTGGGCAAGGTGCCCTACCTCGAGGCCGACGGCCAGTTCCTGTGCGAGTCGCAGGTGATCTGCGAATATATCGAAGACACGCATTCGGACAAGCCGCTCTATCCGAAAGACGCGCTGGAGCGCGCGCGGGTGCGCGAACTCATCACCATCATGGAATTGAACCTGGAGCTGGTGGCGCGCCGGCTTTATCCGAAAGCCTTTTTCGGCGGCGAGGCATCCGAGGAGACCAAATCGCAGGTTGAGAAAGATCTGGCCAAAGGCGTGCGCGCGTTCAAGCAGCTGGCAAAGTTCTCGCCCTTCATCGCCGGCGCCGGCTTGAGCTACGCCGACTGCGCCGCGGCGGTGCATCTGCCGCTGGTGTCGCTCTCGACCAAGATCGTTTTCGGCCGCGACGTGCTCGATGACTGTGCGCCGGTGAAACCTTACCTGAAGATGCTCAACGAGCGCCCGGCGTTCAGGAAGATGAACGACGAGCGCAAGACGGCGATCGAAGCCATGGCGGCGGCGAAGGCGAAGAAGGCCTGAACCAGCAGAATCTTTTTTTGCTACGCGTTGCCGCGAAGCTGCGATGAGCGCGTACCCTGCCGTCCGGTGGTGTCTTCCCGATGCTGCACGTGCCGCAGTGCCGCCTCGAGCAGCGCTTTTCCGTTGCCCCTGAACTTTCTGAACGACAGGCCGAACTTGTACGCCTCGAGCTTGGACGAAAATATGGCGTAGGTCATCACGGCCGTGGAGGTCACGACCTTCTGCGGCGCACCCGGATAGGCCGGCGGCAGAGCCAGCACTATCACGACTTCGCCGTCCTGATAGATGTTGTAGTCGACCACGATCGACAGGCCGGAAAGGCTCAGGTCGCGCGTTTTCCCCTGATACATCGGTCGCGCCGGGCGCCCTTTCTGCTCGGGATAGATCAAGGAAAGTTTGAGATGCAGGCGATCGCGGGGAGTTCCCCGTCTTTCCCCGCTTTTGCGGATGCTTACGATGCACCTCCGTCTTCCGTCGTTGAGCGTCCAACGCCCAACACTATTTACGAGAAAACTACCGAGACCCCAGTTTGGAGTATCGGCCCAATTTTTCAAGGCGCAATGGGGACGACTGCCCATTCTGCCCGATCGATAGAGGACAGCTTGCGCGACAAGTAAAGGATGGCTGTCTCAAGATGCGAAAACGAGGCAAAAGAGCGGCTCTCGCTGACGATATGCGAATTCACCCCATCGGATTCGTCGGATTGCGGTCCTGCAGTATGTCTTCCATGCGCCACTGGATGGAAGGCTTGATCTTCGGGTGGGTGAGGATGTAGAAGCGCTCGTCGCGCACTGCCTCGAAGACTTTTTGCGCCACGTCGGCGGCGCTGAGCTTTCCGGATTGCACTGCCTTTTTCAGGCCTGCGTCGAACGCAATTTCGGCTGCGGTCTTCTGCCGCGCCTGTTTCAGGTCGGCGGGGCGGTTGCGTTCCGAGTCGGCGATTCCCGTTGGCACGTAGGCGGGGCAGAGCACCGAGCACTTGACCTTTGCCGACTTCTGCGCGAGGTCGTGGTGCAGGCATTCGCTGAGCGTCACCACCGCGTGCTTGGATACGCAGTAGATGCCCATGCCCGGCGGCGAGATCAGACCGGCGACGGAAGCGGTGTTGATGATGTGGCCTTCGCTTTCCTGACCGAGCATGATGGGCGTGAACACGCGCACGCCGTGGATCACGCCCCACATGTTGACTCCCAGCACCCACTCCCAGTCGGCGACGGTGTTGTCCCAGATATTGCCGCCCTCGGCCACACCGGCGTTGTTCGCCAGCACGTGCACCGCGCCGAAGGCAGCTAGCGTCTTTTGCGCCAGCGCCTCGACGTCCGCCGCCTTGGAGACGTCGGTGTGCACGCCGATCACCTTGGCGCCGGCCGCCTTCATCTCGGCTTCTGCTCTGGCGAGCGCGTTGGGTTCGACGTCGGCCAGCACGATGCTCATGCCCTCGCTCGCGAAACGATCGGCCATGGCGCGCCCGAGGCCGCTCGCACCGCCGGTGATGACGGCGACCTTGCCTTTGAAATCTTTCATGGGATCAATACTCCGGCGTCAATGGGGAAACGGAATCATGCTGGATTGCCGCGGGCGCCCGCCGCAGGCAGCGGCGGGACTTTGCGCGGTCGCCGCTCCTTGTCTGTCGCGACATAGGTGAGCGTCGCCTCGGTCACCTTGACGATCTCAACCTCCTCGGGGTTGCGCTGCGCGTACACCTCGACGTTGACGGTGATCGACGTGTTGCCCACGCGCACGATTTCGGCATAGAAGGACAGCAAGTCGCCGATCTGCACCGGTTGCTTGAACTGAAACGCGTTCACCGCGATGGTCGCGACGCGGCCACGGGCATGGCGCCCGGCGAGCACGGCGCCGGCGATGTCGACCTGCGACATGATCCAGCCGCCAAAGATGTCGCCGGTATGGTTGGCGTCGGCGGGCATGGGCATGACCCGGAGCACCGGTTCCTTGTCGTCTGGGAGCTTTACTGGTTCAGTCATGATGCCCAATGTTACGCCAATTATCCGCCGCGCCGCACTGGTCCCGGATTGGGCAAACTGCATGCCGAGCCGGACTGATCGGGGCAAAGATCTTGCCCATGTGCGAAAATATAAGCTCTGCAGTCATGGCGCGCCGGTTGGCGCCTCCTGAGCCGGTAGCTGAATCAACCTTCCTTTCCCAAGTTCACCCCGATATGGCACATGGAAGTCGCACCGCAGCCGTTTCCGTAGCCGCAGACCCGCCATCGCCCGGAAAACGCCGCAACGAATGGCGCGCGGCTGGCATGCTGCTGCCGTATCTATGGGAATACAAGTGGCGGGTAATGATTGCGCTGACCTTCCTCGCCTCGGCCAAACTCGCCAACGTGGCGGTACCGTTGGTGCTGAAAGACATCGTGGATACGCTCGCGCCCGCGCAGCAGCCGCTGGCGCTGCCGCTGGCGCTGCTCGTCGGCTATGGCCTGCTGCGCCTCTCGACGGTGCTCTTCGCCGAGCTGCGCGACGTGGTGTTCGTGCGCGTGACGCAGCGCGCGATTCGGCGCGTCGCGCTGACCGTGTTCCGCCATCTGCACAGCCTGAGCCTGCGCTTTCACCTCGACCGCCAGACCGGGGGCGTGACGCGCGACATTGAACGCGGCACGCGCGGCATTTCCACGCTCCTCAACTTCATGCTGTTTTCGGTGATTCCGGTGATCCTGGAATTCGGCCTGGTGGCGGCGGTGCTGCTCACCAAGTTCGACTGGCGCTTCGCTGCGGTCACCTTCGTCGCAGTCGCGATCTACATCTTTTTCACCGTCAGCATCACCGAGTGGCGCATGGAGATTCGCCGCCAGGCGAACGACCTGGATTCGAAGGCCAATACGCGCGCCATCGACAGCCTGCTCAATTACGAGACGGTGAAGTATTTCAACAACGAGGAGTACGAGGCCGGGCGCTACGACGAGAACCTGCGCAAGTACGAGTCGGCGGCGGTGAAAAACGAGATGTCGCTCGGCCTGCTCAACGTCAGCCAGGCCTGCGTCATCGCCACCGCGGTGACGATCCTCATGATCCTGGCGGCCGAAGGCGTGGTGGACAGGACGCTGACGCTGGGCGACCTGGTGTTGATCAACGGCCTCCTGATCCAGCTCTACATTCCGCTCAACTTCCTCGGCATGGTATATCGCGAAATCAAGCAGGCCCTGATCGACACCGACCGCATGTTCCGGCTGCTGGAACAGAACCGCGAAATCCAGGACAGCCCGAACGCGGTCGAACTCGCCGCGGGCAGCGCCTCGATCCGCTTCGAGCACGTCGATTTTTCCTACGACCCGAAGCGCCAGATCCTGTTCGACGTCTCCTTCGACGTTCCCGCCGGGAGCAAGATCGCCGTGGTCGGACACTCTGGTTCCGGAAAATCGACGCTGGCGCGCCTGCTCTACCGCTTCTACGACGTCGGCGGCGGCGCGATCGTCATCAACGGCAGCGACATTCGCACGGTGCGCCAGGGGAGCCTGCGCGGCGCGATCGGCATCGTGCCCCAGGACACGGTTCTGTTTAACGACACCATTTACTACAACATCCAGTACGGCAGGCCGGACGCGGCGCGCGAAGAGGTGATCGAGGCGGCAAGGGCGGCGCATATCCATGAGTTCATCGAACGCCTTCCCGATAAGTACGAGGCGACCGTAGGCGAGCGTGGACTGAAGCTGTCGGGCGGCGAGAAGCAGCGCGTGGCCATCGCGCGCGCCATTCTGAAGAATCCCGCAATCCTGATTTTCGACGAGGCGACGTCGGCGCTGGACTCGGAAACCGAGCAGTCGATCCAGGCGGAACTGACCCGCATCGCGCAGGGACATACCACGCTGGTGATCGCGCATCGCCTGTCCACGATCATGGACGCGGACCAGATTCTGGTGATGGCGGAGGGGCGCATCGTCGAGCGCGGCAATCACCGCGATCTGCTGGAGCGCAACGGCGCGTACGCGCAGATGTGGGCATTGCAGCAACAGGAAGAGTCGCAACGGCCGCGCGCGCAGGCAGCCTGAACGGTGGCATACCATAACGGGCTATGTCCATTCTTTAAATATTGCCTTAGATACAAGCGCTATCCTGTTATTTTTGCTTGCAAAATGGAATTTTAGCGGCTAGACTCCGCCAACATCGACCGTCGTAGTCACCAAAGGTCGTCACCCCAGCCGTGAACCGGGAGCAGAACGTTGCCGTCCATCCGCCCCATGCTAGTTAGAGCCAGCCTGAGTCTGGGCCTTGCGCTTGCCGTGTGCAGCGCGGATCTGCAGGCGCGTCAGAGTGCAAGCCACGCCGCCGCTTCACCGCAGAAACTCTCGCTGCGCTCGTCCGCCGCCATCATCCAGGACCAGGAAACCGGCGAGGTCCTCTACGGCAAGAATGCGAACACGGTGACGCCGATCGCATCCATCACCAAACTGATGACGGCGATGGTGGTGCTGGACGCCGCCCCCGACCTGAACGAAATCATCACCATTTCCAGCGAAGACATGGATTCGCTGCGCGGCACGCACTCGCGCCTGAAGCCCGGCGCCAGCCTGACGCGGGATGAGTTGTTGCGCGTGGCGCTGATGGCGTCGGAGAATCGCGCCGCCGCCGCGCTGGGGCGTACCTATCCGGGCGGCTTCGATGCGTTCTTGGGCGCGATGAATCACAAGGCGCAAATGCTGGGCATGAACGATTCCCGGTTTGGCGACGCCACCGGGCTCTCCAGCGCCAATGTGTCCAGCGCCGAGGACCTGACGAAGCTGGTGCGGGCGGCGCACCAGTACGAACTCATACGCAGCTATACCACCCTGACCGGGCACGAAGTCCATGTCGCCGGCAGGCCGCTCGCCTATCGCAATACCAACCGCCTGGTTTCCAACGAGAGCTGGAACATCGGCCTGTCCAAGACCGGGTTCACCAACGACGCCGGACGCTGCCTCGTGCTTCAGGCGAAGCTTGCGGAGCGCAAGGTGATCATCGTGCTGCTGGATTCCTGGGGAAAGCTGTCGCGCATAGGCGATGCCAATCGCATCCGCGCCTGGCTGGAGGCGGGCGCGAAACCGCAGGGAGGCGGTCTGCAGAAGTCGGTGCAGAAGAAAGGCCGCAAGCCCGCGCCCGCTTGAACCCGATGGGTTAGCGCTGCCGAAGATGGCACAGCCGCAACTCCAGCCGCGCCCCGCGCAAGGGGTGGTGCGCTTCTACAATTTCCTGCCCGCGGGCAATCTCTTCCTGGATGAAGTGCTGAAGGGCCTGTCCCTGCCGCAGAAATCACTGCCGTCGAAATACCTGTACGACGCGCGCGGCTGCGAGCTGTTCGAGAAAGTCAGCGAGCTGCCGGATTACCATTGCGCCCGGGCCGAGCGTGCGATCCTGCGCGAGCATGCCGGAGAGATCGTGAAATTGCTGGGCGCGGATTGCCAGCTGATCGAGTTCGGCGCCGGTTCGAGCCAGACAACGCGCATGCTGATCGAGGAACTGCAGCCGCCTTTGCACGTACTCGTCGATATCGACGGCGAGGCGATGAAGGCGGCGGCGGACAGCCTGGTGCGCCAGTTTCCGTGGCTCAATATAGTCGGCGTGCGCGCCGACTATACCGGGCCGCTGACCTTGCCGGAATTCGTCGGCATTGCCTTGCAAAAAAAAGCGGCTTATTTCCCCGGTTCGAAATTGGGCCATTTCACCCCGGAAGAAGCGATAGGCATGCTGAAGCTTGCGCGGCACCTGGTGGGCGCGGGCGGCACGCTGCTTGCCGGGGTCAGCCCGAGCGAGGGCAAGACGCCTTCCGACGGCTACAACGACGCCGGTGGCGTCGCGGCCGAATTCAATCTCAACCTGCTGGCGCGCATCAACCGCGAACTGGGCGCAGATTTTCAGTTGCGTCGCTTTGGCCACAAGTGTGTCCGAGACGAAAGCATGGGCAGGATGGAAATGCATGTCGAAAGCATACTGGCGCAGATCGTGCACGTCGGCGGCGTGCGCTTTCGCTTTGCCGAGGGTGAATTCATTCGTACCGAAATTTCCTGCAATTACAGCGCAGATGAGTTCCGCGCACTGGCGCAACGCGCCGGCTTCGAACATGGCCAGACCTGGACCGATCCGGAATGCCTGTTCAGCGTGCACTGCCTGATCGCCGTCTAGCCTAGTCTCATCAACCCGGAAGCGGCGGAGCACGCCGACCGGCTCCGGTCAATTACAATGTTGATCTTGGTCAAGGTGCGACAGCGCGGGTGTTCTATTTTTCAACCGCAGCCGGTAAGCTCCGTCCTTCCCCATCGGGCAGGGTCCGCGGACGTTCGGTCTCGCGTTCAGGTTTAAAGCAAGGGTAAATCATGCAGCCAGGCACTACGTACAACCTCGAAGTCAATCCGAAGATTCCACAGCGGCTTGCCCGCCTGGAAGAGTTGGCCAACAACCTCTGGTACAGCTGGGACATCATGCCCACGCGCGCGCTGTTTTCACGGCTGGATCCGGGTTTGTGGAACATCGTCGGACACAGCCCCAAGGCCCTGCTCAAGCGCATCGACGAGCGGCGCCTGATGGACGCGGCCGAGGACAAGGTGTTTCTCAACAACTACAACCGCGTGCTGTCGGCCTACGACAGCTATCACGGAGAGTTGACGCGTCGCGGCGCGGCCGAACAACCGCTCGCGCAATCCGACCTGGTCGCCTATTTCTGCTTCGAATTCGGTTTTCACGAGAGCCTGCCCATCTATTCCGGTGGCCTGGGCATCCTCGCCGGCGATCACTGCAAGGCCGCGAGCGACATGCGCCTGCCTTTCATCGGCGTCGGCCTGCTCTACCGGCAAGGCTATTTCTTTCAGACGATAGACGCCGACGGCAATCAGCGCGCCGAGTACGTCGATTCCGATTTCGATGACCTGCCCGTCTCGCCGGTGCCGCGCGAAGACGGTTCCGATCTGAAAATCGCGGTCGAGCTGGCGGGGCGCACGGTCACGGCGAAGGTATGGCAGGTGCGCACCGGTTGCGTGACCCTGTATCTGCTCGACACCGACATCGAGGAGAACAACCCGCACGACCGCAATATTGCGCACCAGCTGTACGGCGGCGACCGCACCACGCGCATTGAACAGGAGATCGTGCTCGGCGTCGGTGGTGTGCGCGCACTGGCCGCTCTCGGCCTGAAGCCGGCGGTGTGGCATATCAACGAAGGACACGCGGCGTTCCTGATCCTGGAGCGGCTGCGCAACCTGATGCAGCAGGGGCTGGATTTCGCGAGCGCGCTGGAAGCGGTCGCCGTCAATACGGTATTCACCACGCACACTCCGGTGCCCGCCGGGCACGATTATTTCTCGACGCAGATGCTGTTGAGCTATTTTCAGGGTTGGTGCAGCGAGCTGAAAATCACCGGCGACCAGCTGCTGGCGCTGGGCCTGGGGCCGGGCGCGAACGAGTTCAATATGACCACGCTCGCGGTGCGCGGCTCGCGTTTCCACAACGGCGTGTCCAAGATCCACGGCGAAGTGTCGTCACGCATACTCGGCGATCTGTGGCCGCAAATTCCGACCGACGAGAATCCGATCACCTCGATCACCAACGGCGTGCACGTGTCCACTTTCCTGTCGCCGGAATGGGCCGACGTGTTCGACCACTTCCTCGGCTACGGTTGGAGCGAGAGGCTGGGCGACCAGATCTGCTGGGATCAGATCAGCGCGGTTCCGGATCACGTTTTCTGGAGCACCCGGCAGCACCTGAAATCGCAGTTGCTGCACCTGGTGCGCTATCGCCTGGGCGTGCAGAACGCGCGCAACCAGGGCAGCGAGGCGCACCTGGACCGGGTCTTGAGCCTCACCAATCCGGACAGTCCCAATGTGCTCATCATCGGTTTCGGCCGCAGGTTCGCCACCTACAAGCGCGCCGCGCTGCTGTTCGAGAACCTGGATTGGCTGCGCCAGCTGCTTTCGGACCCGCTGCGCCCGGTGCTGTTCCTGTTCGCGGGCAAGGCGCATCCGGCCGACGTGCCGGGGCAGGATCTGATCCGGCGCGTGGTGCAAGTAGGGAAGATGCCGGAGTTCGAGGGGAAGATACTGTTCGTCGAGGGTTACGACCTGCGTCTCGCGCGGCGCATGGTGTCCGGCGTTGACGTGTGGCTGAACAACCCGGTCTATCCGCTGGAGGCTTCTGGCACCTCGGGCATGAAGGCCGCGATAAACGGCGTGGTCAACCTGTCGGTGCTGGACGGCTGGTGGGGCGAAGGCTACGACGGCAGCAACGGCTGGGCGATCAAGCCGGCCGCCACCGGGCTGGACGACGGCAGCCGCAACCGCGAGGAGGCGCGCACGCTCTATGAAATTCTGCAGGACCAGGTGATCCCGCTCTACTACAACCGCAGCAGCGAAGGCTATTCCCCCGAATGGGTGAAGCTGGCCAAGCGCTCCATTTCGAGCCTGTTGCCGCGCTTCAATTCCATGCGCATGGTGGGCGAGTACGTTTCCACGTCCTACCTGCCGGCCGCGCAGCAGGGCCGGCTCTACGCCGGGAACCAATATGAAGTCGCGCGCGCGATCGCCGCCTGGAAGGCCAGCGTGCGGCAGGCCTGGCCGGGGGTGACGATGCGGCGGCTGAATTCGCCGAAGAGGCGCATCCAGTTCGGAGAATCGCTGCACCTCAAAGCAGCGGTCAAACTGAACGGATTGAATCCTGAGGATGTGGCGGTGGAATTGCTGGTGAGCCGGTCGAAGGAGTTCGGCAAGGCCGAGCCGGCGCACCATCGATTCGTCGCGCAGGGCGTCGATGCCACGGGCGAACATCTTTTCGAGCTGGAACTGACGCCCGAATTGTGCGGCAGGCTGGACTACCGCATTCGCGCCTATCCCTGCCACCAGCACCTGACGCATCCGTTCGAACTGGGGCTGATGGTCTGGGCCTGAGTCCGGAAAGCGGTACTTCGGGGCGGAGGCCGGCGGCGCGGTGCGTCGGGTCGTTATGTATGCGGGGCTTCGAGTCTGTTGCAATGTGAGGGGATGCATACCCTCACACTCCCCTAAATTGGCCGTTGCAAAACGCATTTTGCAACGGGTTCTCAGGTCACAGCTTCATTGCCAGCCGCGCGTAGATCGCCGCATAGCGCAGCGCGCTCGCCTCCCAGCCGAAGTCGCGGGCCATCCCGTTGCGTTGCAGCATCCGCCATTTGGCCTTGTCGCGCCAGGTGGTCGCGGCGCGTCCCACCGTCGCGAGCAGGGCTTGCGCGCTTTCTTCGTGAAACAGGAAACCGCTGGCGCTGCCGTCCGCGAGCGTCGCCGGGTTGCAGTCCACCACGGTGTCGGCCAGACCGCCCGTGGCGCGCGCGATCGGCGGCGTGCCGTAACGCTGGCTATACATTTGGTTCATGCCGCAGGGTTCGAAGCGCGAGGGCATGAGAAAGGCGTCGGCGCCGGCCTCTATCAGGTGCGCGAGCGATTCGTCGAATCCGACGGTGACGCTTGCCTGTCCGGGATGGCTCAGCGCGAGCGCGCGAAACCCGCTTTCAAGTTGCGCCTCGCCGCTGCCGAGTATCGCCAGTTGCGCCGGCAGCGCCAGCACCTGGGGCGCGATTTCCAGCAGCCAGTCGAGACCTTTCTGCGAGGCGAGTCGGCTGACCACGGCGAGCAGCGGCACCGAGGGGGAGGGGGCGAGACCGAGGCGCCGCTGCAATTCGCGCTTGTTGGCGTCTTTTGCATCCAGTGTGCCGGCGTCGTAACGGCAGGCGATCGAAGGATCGGAGGCCGGGTTCCACAGGCTGGTGTCAATGCCGTTGAGAATGCCGTACAGGCTGTCGCGCCGCGCGGAGAGCAGCCCCTGCAGGCCGAAGCCCAGGGGTTCGCTTTGGATTTCGAGCGCGTAGTGCGGGCTGACCGTGGTGATCGCGTCGGCGCACTGCAGCCCGGACTTGAGAAACGACAGCTTGCCGTAATATTCGACCCCCTCGGGCGTGAAGCTTTCCGGCGGCAGGCCGAGCGCCGCGACGAGCTCCGGTTCGAATATTCCCTGGAAGGCGAGATTGTGTATGGTCTGCAGCGTCGCCGCGCGCGCGCCTTCGGCGTAGCGCAGGTAAATTGGAGCGAGGCCCGTCTGCCAGTCATTGCAGTGAACCACCCCGGGGCGCCATTCGAGCGGGCTTCCCGCGCTGCCGAGCAGCGCCGCGACCTGCGACAGCAGACCGAAGCGCTGCGCGTTGTCGGGCCAATCGCTTCCGCTTTCGTCCTGATAGGGGCCGCCGCCGCGATCGTACAATGGCGGGCAGACGAGCACGTACAGGGGCACCCCGGACGGCGTTTCTCCCTGCAGCAGTCGCGCCGGGGGAAAGACCGGCGACCCTGGAACGTGCGCGATTTCGCGGCAGTCCGGCAATTGCGCGAGCACCGACCGGTATCCCGGCAGGAGAATTCGCACATCGGCGCCGAACTGTTTCAACGCCGCGGGCAGGGCGGCGCTGACGTCGCCCAGGCCGCCGGTTTTCGCCAGTGGCGCGCATTCCGATGTTGCGAACAGGATGCGCAACTTGCCGTGGTCGACGGCGATGTCGGAAGAGGGATGGGGCATGGATTTCGGAGGCGACGCTGTATGGATTGTCGGATAAGGCACACAATGTTAGCAGGGGTTCGGATTGCCGAGCCAGTTTTTGCAGCGGGAGGTGTCGCGAGTTCATGATCTGTCCGGTTCTATAGCACGACATCTGTCCGGTTGTCATAGTGCCCCGAAGGGGGTGGGAAATGACGCCGACGCAAGTGCTGCAGGAGATACGGAAGATGAGATTCGAGGAAGCGTATGAGG
>JAPLRD010000441.1 GCA_026399375.1 Pseudomonadota bacterium
TTTGCGCCTGGGGTGGTCGCGCGCCTGGGATGCGACTATCCGGCCATACAGGCGGTCAAGCCGGACATCGTCTACTGCTCCATCTCGGGATTCGGACAGACAGGCCCCTGGCGCAAGCGACAGGCTTTCGCGCATACCACCAATGCGATCTCGGGCATGATGTATCTCGAACAGGGCGATGAGGCGAATCCGCGCGCATCCAACCTTCAGGCGGCCGATGTGCTTGCAGCCGTCCACGCTTCAACGGCGATCCTCGGCGCGCTCTTCCGGCGCTACAGGACCAAGCGCGGCGCCTACCTCGACGTCTCCATGCTGGAGGCACTGATCGCCGCAGATAGCGTCAGCTATCCCTCCGTCCTCAACGGGGGCAGGGAGCACGGCAACCCGCGCCCGGGCATGCTGGTCCACAGGATAGGCGATCGCTATCTCGCACTGCAGACCGCAGGCGGAAACGACCTGTGGAAGCGGGTCGTTACTTTGATACAGCGACCGGAACTGGCCGAGGATCCGCGCTTCGCCACTTCGGAAGCACGAGCGCTGAACGCGCGTGCGCTGAGTGAGGTGATAGGTCAGTGGCTGGACGGCTGTGCAAGCGTCGAGGCCGCGCTCGCCGCGCTCGAACAGGCGCGCATACCCTGTTCGCCGGTATTGCTCCCGGCCGAGGTCATCGCGTCGCCGCACCTCGCCGAGCGTGCTTTCTTTCCATCGGTGCCGCATCCGGTATTTGGCAACGTCCGCGTGACCGCCAGCCCTTATCATCTGGACGGGCATCCAGTGCACCCGCAGGGACCCGCGGCCTACCACGTGGGCGAGCACACGCGCGCCGTGCTCGGGACCTTACTCGGCTACGGAGCGGAACGCATCGCGGGGCTGCTCGCTTCGGGAGCCATAGAGGCACCCTAGCGAACCCGATGGGGATAATTCGGGACACAGAGCAAGAAGGTGCAAGCAACAAGCATCGATTAGAGGGTAGTCAAAAAGGAGGGGCCATGAAACGAATGTTGCTGGTATTGCTCGGGCTGATGGTTTTCGCGCCGATGGCGATGGGGCAGCCCAAGGATTTCCCGAACAAGACCGTCAAAGTGATCGTTCCCTACACGGCCGGGAGCGGATCCGACACCTCGGCGCGGTTCTTTGGCGAGAAGCTCTCGGGGATGTTGGGCCAACCGTTTGTGGTCGAAAACAAGCCGGGTGCGAGCGGGGTGCTGTCGGTGATGGCAGTGAAGGCGGCCCCCGCCGATGGCTACTCGATACTTCTGGTCGGAACCTCTCAGCTTGCAGTCACTCCGTTTACGATCAAAGACCTTCCGTACGATCCGAACAAGGACTTGAAGCCTCTTGCCGGGCTGACCCGGGGCATGAACGTGTTCATTGCTCCGCCCAACTCCAAGCTGCAAACCCTGGCGGACCTGGTCGCCACGGCAAAGCGGGACAAGGAACTGCTGAACGTCGGCACTTATGCGGCGGGATATCAACTTGCGCTCGAATGGTTCGCCAGCATGGCCGGCGTCAAGTTCACCAATGTTCCGTATAAGGGCGGGGCGCCGATTTTCACCGACATCATGGGTGGGCAGCTCGACTTCGCCGTGGCGGACCTGGGTGGCGTGGCCTCGCTGCTGAAGTCCGGCAAGATCCGGGCGCTCGCCGTGTCTGGCGAGAAACGCCATCCGGACTTCCCCGACGTGCCCACGATCAAGGAGAGCGGCTATCCGGAGTACGTGAATTACTCCTGCACTTCGCTGTACGACGCGCTGCAGAAGGTATTGGCTACGAACGAAGCCAAGGAGTATGTTCGCAAGACCGGGGCGGAACTGATGCCGCACACGCCGGCGGCAATGGAAAAATACCAGCGCGACGAGTACGCGCGGTTTCGCCGTATCGCCGAACTGGCCGGGATCAAGCCCGAATGACTGCGGCCTGACGCAGCGCGCCGGCCCGGCCTGAGACTGGCCAACAGTCGATTGCGCCTGCCGTAGCAGCTATCATTTTCCTGCAATCCGCTTAATAGAAGGAGCACGACCGTGGCCAAGACGTTTATCAACGGCAATGCCGATCTGAAGAATTTCATAGGCAAGGACCTGCCGCCCTCGGACTGGGTCGAAGTGACGCAGGAGATGATCAACAAATTCGCCGAAGCCAGCGGCGACCATCAGTGGATTCACATCGATGTAGAGCGCGCAAAAAGAGAGTCTCCCTACAAGACAACCATCGCTCATGGCTATCTGACGATATCGCTGATGGCACAGCTGCGGACTGCGGCGCTGGACATGCCTCCCGCCCGCCTGGGCATCAACTACGGGCTTAACAAGGTGCGCTTCACCGGGCCGGTGCCTGCAGGGTCCAGGGTGCGGGTGGTCCTGAATTTGACCGACGTCAAGGAGCTTCCAGACAACGGTGTGCAGATGCAATGGAACGCAAGCATCTATCGTGAAGGCTCCGACAAGCCGGTACTCATCGCGGAGACCCTTGGACGCCGATTTGAATAGTCCGGGTGAACAGAATTCTCGCGATGGCGGCGCAGCAGCAAGAATGCCCTCAGGCCGAATGAGCGCCGAAACGACGAGCGACGACCTTNNNACGACCTTCCTGCGCCTCTAGAGGGATTTCTCCCGGTAGAGACAACGGGCCCGTTCATGGCGATGCTGGGGCCCTTGTACTACCGCCCGGTCGAAGGCGGCATGATCATCGCCTTGCGCATGGCCGAGAAGCACCTGAACCGGCGCGGCATCGCTCACGGCGGCATGCTGGTGACTTTGGCCGACAGTGCGATGGGCATGAATCTGGCGCGCACCCGCGAGCCGCGGCTGTGGACCGTAACCTCCAGCCTGTCGACGGACTTCATCGATGCCGCGCGCAAGGGCGACTGGGTCGAAGCGCAGGTCGAGATATTGAAAATCGGCGCACGCCTCGCCTACGCCAGCTGCTACTTGACGGTCGGTACGCGGCGCATCCTTAGAGCCAGCGGTGTTTTTGCGGTGGTTCACCCGGTGCGGCCGGACGAAAGTTCCGAGGGCTGAGCCAACGGCAGGCTAGGCGACTATCCGGTCGACGACGAAACCGACGCCGTAAGACACCAAGGCCGCTGCAGTAAAGATCACGATACCTCGCGTTCGAGTCTTCGCAATGCCCATGTCATCAAGCCAGCGCCTGGTGAAATAGGATGCGACGAAGAACGCAGCGGCAGACAGCAGCAGACTCGTCATCCGAAAGCCAGTCAGACGCTTAGGGATTGCCTATGTAATCGCGCTTGCCGATCTCAACGCCGTTATGGCGCAGAATGTTGTACGTGGTGGCGACGTGAAAATAGAAATTGGGCGTCGCGTGACCGAGCAGGAATTGCATGCCTTTGTAGCGCGTTTCCTTGTCGCCGCGCTTGATCACGATCTCCTTCTCTTCCGTACCGTCTATCTGGACGGGTTCTATTGTCCGAAGGAAGGCGATCGTTTTTGCGATCCGGGCTTTCAGCTCGGCTATGGTCTTTTCCGTGTCCTCGAATACCGGACTATCCACCCCGGCGAGGCGGGCTGCCGCGCCCTTTGCCGCATCGCAGGCGATCTGTACCTGCGCGCTCATCGGCAACATATCGGGAAACAGGCGCGATGTGGTCAGAGCAGCTGGATCGAGTTTTTTCGCGTCGGCATACGCCTGCGCCTTGTCCAGGATGACTGAGAGATTGCCGAGGATGTTGATGAAGCGCGGCACGCTGGCCTGATACATTGATATCGTCATGGCAAATCCTTGCGGTAAAGGTGGCTGGTATATGGCGAGCGCGGATTCTACGCCTTTCCTGAGTCATGCAGGCTCATAGCGATTGCCCATGGTCAAGCATCGCTATGACCACAGCCAAGCCGCGCCACGCACCCCCGAGGAGTCACCGTGCAGGTTCTTGAGCAGTTTCGTCGCCACTTGATCTGAGAACACGTGCTCGCCCCATAGTTTCGGCACGCTCACGTATAGACGATCGAGATTCGACAGTCCGCCACCAAGCACGATCACTTCAGGGTCGAGGATGTTGATCACCCCGGCCAGGGCCCGGGCCAGCCGTTTCTCGTAACGCGACAGCGTGGCTACGCAGGCGCCATCCCCGGCTTGTGCGCGTGCGGCCATTTGGATCGGATCGACGATTTCGCCCGCTGCATGTTCGTGATCGCGCTGCAGACCCGGGCCGGACAAGAAGGTCTCTACGCAGCCCGCGCGGCCGCAGTAGCAAGGCGGCCATTTCGGCTCGTCTCCGGGCAGGCGGTTATGCCCCCACTCTCCGGCGATTGCGTTGGCACCGTCCAGCACTTTCCCGCGAACAACGATTCCCCCGCCCACGCCGGTGCCGAGGATCACTCCGAATACGACCTCTGCGCCCGCCGCCGCACCGTCCATGGCCTCGGACAGGGCAAAGCAGTTGGCATCGTTGGCCAGTCGTATCTCGCGTTCCAGGGCGTCTTGAAGATCCCGCCGCAGAGGCTTGCCGATGAGCCAGGTGGAGTTGGCATTCTTGATGAGCCCGGTTGCGAGGGCTTCCGCGCCCGGGATGCCGTTCCCCACAGACCCCGTCTGTCCCAACTCGCTTTCAGCGTTTCTGACAAGCTCGGCCACGGCTGCAACGGTGCACGCATAGTCGCCGCGCGGTGCAGGGACACGCCGGCGCAGCAATTCGGTGTTGTCGTCGCCGAGTGCGACGATTTCGATCTTCGTGCCTCCCAGGTCTATGCCGAGGCGCAATTCACCCACCCATCACGCCTATCGGCAAGCCAGCCAGCTTCGGTGCGGGCCGTGGCAGCATCAGCAGAAGGCGAACGCCAGCATCGCCGGATCGTCCAGTATCGACATCATGAAGAACGTGCCCAGTCGGTAGTAGGCGGGCTCTATCGTGTCGATGACGGAGATCAGTAGATCATGCATGGTGCGAATGCTACAGCAAGGCGCTAGGCCTTGCCTTCCTTCGCCAGCTTCAGCAGCAGCTTCTGCGCCAGCGCTTCAGGCACCAGGGCACCGAGCTGGGTGCTCTTGCCGCCCATGGATGTTGAGACGACCAGAATCTTGCCGGCGACCCAATAGTTGCCTTCATGCTTCTTGCCGTCGATCTCGCAGCTTACCCGGTGGCGCTGTGGTTCCTTGGTCATGATGCGCCTTTCGGAAGTGGACAAAACAAGTCACTGGTTGCGACAGTGGTCGAGCAGCGGATCCGGTCTGGCGCGTGCCTGGAATTGAGTGCACCAGTGGATACTTCTTGTTTCAGTGGCATAAAAGGAAAGAGCCAACCCTTTGGAGGTTGGCTCTGGTACTGGCTCCCCGACGAGGGCTCGAACCTCGGACCTGCGGATTAACAGTCAGATATTTTCTCAATCGAAATCAACGCAAATAAATCCATAAATCCTGCTGTCCCTGCTAAAACGTCACAAATACAGGGTTTTAGTCGTCTAGGATAATTCCGCATTATTCCCCTTTGTTGCTATACTGTGCCTACACAGTGCCTACACGGAGGGCGGCGATGGGTAAGCGGGTAAATTTCACGGCGGAGCGGGTGGCCGGCGCAAAGTGCCAGCCGGGCAATCAGCAAACCATCTACTGGGACGGCAAGACGCCCGGTTTCGGGCTCCGGGTGACGGCATCCGAGGCGAAGGCGTACATCTTTGAATCGCGCCTGCACGGCAACACAGTGCGCGTGACTA
>JAPLRD010000432.1:0-2321 GCA_026399375.1 Pseudomonadota bacterium
CCTGGCGCTTCACCTCGGCGCGGATGACATGACCTTCCAGGCTGAAATCGAGCTGGCAACCGGGAACGATGCCCAACCGGCGACGGATTTCAACCGGAATGACAACTTGGCCTTTATCGGAGACGGTAACGACTAGCATGGCAGTACTCTCCTCTTACATGGTAAGAATAGTTTAGCACGACGCAGCCCCCTTGACATTAATCCGGCGTTCCGCACGCGTCGAATCTCCACCTGCCCCACGTCGCCTAAGATAAACTGCCGGGATTCTGCGCCCTGCTGAACCGCATGCAGCGCTTCCAAACATCCAATCCGTCCTAATGCTCAAATTCCTGCACTCGCGCGGCACGCTGTTTCTGCTGTTCACCCTGTCGGGTTTCGCCGGACTGATCTACGAATCCATCTGGAGCCATTACCTCAAGCTGTTCCTGGGGCATGCGGCCTACGCGCAAACCCTGGTGCTGGCGATATTCATGGGCGGCATGGCGCTCGGGTCCTGGCTGTGCAGCCGTTACTCCGCCGGATGGAAAAACCTGCTCACCGGCTACGCGATCGCCGAGGCGGTCATCGGCTTGTGCGCGCTCGCGTTCCACACGCTCTTCGTCGCCGCCACCGATGCGGCGTTCGACACGGTATTGCCCTTGCTGCCCTCCGAGGCCGCATCGTCTTTTTTCAAGTGGTCGCTGGGCGCGGTGCTGATCCTGCCCCAATCCATACTGCTGGGCATGACCTTTCCGCTGATGAGCGGCGGCCTCATCCGGCGCCATCCGGATACGCCGGGCGCCTCGCTCGCCATGCTCTATTTCACCAACAGCCTGGGCGCGGCCGTGGGCGTGCTCGCGAGCGGGTTTTTCATGATCGAAAAATTCGGCCTGCCCGGCACCATACAGGCTGCCGGCGCCATCAACCTCGCGCTGGCGGCGGCCGTATGGCTGATCGCGCGCGGCGCCGAACCGACCGCCACCATAGACTCAAGCGCACAAGAAACCGCGGATCCCGGCTATTTCAGGATGCTGCTCGTCACCGCGCTTTTGACCGGCGCCGCGTCCTTCATCTACGAAATCGGCTGGATCAGGATGCTCTCCCTGGTGCTCGGCTCGTCCACCCACTCCTTCGAACTGATGCTCTCGGCCTTTATCCTGGGCCTCGCCTGCGGCGGCTATTGGGTGAAGCGGCGCATAGACCTCACACCCGACCCGACGCGACTGCTAGGCATGGTGCAGGTGGTGATGGGCCTGCTCGCCATCGCCACGCTGCCGCTCTACGGCACCATGTTCGAAGTCATGACCTGGATCATGAAGGGCGTCGCACGCACGGAAACCGGCTACGTGCTGTATCACCTGTCGAGCCACGCCATCGCGCTCGCCATCATGTTCCCGGCCACCTTCTGCGCCGGCATGACCCTGCCGCTGATTACCTACGCGCTGCTGCGCCGCGGCTACGGCGAGAAAAGCATAGGCGCGGTCTACGCCGCCAATACCCTGGGTGCGATCCTGGGCGTGTTCGCCGCCGCGCACCTGGGACTGCCGCTGCTCGGCCTGAAGAATCTGATTGCCGCAGGCGCGAGCATAGACGCCGTGCTCGGGGTGTACCTGCTATGGCGCGCGACCCGCGCACAGGGCTACCGCATTCCGGCGCTGGCGGGCAGCGTGGTGGCGCTCGCCCTGGTGCTCGCCTTCGGCGTGGTGCAATTCGACGTACACCGCATGGTGTCGGGTGTGTTCCGCCATGGGGCCATCTACACTGCGGCGGACATCAAGACCTTGTTCTACCGCGACGGCAAGACCGCCACCGTGAGCCTGGTCGAATTCCAGGAAGGCACCAGCATCCGCACCAACGCCAAGTCCGACGGCGCGATCAACCTCAAGCCCGGCGCGCGCATCTCGGACGAAGTCACGATGGTGCTCACGGCGGTGCTGCCCCTGGCGATCAAACCGGAGGCGAAGAACGCCGCGATCATAGGCATGGGCACCGGTCTCACGGTGCACACCATGCTCGCCAATTCGAAGATCGAGTCGGTCGACACCATAGAGATCGAACCGGCGATGATAGCAGCGTCGCGCGGGTTCAACGCGCGCAACGCCAACGCCTACGCCGATCCGCGCAATACCTTCCGCATCGACGACGCCAAGACCTTCTTCTCCACGCGCAACAACAGGTACGACATCATCATCTCCGAGCCGTCCAACCCCTGGGTGAGCGGCGTCTCCAGCCTGTTTTCGAACGAGTTCTACCACCTGGTGCGGCGCTACCTCAAGCCGGGCGGCGTGCTGGTGCAATGGTTACAGCTGTATGAAATCGACGTCAGCCTGGTCGCCTCGGTG
>JAPLRD010000432.1:2446-3659 GCA_026399375.1 Pseudomonadota bacterium
CTCCTGATCGTCGCCGGCGACGCCGCCACGCTCGCGCAGCCGCTCGCCGACGTGTTCCGCGAGCCCGGCCTGGCGAAGGAACTCAACACGGTGCATCTGCGCAATCTCGCCGACCTGCAGATACGCAAGATAGCCACCCGCGCCACCATCCACCCCCTGGTGCAAAGCTTCAAGGTGCCGGCGAATTCGGACTACTATCCTTATCTTGACCTGAACGCTGCGCGCTACCGCTTCCTGCAGCAGGGCGCGGGCGATCTGGTCAGCCTCAACGCGGCGAACGTGCCGGTCATCGCCATGCTCGAAGGCAACGCCCCACTGCCCGAAATTTCCCTGGAAGGCACGGACTACTTCAACCGCATCGAGCAGATCCGCCGCGCACAATACATTCGCGACACCTACCTCAAGCTGAACCCGCCGGAGCCGCTCGCCATGCCGCGCGCGCTGCAAAAAGACCTGGAACTCGCCAGCCTGCGCGCCCTCGACTGCTGGGACCCGGCAAGGCACGACGTCTGGCTGCACTCCTTGTTCCAGGTGGCGATCGTGGTCAATCCCTTTCTCACGCCCGAAGAATCCGGCGCCATCTGGCAGCGCTTCGAATCCACCGGCTGCTACGGAAGCTTGCCGCAGCAGTACAAATCATGGATAGCCCTGTTCAAGGCGGTGGGCGCGAGGAATGGTGTCGAAATGGCCAGCCTGGCCGAGCAACTGCTTGCATTGCCCAGCGCCCTCCCCGCGGAGAGCCGGCGCTACCTGCTCACGGCGGCGATGACAGGCCACCTCGCGCAGAACAAACCGGCGCAGGCGCTGCAGGCCTGGGACAGCTATTCGCAGCTGATTGCCAGAGATGAGCGATCGCAACTCATGCTGCGCCTGCTCTACGCCAAGGCGAGCGGCGGCAAGGCGCCGCCTTAAACGCTAGCCCTGGCCATCGAGCAACTTACGCGCTCACCACAGGACTGGTTACCGGCATTGCTGGCGTCCGGCTCTGTAGCGGACTGTAGTCGCCGCACTTGCGCGGACGGCGCCCCGTCCGCGCGGATCATCGATAGCGCGCGGATGAAAAACACATCCGCGCACTATCGACGATCTTGGAGAACCCCGAAACCGAAGGGGCTTTTCTCCGGAACCCTGTCTTTGGTGCGGATACGCTTTTGATCCGCACCAAAGACAGGGTTGCCGCGCAGAGCGCGGAATGTCCGCGCCTGACACATGC
>JAPLRD010000134.1 GCA_026399375.1 Pseudomonadota bacterium
CAGACGGAGTCGGTGCTGCAGGGGCAGGGGCTTGCAGAGCTCTCCACGCGGCTCGACGAGCTCGCCGCCCAAGTGCGTGCGCTGCGCGGTGAGCTCGAGGCACAGGCCGAGGAGCAGGTCGCGCTGCGCAAGCGATTGGCCGAGCTCACCTCCCCACCGACGCCCGCGACCGCCGCGCCCTTGGTCGAAGCCGCACCCGTCGTCGCGGACCGTCAGCACCAGCCGGGCGCCACCCGGCTCCACGCAAATGACCGCCTCGCGCGCGTGCGCGTGCCGCATCGCGTTGGTCAGCGCCTCCTGCGCGATGCGGTAGGCGGCATCGGACAGGTTTCTGTGCAGCGCCATTTTCTCCGCCGGCGCCTCGACGCTGACGCGCAAGCGCGCGTTCTCCGAGTATTGCCGCGCCATCTCGCGCAGCGCCGCCACCAGGCCCAGCTCATCGAGCAGCGGCGGGCGCAGGTTGAGCGAAAGGCTGCGCACCTGCTTGATCGCGACCTCGACGGCCTTCAGCGCCTTGCCGATGGAACCCTCCGGCGCATCGCCGCGCTCCACCACCTTCAGATGCAGCCGCACCCCGGTGAGCACCTGGCCGAGCTCGTCGTGCAGTTCGCGCGCGAGCTGCGCGCGCTCCTCTTCCTGCGCCTCGATCAGGCGGCGCGACAGCGCGGAAATCCGCTCTGCGCTCTCCAGCTGCGCCTCCTCGTGCAGCTTGCGCTCGGTGATGTCCTTGTGCGTGCCGATGGCGCGCAAAGGACGGCCGTCGACGGCCCGTTCGACCACCTTGCCGCGATCCAGCACCCACCTGTACGAGCCGTCCTTGCAGCGCAGGCGTTGCTCGCAGCCATAGTCCGGTGTCGTCCCCGAAAAGTGCTGGTGGAGCTTGGCCATGACGGATTCGATGTCCTGCGGATGCAACAGTTCACTCCACACTTCCAGGGTGTTTCCAAGTTCCGCGTCGGTGTAACCCAACATCGACTTCCACCGCGGCGAGTAATACACCTCGTTGGTCGCGATGTTCCAGTCCCAGACGCCGTCGCCGGCACCCTCGAGCGCGAATTGCCAGCGTGCTTCGCTTGCGCGCAGCGCTTCCTCGGTCCGTTTGCGTTCGGTGACATCGACCAGCACCCAGCGAATCGCCGGTGCGCCCCCGGCGCCCGGCGCCAGCGTTGCGACCATGCTCACCCAGCATGGCGCCCCCCCCCTGGCGAGGCGAAGCTCGCAGGACTGCGGTGTGTCCGACCCGGGCAGCCGTCCGAGCAGCCGATAGTAGACAGCCTCGTCCTCCTCGAGGATGAAGCGGGAGAGCGGTTTGCCGAGCAGCTCGCCCCGGGCCGCGCCCAGCAGGGTGGCGGCAATGAGGTTGGCTTGCAGGATCAGGCCTTGTTCGCCGACCGTCACATAGCCCGCCGGCGCCAGTTCGTAGAGGTCGAAATAGTGCGAGCGCAAAGTGTCCAGTTCCGCCTGGGAGCGGCGCAGCTCCTCGTTCTGCATCTCAAGCTCGATCTGATGCACCTGCAACTCCTGCAATAACCGTTTTGCTGCTTCGGGCGAAGTGGCGGCGGGGTTTTTCGCCGCTCGGATCGCTTTTTCCCGAAAAGCCGCTCCCGCTCGCTCACGCAGCGTCAGTGCCCCGTCGGCGTCGCCTATTCCGACGACGGGCGAGCCAGCGGCAGCCGCTTCACGCCCGTTATCCA
>JAPLRD010000348.1 GCA_026399375.1 Pseudomonadota bacterium
AGATGAAAAGGGCGCGGTCGCGCAGCAGTTGTCGGATCTCTTTTGTCGACAGGACCGCGACCTGGCGCAGCCAGACGCTGGCGAGCGGCAACACGCGGCGCAGCGCGGCAATCATGTGCGGGATCGCTTGCGAAACAGGAGGTAGCACAGACCAAACAGGGTGCACGCATAGAAAATGAACACCAGCAACTGGGGCCACAGTACCGCAAACCCTGTTCCTTTGAGGAAGGCGCCCTTGACCGCCGCGTTGTAATACATGGCGGGGAAGGCGTGGGCGATGGCGAAGTTGCCACCGACGAGCGAATTGACCGGAGTGATGAGGCCGGAAAACTGCATCGACACGATGATCGACATGACGGTCGAAATGATCAGCGCGGCCTGCTGCGTGCTCACCAGCAGCGAGATCAGCAGTCCCAGGCCGGTGGTGCAGAGGATATAGAGCAGCGTCGCAACCCCAAAGAACAGCAGGCTTCCCTTGAACGGTGTATCGAAGTACCAGGTCGCGAGCAGCCACAGGATGCAGGCATTGACGCAGGAGATGGCCACGCTGGGCAGCAGTTTTCCCGCCAGGTATTCGGACCGGCTGATGGTGGAGGTGCAGATGTTGTAGATGGCGCCGGATTCCTTTTCTCGTACCACCGACAGCGCCATCAGCAGCGGTGGCACCAGCATCAGGATCATCATGACCAGTCCGGGCGCGACCGACCAGATGCTGCGTACCTCCTGGTTGTAGAGATAGCGCACCTCCAGCATCACCGGGCGCAGCAGCCCGGCCGCGCGCTCGTGCGGCAGCCCTAGGCGTCGCGCGAGGTAGGCGGTCTGGATTGCGCTGCTCGCAGCCTGGTTGATGGCTTCGACGTAGGCCTGTATGGTCCGGGTGGAGGTCGCAAACGTGCCGTCGATCAGCGTTTGCACCTGGCCCGTGCGGCCGGCGAGCAACTGTTGCTCGAAGCGCGGGCCGATCACGACCACGACGCGCAGCTTGCGCTCGGCGAGCAGGCGGTCGGCGGCGTTTGCGCTGGGCAGGTAGCCTTTGAAGCTGAAGTAGCGCGATTCGATGAAATGGCGGGCATAGTCGCGGCTCGACGGCGTGCGGTCTTCGTCCACCACGG
The DNA here is from genome assembly GCA_026399375.1 of Pseudomonadota bacterium. Classification (GTDB taxonomy): domain Bacteria; phylum Pseudomonadota; class Gammaproteobacteria; order Burkholderiales; family SG8-39; genus 2-12-FULL-64-23. Next base: position 1,113 of record JAPLRD010000348.1, read on the forward strand.
CAAAAGCGATGTTTTGGATGTCCTGGCTCATGCCGTAGCCGAAAACCAGCATCTGCATCACAGGCAACAAGAAAGCGAGCAGAAAATATAGGCGGTCGCGCAGAATCTCGCGTGATTCCCGTTGGGCCACGGCAAGCATGCGTTCGAAATTCATCGCATCGCCTCGCCGCGCTCCAAGCGCGTCACGTAGTGCACGAAGACATCTTCCATCGACATGGCCCGCGGTGCGATGCGGGTGACCGTGATGCCGGACTGCGCCAGCAGCGCGGGCAGGCGAACTCTTGCGCCATCGGCGTCCGGTTCGAGCAGATGAATGTGCTCGCCGAACAGCGCGGCATCGGCGTAGCCTGCGCCGCGCAGCAGTGCAAGGGCAGGCAGCACGGGCCGCGCGCCGATCTCGAGCAGAACTCCCGCCTCTTGCGCCACGCACCG
>JAPLRD010000403.1 GCA_026399375.1 Pseudomonadota bacterium
CAAGACCTTCTTTTGCGAAATGAACGTGATCCCGGAGTTCTGCACTTTCCGTGTCACCTCGCACATGTCGTTGCGCAAGGCGCTGGATATGATCACGCCGGAGCGCATCGAAGGCGCGGTGCGCCTCGCGCATGACATGCTCGTGCGTCTGGGCAAGACGCCTCCGAGGATAGGCGTCGCGGCGCTCAATCCCCATGGCGGCGAAGGGGGCCTTTTCGGCGACGAGGAAATCACCATCATCGGGCCGGCACTCAAACGCCTCAACGCCGCTGGCATCGCTTGCGACGGCCCGGTTCCCTCCGATACCGTTTTCGTCAAAGCGCTTGCCGGCCGCTATGACGGCGTGGTGATGATGTACCACGACCAGGGACAGATCGCAACCAAGCTGATCGGTTTTTCCAAAGGCATAACGGTTACCTCGGGGCTGCCACAGGTATTCACCACGCCCGCGCATGGCACGGCCTTCGACATCGTCGGGCAGGGAAAGGCCGATGTGGGCGGGATCGAACACGCCCTGCATGCCGCGGCAAAGATCGCGCTATTGCCCCCAGTCGCGCAACGCGCGGGTGTATCCCCTGGTCAGCGCAATCGAAAGCGGTGTCTGGCGCGCTGCAACCAGCCCTGCCTGTCTGCAGGAACTGCGGCGCGCCCTGGCTTATGTGCAGGTGAAACTGGAGCCCGCGGCGCAGGCGCTCGCCTTCGAACGCTACCTTGCGCATTCCGTGGTGCTCGAGTTTCCCGACGCCGCCTTGGCGCCGGACTTGCCGCTGTGCGAGGACCCAGATGACCAGAAGTTTCTGGAACTGGCCTGGCAGGTGCGCGCGAGTCATCTGGTCACATTCACGGTGCTCGCTCCGGACGCCTTTATCTGTTGGATGACCGGCCCGGCGCACTGACAGCCATGGGGTGGGGCCGTGCAAACCCGCGCCAGCCGGTCGTCTTCAGCAAACAGCGCCTGAACTTCCGGCAACGTGGCAGAATCTGCATCATGTCCGATATCAAACCATGGGCTTTTGAAGAATCGCTGCAGCCGCGCGCGGAGGAACTCGACTTCGATCTCGCGCAGGCGCTCGATGCGGTCGTTCTGTTGCGCGCCGAGATACCCGAGGACGCATTCACCGGCAGCATCCTCGGCACCGACCGCACCGGCTACGGCGTGGTGATCCGCGAGACCGGCCTGGTCCTCACCGTCGGCTATCTGATCACCGAGGCGGAAACCATCTGGCTCACGACCAATGCCGGCGTCGCCGTCGCCGGCCATGCGCTTGCCTACGATCAGGCGAGCGGCTTCGGCCTGGTGCAGGCGCTGGGCGAGTTGCGTGCGCCCGCGCTAGAACGCGGCTCCGCCTCCACGGTGCAAGCCGGCGACCAAGTATTCGTGATCGGCCACGGCGGGCGCCCGCATGCGCTCACGGCGAAGGTGATCGCCAAGCGCGAATTCGCAGGCTATTGGGAATATCTGATAGCCGACGCCTTGTTCACCGTGCCGGCGCATCCGCAATGGGGCGGCACGGCCTTGCTGGACACAAGGGGGCGCCTGGTCGGCATCGGTTCGCTGCTATTGCAGGAAACCGTGGGCGAGGAGGCGGATCAGGGGAATATGTTCATTCCGATCGATCTCATCGAGCCCCTACTCGAAGACCTGATCGTGCACGGACGCGCGGC
>JAPLRD010000332.1 GCA_026399375.1 Pseudomonadota bacterium
AATCCAGCCTTTCCTGTCGTCCGCCCTGGGGGAATTTGACCCGGCCACAGATGGGGGAATTTGAAGTGGCCACCGGGGTGGCGCATATTGCGGTCTTGTCCGCATGTGTCCGTGGTCTTTTCGACAGCATGGCGCGAGATGCATCCGATGAAGGAGTTGGTGCGTCTTGCCACCGAAGATGGAGGCGAAGACCTCAAGCGGCGCTTCGTCGGGGTCACGCCACAGATTGATCCGTATTCGATCCCGGAAGACCATTGCTGGCGCGAAACGGAATGCCTGACGTGGCTGACTCAAAGTGGGAATCTGGAGACTCCCTGGCTGGCATTGGATGATCTTGATTACCTGTTTTCACCGTCGTGCCCCAATTTACACCTGACGGATTTCAATCACGGCTTGACGGAAGCCGATGTTCGTAAGGTCATCAGCAGACTCACTGTTGGCGCGGCACAAGCAAATGCCGTTCGCAACATGACAAGTTCGTCGCAGCGCTTGTGATCTCCAGGCTTGGATCCGCCGACGAAATGCCTATGCACTCTGAGCCGGCAATGTCACATACGTCACCCGCTGTCGCATCCCCTGCTACAGTACGAGCATATGAGCAATTCATCCCGAAGCGACGGAGAGTGATTCATGCAAATTGAACGGCAATGGCGGTTGCTCAAGTTGATTCCAAATCGTGTGGATCGGCGCAGTACGGAAGAAATCTGGAATTCTCTCCGACAGGAAAAGGAATTCGAAGACATTTCAAAGAGAACCGTAGAGCGGGATCTGGCGTCGCTTGAGTCGTTCTTTCCGTTGCGACAAAGCACCGAAGGGCGTACCAATTACTGGTACTGGGCAGATGGAGTCAGTATGTGGCTGCCTGGCCTGACGGATGACGAGGCGCTCGCTTTCCATATGGTCGAGCGCAATTTGCGGCAGTTGCTGCCCGAAGGAATCATCGAACGGCTTGGTTCGTACTTCAAAGTGGCGAACGCAAAGCTCGCTGAGCACGCAGGCAACATCCGGCCACAGACTCAAAAGTTTCGTTTGATCGCGTCAGGCGTCCCTCGCGTGGCCAGGAAGATTCTAAATGCCAAGGCAACAGGAAAAGTCCGCAATGCCCTGCTGAAGGATCAGCAGATCAGTATCACATACTGGGGCAAAGGACCGGAAGGTATTATCGAGAAGGATGACGGCACCATCGACGTTGTCACGCTAGATGCGGTCATCAATCCTCTCGCGATCGTCCAGCGAGATAACGAATTGTTTCTCGTATTTTCAAAACGCGGAAGCCATGAACCACAATTCATGGCACTGCGGGACATTGAGTCAGCTACACCCTCGCTCGCCCGGTTTGACGGGCCAGAAAACTTCGACATCGATGCCTACATCAAATCGGGAGCGCTGCATTTCGAGCGTGACTTGCCCATTCGTATCGGTGACTGGATTCAGCTGTCCGCCTCATTCACCAAAGAGGCTCGCGATCGTCTTTACAACACACCTTTGGTCGCGAGTGAGCATATCAGCCGTGATCGCGACGGCCGCACACGCTTTCTCATGCCTGTTCGATTCACGGCAGATTTGGCGGATTGGCTGCTGAGTCTGGGTCCGAAGGTACGCGTACACCAACCTGCAGCACTAAGGCGATGGCTCGCAGCCAAACTTGCTGAGGCGGCGGACCAATATCGCGGTGAGGATATAGCCGAGGAACCCCAGCAGACCTTCCGTTGGTATGAGAAATGGGATGCTGTCGAACTGAAGTGCGAGCATTGCAACTGGAGTGGGCAGGCGGACGCAAAAGAGCTGGAACCGCATGACTCGGGGGACC
>JAPLRD010000142.1 GCA_026399375.1 Pseudomonadota bacterium
AGAGCATCTGTCTGCACTCGTTCTCGTCCGCCGGCGTCATGACCGTCATGTTCGGGATGCAGCGCAGGTAGGCCAGATCGAAGGCGCCGCTGTGCGTGGCGCCGTCGGCGCCGACCAGGCCGGCGCGGTCTAGCGCGAACACGACCGGCAGATTCTGGATCGCCACGTCGTGAATCAGCTGATCGTAGGCGCGCTGCAGGAAAGTCGAATAGATCGCCACCACCGGCTTGATGCCTTCGCAGGCCAGACCGGCGGCAAAGGTCACCGCATGCTGCTCGGCGATGCCGACGTCGAAATATCGCTCCGGGTATTCCTGCGAAAAACGCACCAGCCCGGACCCTTCGCACATCGCCGGCGTGATGCCGACCAGGCGCTTGTCCAGCGCCGCCATGTCGCACAGCCAGTCGCCGAACACCTGCGTGTAGGAGGGCTTTCCACCCGGTTTCGTTCCGACCACCCCCGCGAGCGGCTGGAATTTCGACACGCCGTGATACAGCACCGGGTCGGCTTCCGCCAGCTTGTACCCCTGGCCTTTCCTCGTCACCACGTGCAGGAACTGCGGGCCTTTCAGCCCGCGTATGTTCTTCAATGTCGGAATCAGGGAATCCAGATCGTGACCGTCGATGGGTCCGATGTAGTTGAAACCGAATTCCTCGAACAGCGTCGATGGCAGGGCCATGCCCTTGGCATGCTCCTCGACCTTCAATGCCAGCTCCCACAACGGCGGGACCTTGCCCAGGACTTTCTCGCCCACCCTGCGCGCCGCACCGTAGAGGCCGCCCGTGAGCAGGCGCGACAGATATTTGTTGAGCGCCCCCACCGGCTGCGATATCGACATGTCGTTGTCGTTGAGTATCACCAGCAGGTCGGTGTCCATGACGCCGGCGTTGTTCAGCGCCTCGAACGCCATGCCGGCCGACATCGCGCCGTCGCCGATGATCGCCACCGCGCGGCGGTTCCCGCCCTGCAGTTTGGACGCCTGCGCCATTCCCAGCGCGGCCGATATGGAAGTGCTGGAGTGCGCCGTGCCGAAGGTGTCGTATTCGCTTTCGGTGCGCCGCGGAAAACCGGAGATGCCGCCGTACATGCGCAGACTGGCCATGCCCTCGCGCCTGCCGGTGAGGATCTTGTGCGCGTAAGTCTGGTGGCCGACATCCCACACCAGCCGGTCGCTGGGCGTATCGAACACGTAGTGCAGCGCAATGGTGAGTTCCACCGTCCCCAGATTGGAGGACAGGTGCCCCCCGGTCTGGCTCACCGATTCGAGAATGTAGGCGCGCAGTTCCACCGCCAATTGCCCGAGCTGGCGCCGGTCGAGCGCGCGCAATTCGACCGGACTGCTGATGGTCTTCAGCAGCGCATACATCGACGGATCGAAATCGTGTTTGCCCGGCAGTGCATGGGCATTCTCAGTATTCACATCGCCACTTATGAAAAGGGTGGGAAACCTAAAACTTCCGCAGTACGATAAAGTCAGCCAGCTCGCGCAGGCGCGCGGCCGGCTCGTCGAATGACGAAAGCGCCGTATGCGCTTCCGCGCGCAACTCCTCAGCCAGCTCGCGCGCGCGTTTCAGCCCCAGTATGCTGACATAAGTCGGCTTTTCCTGCGCGGCGTCTTTGCCAGAGGTCTTGCCCAGGGTGGCGGTGCTGGCATCGCAATCGAGCACATCGTCCACGACCTGAAACGCGAGGCCTATCGACTTGGCATAGCGCTCCAGCCTGCCGAACTGCTCCGCGTCCAGCCCGCGGCCGCAGCGCGCCCCCAGCACCACCGCGGCGCGGATCAACGCGCCGGTCTTGTGGATATGCATGAACTCGAGCTCGGGCAGGCTGAGCGCCTTTCCCACGCTGGCGAGGTCGATCCCCTGTCCGCCAGCCATGCCACGCGAGCCGCACGCCACGGCCAGAATCTTCAGCATTTCGACCTGCTCCGCCGGGCTGTCCGCCACGACGTGCTCGGCCAGGATCTGAAAAGCGAGCGGCTGCAGGGCGTCGCCCGCGAGCATGGCCGTGGCCTCGTCGAACTCCACATGGCAGGTGGGCTTGCCACGGCGCAGCACGTCGTCGTCCATGCAGGGCAGGTCGTCGTGCACCAGCGAATAGGCGTGGATCATTTCCACCGCGGAGGCGACGACTTCGACCCGCGCCGGGTCGGCGCCTGCGAGTTCGCCCGCTGCAAATGCGAGCAGGGGCCGCACGCGCTTGCCGCCACCGAGCACGCAATAGCGCATGGCGCGGTGCAGGCGCTCGGGCACGATGTGGGGGGCCGGAAGAAGCCGCTGCAGCGCCGCTTCCATGCGCACCCGGACCGCGCCCATCCAGGCGGAAAACTCAGCGCTCTTGTTCGGCACCAGGAAAAGCTTGCAAAGTGTTGGCCTCGAGCACCTGTACCTGCTGCTGTGCCTGCGCCAGTTTGGCCTGGCAGAATTGTGCGAGTTCCAGACCGCGTTTGTGCGCGGCGAGGGACTGCTCAAGCGAAAGTTGGCCGGATTCCATGCCCGCGACGAGGTTTTCCAACTCCGCCAGCGCGGCCTCAAAACTCGGGGGTTCGCTTCCGGCTGCGGCCGGCTTGGGCGATTTTGGCATTGTGTGCAGTAGACCTTTGAGCGGATTTCAAAACGAGGGAACACATTTCCTCGTGCTCCCCTAAATCGGGAGCCATTTCGGAAATTCTGAAATGGCTTCTTACGAATCACGAAAATAGCTGATCTGTACCCTGCCAGTCAAATCAAAAACACGGTAAAATTCTGAAATATTGGCCTTTTGTCGACTGGCTCCGACGGATTTTCTGTGCGCCACACGAGTCAAGCGAGGTTAAGTAATGTCCGATATCGGCAGCCCCTCTAAGCTCAAACAAAGCAGCCCGCAGCTCCCGGTCTCCTGGTATTTCGACCAGCAGATGCTGGAACTCGAGCAGAAACTGCTGTTCGACAACGGCCCCGGCTATGTCGGCCACGAGCTGATGGTGCCAAACCCCGGCGACTACCACTCCCTCGAGTGGATGGATCACGCCAAGGTCCTCGTCAGAAACGAGCGCGGCGTGGAGCTCCTGTCCAACGTCTGCCGCCACCGCCAGGCCATCATGCTCGAAGGCCGGGGCAATTCGCGCAACATCGTCTGCCCGCTGCACCGCTGGACCTACGACATGCAGGGCGACCTGATGGGCGCGCCCCACTTTGAGGGCAACCCCTGCCTCAATCTGCACAAGACCCCGCTGCAGAACTGGAACGGACTGCTGTTCGCGGGGAAGCGCAAAGTGGGCGACGATCTCGCCGGCCTGCGCGAACGCGCCGATCTCGATTTTTCCGGCTACATGCTGGACCGGGTGCACGTGCACGAATGCAACTACAACTGGAAGACCTTCATCG
>JAPLRD010000238.1 GCA_026399375.1 Pseudomonadota bacterium
AGCGCCACGGTCTCCCCCGGCCTCACCTCCAGGCTGAATTCGGCGAGCGCAGGCGCATCCGGGCGCGACGGATAGTGGAAACCGACCTTGTCGAAGCGCACTTCGCCGCGCGCAGGTTCGGGCAGGGGCTGCGGTGCGGCCGGAGCGGCGATCGTGGATTCGATGGCGAGCAGTTCCATCAGGCGCTCGGTCGCGCCCGCGGCGCGCTGCAGGTCGCCTATCACCTCCGACACCGCGCCGAAGGCCCCGGCAACCAGCACCGCGTAGAAGACGAAAGCCGACAGCTCGCCCGCGCTGATGCGCCCGGAAAGCACGTCGTGCCCGCCGATCCAGAGGATGACGCCGACGGCGCCGAATGCAAGCAGCATCACCAGCGCGATCAGCAGCGCGCGCTGGCGGATGCGCGCGCTCGCAGTCGCGAACGCGTCCTCCACGCGTTCGCCGAAGCGAGCGCGATCCTCGGCTTCATGGCCGTAGGACTGCACCGTGCGGATTTCGTGCAGGGTCTCGTCGATATAGGCGCTGACCTCCGCCACCCGGTCCTGGCTCGCGCGCGAGAGCTTGCGCACCCGCCGGCCGTAAAGCAGTATGGGCGCGATCACCAGCGGCACGCCCAGCAGCACCAGCGCGGCGAGCTTGGGGCTGGTGACGAACAGCATGACCAGGCTGCCCGCCATGATGAGCGTGTTGCGCAGCGCAAACGATGCGCTCGATCCGATCACCACTTCCAAAAGCGACGTGTCGTTGGTCAGGCGCGAGATCACCTCCCCCGTGCGGGTGACCTCGAAAAAACCCGGCGACAAATCGAGCAAGTGGCCGAACACGGCGCGCCGGATGTCGGCCGAAACGCGCTCGCCGATCCAGGACACGAAATAAAAGCGGGTGTAAGTCGCGATCGCCATGACCACGATGACGACGAGCAGCGCAACCAGCGCGGCGTCCAGTGAAGCCGCATCGCCGCTGGAGAAGCCGCGGTCGATGACGCCGCGCAGGCCCTGGCCCAGCACCAGCACGCAGACGGCGGCGACGACCAGTGCGACCAGCGCAATCGCCACCTGGCGGCGGTACGGTGCGAGAAAGCCGAGGATGCGCGCGAGCTGGCGTATATCCTTGTTCGCCGGCCGGTCGGGAATGCTGTCCCTCCCCCGCGCCACGCTAGTGTGTTGTCCCGCAAGTTTCGACGATAAAGGAGCGCGCGTAGTTGGCCGTCAGGCAAGGCGCGAGGCTGAGACAGTAGCTAGGCCTACGGCGAAGCCGAGTAACGCCGCCTGGCGGCCAAATACGCCGCGAACTATCGAGCGAATTTGCGGGACAGCACACTAAGCTTCGGCCAGGCGCCGCTCCAGCGACACGATCCAGTGTTCCAGCGGCAGCGAAGTTCCGCTTTGCAGGTGGCTGAGACAGCCGAGGTTGGCGCTGACGATGGCCTGCGGCGAGCCCGCATGCAGGGCGGCGAGCTTGTTCGCTTTCAGGCGGGCAGACAACTCGGGTTGCAATATCGAATAGGTGCCGGCGGAACCGCAACACAGGTGGCCGTCGGCGACCGGGGTGAGTTCGAATCCCGCAGAGAGCAGAATGCGCTCGATGACACCCTTCACCTGCTGCCCGTGCTGCAGCGAGCAGGGCAGCTGCAGCGCGAGTTTGCGCGCAGCCGGCTTCCCCGCAGCGAGCAGAGTCTGCATCCGCGGCGCTTCTGCGGCAATCAGTTCGCTGATGTCCCTGGTCAGTCCGCTGATGCGTTTCGCCTTGGCCGCGTAAGCGGGATCGTGCGCCAGCAGATGGCCGTACTCCTTCACCGTTGTACCGCAACCGCTGGAGGTCATGACGATGCCCTCGACCCCCGGGGCGCTTCCTGCGTCCGCGGCTTCGACATAAGGCCACCAGGCGTCGATCAAGGCGCGCATGTCGTCCAGGCCGTCTTCCTGCGCATTCAGATGGAAGCGCACCGCGCCGCAGCAGCCGGCGCCCGGCGCTTCGACCAGGGAAATGCCGAGTCTGTCCAGCAGGCGCGCACAGGCGGCGTTGATGTCCGGCCCCAGGGCCGGCTGCACACAGCCGGCGAGCACCAGCACCCGGCGCTTGTGCCTGGCTTCCGGCCACGCGCCCGCAGCGGGCACGGTTGCCGGAATCTTGCCCTGCAACGCGAATGGAAGCACCGGGCGCGTCCACCGGCCCAGCTTGAGCAGGAACCCAAACAGCCAGCTGCGCGGCAGAACGACGCCAAGAATTCGCCGCAGCAGGCGCTGCGCCGGCGGCCTTGGCACGCGTTCCTCCGCGAGCTTGCGCCCGATGTCGACCAGGCGCCCGTACTGCACCCCTGACGGGCAGGTGGTTTCACAGGAGCGGCAGGTCAGGCAGCGGTCCAGGTGCAGCTGCGTCCTGGCAGTGACTTCGGCACCTTCGAGCATGCTCTTGATCAGGTAGATGCGGCCGCGCGGTCCGTCCAGTTCATCCCCCAGCAACTGGTAGGTGGGGCAGGTCGCGGTGCAAAAACCGCAATGCACGCACTTGCGCAGGATGGCGTCGGCCTCCGCACCGTCGGCCGTGCCCTTGATGAAATCCGCGAGGTTAGTCTGCATGGCGCCGGCGCTGCGAAAAAGCAGCGCTCATAGATCCGGATACATCCGGCCGGGATTGAAGATGCCGGCCGGATCGAAGGAATGCTTAAGGCGGCGGTGAATATTCAGCAGCGGCAGCGCAAGCGGAGTGAACACGCCGGCGCTCTTGTCGGCCGCGCGAAACAAGGTCGCGTGCCCGCCCGCCTGTGCGGCAGCGTCGCGTATGGTGCGTGCATCGGCATTGCTGGCGAACCACCTGAGCGAGCCACCCCACTCGATCAGTTGTTCGCCCGGCAGCCCCAGCGGCGGCGCCACCGAGGACACGGAAAAGCGCCACAGCGGCTTGTCGCCGCCGAAGAAAGCGTCCGTCTGCTCGCGCATGCCGAGCCACAACTGCCGCGCCTGCCCGGCCTCCATCACTTCGCCGCCGATCGCCTCGCCCGCTGCTTCGACTGCGCTCGCCGCGCCCGACAGGCGCAGGCACAGTTCGCCCGCGGTCCAGGCGCAGGCGCTGATCGGCAGCGGCTTGCCGCCCCAGTGGTTGAGCAGCGCGAGCGCCTTGTCTTCGGGCACTTCGAGCTTGCGCGTCGCTTCGGCAAACGGCAGCGGCGGCACCTTGAGCGAGACCTCCAGAATCAGCCCCAACGTGCCCAGGGAGCCTGCCATCGGCCGCGACACGTCGTAGCCGGCGACGTTCTTCATCACCTGACCGCCGAAGCTGAGATCGTCGCCGCGCCCGTAGAGCATGCGCACGCCGAGCACGAAGTCGCGCACCGCGCCCGCCGCCTGGCGCCGCGGCCCTGAGAGCCCCGCGGCCACCATGCCGCCCACCGTCGCGGCGGGGCCGAAGTGCGGCGGCTCGAACGCGAGTTGCTGGCCTTCGGCGCGCAGCGCCGCCTCGAGTTCCGCCAGCGGCGTGCCGCAACGCACGGTGATCACCAGTTCGCTCGGCTCGTAGGCGACGATGCCGGAGTAGGAGCGGGTATCGAGCACATCGCCGCGCGGCGCTTCGCCGTAAAAATCCTTGGTGCCGCCGCCGCGCAGGCACAGCGGCTTCTTCGCTGCCGCGGCGGAACGGATCTGGTCAACGTATCCCTGTATGACTTGCTGCATACTAAAAGCGCGGCAGTTCGGGATGCGGCAACTTTCCGCCGCTGACGTGCATGCGCCCGAACTCGGCGCAGCGCCGCAGCGACGGAATGTTCTTCTCCGGATTGAGCAGCTCCTCCGGATCGAAGGCGCGCTTCAGCGCGCGGAACATCTCCAGTTCGTTCGGCTTGAACTGCACGCACATCTGGTTGATCTTCTCTATGCCCACGCCGTGCTCGCCGGTGACGGTGCCGCCCACCTCTATGCACTTTTCCAGCACTTCGCCGGCGAACGCCTCGGTACGGCGCATTTGCTCCGGATCGTTGGCGTCGAACAGGATCAGCGGATGCAGGTTGCCGTCGCCGGCATGGAACACGTTGGGGCAGCGCAGGCCGTATTTCTTTTCCATGGCCGCAATGAACATCAGGATCTCGCCCAGGCGCTTTCTCGGGATGGTGCCGTCCATGCAGTAATAATCAGGCGAGATGCGGCCCACCGCCGAAAATGCCGCCTTGCGCCCGGACCAGAACTTGAGGAGCTCCGCTTCGCTTTGCGAAATGCGGAAATCGTAGGCGCCTGATTCTTTCAGCACCGCGGTCATGCGCGCGATTTCCTCCTCCACCTCCTCCGGCGTGCCGTCGGATTCGCACAGCAACAGCGCGGCGGCGTTGAGATCGTAGCCCGCATGCACATATTCTTCGACCGCGCGCGTGGCCGGCTGGTCCATCATTTCCAGGCCGGCCGGAATGATGCCCGCGGCGATCACGGCTGCAGCGGCATTGCCCGCCTTCTCCACGTCGTCGAAGGCGGCGAGGATCACCCGCGCCGTCTCCGGCTTGGGCACCAGCTTGACCGTGATTTCCGTGGTCACCGCGAGCATGCCCTCGGAGCCCATGACCAGGGCGAGCAGATCGAAGC
>JAPLRD010000270.1 GCA_026399375.1 Pseudomonadota bacterium
CCCGCAACCTCCGCTACGTAGGGCCCCTGGAACATGGATCTTGGCTTCCTCGAGCCTAGGTAGCGACGATTTTGGGCGACTGAGTTCTGGGTGACCGGTTCCGGAGCTAATCCGCCTCTGGAACCACGTGGCCGTAGAAATTCAGGATCGTCGATCTGAGCGGCCGCTGTTGAAAATCGTCAGTGCGTACTGACGACCCTGAAGAGACCCCCGACCTTCTGCGGCATGTATGACCGCTATACGAACTGGAGCGGCCGCTCGCGGATTCGCCGTCAGTTTCGGGTTATCGGCCCAACCCGGCGCTCGTGCTCGGTCTTGCGCAGTAATGCCAGCTTACGCGAGCGTCCGCTCCATTTGCCCGCATTGCCGTTCGCCCGGAGATCAGCCTTCCAGTGGTTCGGGTTTGCCCAGTACGTAGCCCTGGAATCCGGCTACGCCGATTTCGGTCAGCACCGCCACCAGCGACCTGTCTTCCACGCCCTGTGCGATCACCGGAATCTCCAGCGGCTGGAAAACGCGCAGCACCGATTCCATGATGAAGCGCGCGTCGTCCCGCTCTCCGATCTCGCGTGTGAACACCGGCGCCAGCTTGACGTAAGCGGGCATCAGTTCGTGCACCAGCGCGACGGCGTTGCGGTCCATCTCGAAATTGTCCAGCGCCAGGCGGCTGCCCAGCCGCTTCAGATTGCGGGCGAACTGTTTGGTGGCATCCGGAGATTTGCTCGCCGCCGCGCCGGTCATTTCGAACACCATGCGGCGCGCCTCGCGCGGCCTGCTCTTGAGCAACTCCTGCAGGCTGCGCTGGAAGCCCTCGTCGAGCACCGACTGCAGGGCGACATTGACCGCCACCGCCCGCGGCAGGTCTTTCCTGTTGGTAAGCGCGTCCAGCGCAAGCTCAACGACGCGACGATCGAGCGCGGGCAGCAGGCCGTGCTGGCTGGCCACGGGCACGAACGCGCCGGCGGCGACCGCCGCGCCGTGGCTGTCGGTCAGCTTCGACTGGAACTCGAACTGCAGGATGTCTTCGTCGGGTATCGAAGCGACTTTCTGGAACACCAGCGACAAGCGGGTTTGCGCAAGCGCGGCCTCGATCTCCGTCTTCAGGTCGTCCTTTTTGGCGGCGCCAGTCTCGATTTCGATACCGACCGCCCCGCTGCCCCGCGTCGCCGCCTGCGCCAGCGCCCGGTCCGCGAGCCGGCTTAAATCGGCAAGCGCGACATCGCCCGCGGAGAAATGCCCGACCCCGGCGCACACCGTAACCGACTGCGGCAGTCCCAAGGCATGCAATCCGGAGACGAAGTTCCGGCACAGATTGTCCGCCCAGGCCGTCACCTCCGCAAAAGCCGCGTTCTCGACGAAAGCGGCGAATGTGGGCCCCTGCCAGCGTCCGGCGAGCGGCGCGAGCGCACCCTCCGGCTTCGCCGACTTGAGCGCCAGCTCCTTCAGGATATCGTTTCCCTTGGCCAGGCCCACCGTGCGGTTAATCTCCTCCAGTCCGCCGATCGCAAACAGGACCAGAGCGCCGGAATGCACCTCCGCACTCTTGGCCAGGGCCGTGGCCACAGCGTTTTCGAAACCGCGCCGGTTGAGCTGGCCGGTCATCGGGTCCTCGAAGGCCTCGCGCCGCAGGCGTTCCGCGCGCGCCGTCTCCTGCGTGATGGCGTCGCGAATCTTGGAGGACAGGCTGTTGATCGCCTGCGTGACCTGCTTCAATTCCCGCGCCCGCGGCTCGATGTCTATCGAAACGAATTCCCGGTTGCCGATCGCCACTGCCGTCTGCTCGATCAGGCGCAAAGGCCGCAGTATTCCGGCAAGGTAGACGCGCATCGCGACCAGCGCGACGGCAAACAGCAGGCTCAGCCAGACCATGGTGGCGATCGCTGTATCCCAGAGCTCCAGATAGGCGTACTGCGGATGCACCCGCACCACGACCTTCCCCATCTGGCGCCAGCCGGAGCTGATCAGCGATTGCCCCTGCGGCGGATCGAAGGCGACGAAGGCGATGAACCAGGAGGGCAGCCCGATCGCGTTGTGTTCCAGCCGCCTCCCGAACACCCTGGCGCCGTCGGCCGCGTCGATTTCTATCGACTGGAAATGACCGCGATCGAACAGCGGATTGACGATGGTGTTGATCAGCGCGACATCCAGAGTCTGCATGCGCGAGCCGATCGAAAGGGCGAGCGAGGTGGCCGTTTCGTTTGCGTGCGCGTCGAGCTGCTCCTCCAGCCGGTGGCGCGCTTTCTCGACATAGATCGCCTCGATGCCGAACAGCAGGGCGATGAACACCACGATGATGCCGTACAGCAGCTGGCGGGCGAGAGTCATGTCAGTTCCTGCTTTGTTCGAGCAAACGTTCCTGCACCGTCAGCCACTGGCGGATCTGCGAGGGCTTGCCTTTGACCCTGCTTTGCACCATCACCACCTCGTCGTCGTTGAAACTGTATACGGGCAGCAGGTCGGTCCGCTGCGAGGCAGGTTTCACGCCTGGTTCCAGATTGTCAAGTATGTATGGCTCGGCGTCGGGTTTGGCGTAGTAGGCGAGCACCATGTGCGCCTCGTTTATCTTCAGCGCCTTCACGTAGGTGATGCGCAGGCGCTCCAGCGGCACGCCGAGCTCCTTCAGCATGTAATACTTGGCGATAGCGTAGTCCTCGCAATCCCCGCCGTTGCTCGCGATCGATTCGGCCGGCGTGGCCCAGTAATCGTCCTGCTTCCAGTGCGCCTTGTCCGAC
>JAPLRD010000202.1 GCA_026399375.1 Pseudomonadota bacterium
GCCGCCTTTCCCGATGCGGTCGCGGTGGCCGACCCGCCGCTCCAAATGCGGCGCAAGCTCACCGACGCGCGCCACGCCGCCGGACAGCCCGACAGCGGCGATTTCCTGCCGATGATAGAGAAAGTGGCGAACGCGTTGAAGGAAGTGCCGGCAGGCGCCCTGCGCATCGCGTCCTACGAAAGCGGCCGCATGACGCTGGAACTCGCGGCCGTCGACGAGGGCGGCGTGCGCCGCGTGGTCGCGCGCCTGCTGCAGAACGGCCTGCGCGTAGACACCGCCCCCGCCGGGGCGCGCGGAAATTCAACCGTGGTCCTGACGGTGCGTTCATCATGAAACAAAAGCTGCTGAAAATCTGGGAATCGCGCTCGCCGCGCGACCGCGTGATCATCATTGTCCTCGCGGTCGTCGTCGGCGCGGCGCTGTACCTCTGGCTCGCGCAGTCGGCGTACCGGGCACGCACTCAATTGGGCAACTCTTTGACCGCGCTGCGGGCGCAGGCGGTCCGCCTCAATCAGGACGCGGCCGAACTCGAGCGCGTGCGCGCCCTGCCCGCGCCGCCCGCTTCGAAGACCGATCTGCGCACGCTGGTGCAGGCGCGCGCCGAGGCGGCCGGTCTTGCGCGCGCGCTGGTGCGCATCGACGCCCCGGACGCAAACCAGGTGCAGGTGGTATTCGGCGCCGTGGCCTTTGCCGACTGGCTCGCATGGATTGCGAGCCTGCAGGCGGAACACATCCGCCTGGACACCGGCCGGATCGAAGCGCTGACGACCGCCGGCATGGTCGGCGTGACAGCGACGCTCACCCGCGCCAGAGCGCAGTGAAACGCTGGCAACTGGTCGCGCTCGCGCTGGGCGCCTACGCCATAGGGATCATCGCCATGGCGCCGGCCAGCCTGATCGACGCCGGCCTGGAGCAAGCGACACAAGGCAGGCTGCGCTTGAGCGACAGCCGCGGCACTTTGTGGTCCGGCAACGGACAGCTCGAAATGCGTGACCGGTTTCAGCGGACCGCAGTCGCCAGAAGCGTCGCCTGGCGCGTGCTGCCGCTTTATTTTCTGCGCGGACAACTGCGCTGCGAAGTCGCGCTGGACCAGGCGATCAAACCGTTTCCGGTGACGGTCTCGCCGATGCAGATCGAAGTGGCGGATGCCGACATCAACCTGCCCGCGTCGACGCTCGGAGTGGGCGAACCCAAGCTCGCACCGCTGGGGCTCACCGGCGATGTGCTGCTCCATGTCACGCGTCTTGCAATCGGGCGCGCGAGCATCGACGGCGACGCGGTCCTGCAGTGGCGCGGCGCGGGTTCGTCGTTCACCCGGGTCTCGCCGCTGGGCGACTACGAACTGCGGTTCGACGGCGCCGGCACGACGGTGCGCGCGACACTGCGAACGCTTCAGGGACCGTTGCAGCTGGATGGACAGGGATCCTGGACCAGCGGGTCCAGGCCCGCCTTCCTCGGCTCGGCGCGCATCGCGCCGGAGCAGCAACAGCAACTCTCGCCGCTGATGCGCATGATCGCGGCGGAACGCGGCGACGGCAGCTTCGAACTGCAGCTCAAATAAGCGGCACGACCCGATTTACTTTACGCCGCGGCGAAAGCTGTATCCCTTGTAAGCGAAGACCATGCCTTCGGGCGTGATCTGCTCCAGTCTCAATCCCGGTGCGACCGAATCACCCTCGCGCAGCATGCGGTTGTTGATGCCGACCATGCGGTCCGCCGACCGCGCGGAATAAGCGTGAACGGAAATGGTCATCAGCGGAAGCTCCTGCTGAATCGCAAGCGGCAGATCCCCCAGCCAGATCACGTTCTGCGCCGGCGCGGGGGCGGCGGACGCGGCAGGAGCGGGAGCGGGAGCAGGCGCAGCAGCAGATGCGGCCGCTGGTGCTGGAGCAGGTAAAGTCACAGCGCTTCGTGCGGGCGGCGGCGCGGCGGCTGGAGCAGCGGCAGGCGCAGGTGCAGCCGGAGCTCGAACGGTTGTCGCTGCAGGTGCTTGTGCGGCTACCGGAGCCGATGCTGCGGCGGGCACCGGGGGAGACGCGGGAGCGACTGCAGGCGCGCGCGCGGGTGGTGATAAAGCCGCAGGCGCGGAAGCGGCGGCGGGCGGCACCGGGGCGCGCGCCTGCACAGGGGCAGGCGCAATTTGCGCGGGCGGCACGGACGGTGGCGCAGGCGCGGCAATGACTTCGGCCTGCACCGTCGCCGGCTTCGGCGCCGCGACGAGCGGTGCCGGGGGCACCTGCTCAACCTGCCACGGACGCAGCCAGCCGATCACCATGCCCGCGGCGAGAAGCACCGCCGCCAGCAGACCATAGGCCAGATACGCCGGCTGTTTGGGCGCCGGCGCCGCCACTTGTCCCATCAGCAGAGTCGGCGCCGCGCCGCGCTGGCGCTGCTGATCCGATTTGCGCAGGGCGTCGAGAATGTACGACATGCCTATTTCCCTCCCGGCACGGCTGTCAATTTCGGCGCGGACGGATCCCCGATGCCGGCGAGGCGCATCAGCGTCTGCGCGCCGACGGCGCCGTCGGGTATCAATCCCTGGGCGAGCTGATACTGCTTCACCTGCCGCGCCAGCGCGTCGTCGAACAGGGGATTGTTCGCGGGATCCACCGTCCTGCCCTGCTCCTGCGCCAGTTGGCGCAGCAGCCATTCCACCGCAGGACCGCGTTCGCCTGCACGTATGTTTTCGTGCGCAGCCGGCGGCATGCGCCAGAGCAGCGTATAGCGCCCGGTCCATTGCGTCGCGAGAACGCCGAGCGCCACTTGCCTCGTTTCGGCGCCGATGACGAAAGTGGCGGTATAGCCCTTGAGACCGATCAGAGTGGCGTGAAACTCGTGCCCGCGCTGGTCGCGCAGCAGCAGCACCGCGGGCCGATCCACCCGGCGCAACTCATCCAGGCCGCCGCGCGCACTGCGACAGCGCAGGCCGAAACCTTCCGCCTGGCGGCAGGCGTCACCGCCCGGATAATCCGCGCCCCAGGCACGGAACAGCGCGGCAAACGCCTTCGTCTTGCTGCCGGAGCGCAGTTCATCCTCAGGCCAGATCAGCGTCTCCGGCAGCGCCCCGGCGGGCTTGGCGCTCCTGGCTGCTGCCGACTTCGCAGACGGGGCCGAAATACGCGCATCGGCGGCGGCGTTCGCGCTGCCCGACGCCTCTGCCGCAGGCTTGTACGGACGCGACTCCAGCTGATACAGCGTCATCGCGAGCAAGCCGACGACGGCGGCGATCAGAACAGCCGCCAGCGGGCGCGCGAAGTTGCTGCGCGGATTCAGATGAAACACTTCGCGCGCCGCTTTGGACAGGGTAGTGCGGTCGACGCGCTCCTTGCCCTGGACGTAGGCGCCGAGGAGTGCGCGATCGCACAGCACGTTGATGAGCCGCGGCACTCCGCCGCTCAGGCGGTACAGACGCCCCATCAGCGCCGCCGGAAACAGTGTGCGCTGCGCACCCGACACTTCGAGGCGATGCCGGACGTAGGCTTCCACCTCGGCCTTCGACAGCGGGCCCAGATGGTAGCGGGCGACGATGCGCTGGCTGAGCTGCCGCAGCTCGGGGCGTTCCAGCATGTTCGCCAGCTCCGGCTGGCCGAGCAGGATGATCTGCAGCAGTTTGCGCTGATTGGTTTCCAGATTGGTGAGCAGGCGCATCTGCTCCAGCACGTCGGCCGACAGATTCTGCGCTTCGTCGATGATCAGCACGGTATGCCTGCCCCTGGCGTGGGCGTCGAGCAGATAGGCGTTGATGCAATCGATGAATACCTTGATGCTGGAATTGCCGGCGGGGCAGGCGATGCCGAATTCGACGCAGATGGTCGAGAGCAGTTCCTCCACCGTCAGCTTCGGATTGAAGATATAGGCCACGTCGCAGGACGCGGGAATCTGCTGCAGCAGACAGCGGCAGACCGTGGTCTTGCCCGCCCCGACTTCCCCGGTGAGCAGCACAAACCCGCCGTCGCCGTTCACGCCATAGAGCAGGTGTGCGAGCGCCTCCTGGTGGCGCTGGCTCAGGAACAGATAGCGCGGATCCGGCGCGATGGAGAAAGGGGAATCGGTGAGACCGAAGTAATGTTTGTACATTGATGGTTGCGGGCTGGGCCTGTCGCGGCATTATAGCGGCGTGCGCCGCACCACCCGGCGAGGGCCGCACTCAAACAGCGGAAAAAACTTCGGCTAGTAGCGCTTGGTCAGACCGAGGGACCACATCCCGACGTTGCCATCGCCGGGCCTGCTGTCACCCAGGCTGTTGATGCGTTCGTATTCGAAACGCAGGCCCAGCTTGTGCGACATTTCGTAGCTCGCCCCCAGGCCGTACTTCGAGTTCCATTCGGAGCGCCTCGGGCCCAGTTCTGCAGGGCCCGGCAGAAAAGCGCCGCCGGTCAGCAAGGACGCCGAACTCGTGCTGTAGCCGGTTCCGAGCTTGCCGAACAATGAAAAGCGGTCGGCAAGCGGGACGACGCCGATCGCACCCAGGTAAAAACCGCCTGCCCTGACGCTGGCCGGCGCGGAACCAAGCAGCGTCTCGGTCAGGTCACGCCGCTTATCGAGCCGGCTGAAATCAGCGTACCCGCCCTCGAGCGCAATGTTGCGGCTGAACTGATACCCGCCGTACAGCTTGTATCCGGTGCTCGACTCATCGCCGGACAGATTCGACAGCTTCGCACCGGTCACCGGCAATATGCCATCGCGGATTCCGAGCTGGGAGCGACCGGTGGAGAGCCCGCCATACCAGCCCCCTGAAGGGAGTGCCATGCCGGTCGCGCTGCCGCCTTGCTGCTGCGCCATCGCCGGGGACGGCACCCAGGCAACAGCGATCGAAGCAAGCAGGGTCAGCGCGCCAAACGAATGCGCCGCATTGCCGAAGCGGCCGGGCGATCGTTTAATTGACATGAATATTTATTAGAAATAGATACTTAGACAGCCTCCATGCTAGCAACCGGCGCCCGATATGTAAAGCGCTTATTGCAATGGGTTTGTCTTACATCAACTCTATTTCTCGCACGCGCGGCGGTCACTCTTCATCGTTGCTTGAGGCGTCGCGTATCATCGCGCGAAACTTGACCAGGTCGTATTCGTCGCCGCTTGCCACCACGCCTTGCGGCATGAGCAGGCAGATCAGTTCGCCTCTGCCGTATTCCATGTTCTGTCCCGCAACGAATACCCCCGCGCGCAACAGTACGCGCGCTTCGCCGGGCGCTTCGCCGGCGTCGCCTAGCAGGATGCCGACCTCGCTCCCGGCACCGTCACCCAGGCGCAATTCGACGCGCTGCGCCGACTTGGCGATGGTCTGTATGCCGACCGAGCCTTTCTGCGAAACGTCGCGCTGCAGGCGGCGTATGACGCCCAGCACCCAGTTGTCGCCGCCCTCGGGCTGCAGGCCGAGCAGGCAGCCGATCTTCAGCCAGTCGCCCTTGATCTCGGGAATGCCGGCGCCGAAACCGCCCGCGCTGACGTTCTCGACAATCCAGGTTTCGGTGCCTGAACCCTCGCCGCCGCCGGAGTTGGCCAGCGCCGCCAGCACACCGTCGAAACCCCAGGTGACATTGAGGCGCGATTTCACCCGGTGACGCTGGTGCTTGCGCTCCGGCGGCTTGGGCGACCAGTACAAGGCGAGATGATTGAGCACGTCCAGCACCGCTTCCGCCGGATAGTTGCCGCCGAGATTCACCTGAGAGGGCACATTGCCCGTGGTCTTGACCGTGCGCGTGAGACTTTCGAGATCCTGCAACGCCTTGCCCGCCGCGAAAAAGCGCAGCGTCGGCGCGTGCTGCGGCGGACGCGCCAGGCGCAGCGGCGCCTGGCTGGTGGCGAGGTCGATCCAGTAGGCGATATCGGGCTGCAAGTCCAGGCGCAGCGTGAACGATGTGCAAAAGTGCGCGATCAGGCGCTCGCACAGTTCCATCTCCAGCGGCAGCAGGCTGTCGGGCGAGGACGCGGCCAGCATCACCACCTTCAGGAACTCCTGCTCCGGTGTGGACTCGCCCGGGATGCCGGGATAGACCGTCACCGGTGACTGTGCGAACTTGCGCTTCTCCGCGAACGCGAACACCTTCGCGATCACGCCCCATACGGACGGGTCCATGGGCCCGTAGCGCACGTACATCCATTTCATCTGCGCAGCGAGCGCGCGCAGCGAGCGCACCAGCAAGAGCGGCATGCTGCCCTTGAGCGCGTCCGCGCCTTTCGCGCCGTCGGCAAAAAGGTCTATGCAGCCGACGTAGGCCGAGGCCAGCTGCTGCCAGTACTTGTGCTGCGCCGTCCACAGGCGCGTTTCCTGATGCTTGGCCAGGCGCGGCGACGACATGTAGTCGCGCGCCAGCTTGCGCAGGTGCGCCTGCGCCGTCTCGTCCAGAAGCTGGATCAACTGCGCGCGATACTCCGGCTTGAATCCTTCCGCGGTCACCACGGAATCCAGCCAGTGGGTCAGTTCGTCCACGCACTTGAAGGCGTCCCCGGTCGGCAGATCCTCGAGGAGTTTTTTCGCCTCCTTGATATCGGCCATCGGGTGATCCGGTTTCTTGCTGCCGAACAGGCTGATCATGCTGTTTTCTCTGTCTCTCTAAAACTCGACTTCGCCGATCATGCTACCAGCAGCCGCAAGGAATCAACGTTCCGCAGCGCGGTTTGACATTGTTTAACAACCCGGCGCCTCATCGGGACCTGCGCGGCAGCTGCGCGCGCAATTCGCCCAGCTGCGCCTCGAGCGCGCGAATGCGGCTGATCAGCGTAAAGGCCAGCGCCAGCGCCTGCGGCTCGAGCTCGAGATCGGCGCGCAACCGCCCCGCGGTCCGCAGGCTGACGACGATGTCGGCGCCGAAGGTCCACTCCGCGCCCTGCGGATTGTTGGGCACCAGGGCGCCGCAATCGACGAGCTCGCGCAGATCGGTTTCCGACATGCCCGAGCAGCGCACCAGCTCCGCGATCGAAAATTCGTGATGCGCATCCAGCCACGCCGCATCGGCCTGTTCAGTTTGCATTCTTCGCCTCCTGTTCGAAATGTCCGCGCGGATTGAAGGTCGAGCCGTCCGACAGTTCCTTGAACAGGGCCCGCTCGCGCTCGGAGAGCACGGTGGGCACGACGATCTGGACGATCGCGAACAGATCGCCTTCGCCCTCGCGCGGCTTGGGCAGGCCGCGCTTCGCCAGCCGCAGCTTCTGCCCGGCGTGCGTGCCCGGCGGCACCTTCAGATGGACCGACCCGACTAGCGTCGGAACTTCGACCACGGCGCCGAGCGCGGCCTCCCACGGGGCGAGCGGCAGGTCGAGGTAGAGATCGTGGCCGCTGACGCGGTAGAGCGCGTGCGCGTGCAGCGCGATGTTCAGATACAGGTCCCCGTCTGGCCCTCCGCCCACGCCCTTGCCCCCCTTGCCGCGCAGGCGCAGCCGTTGCCCGTCGGTGGCGCCCTTGGGAATGCGCGCCTTGAACGAGCGCTCGACCCGATGCAGCCGGCCGTGTTCATCGTAATCGGGCACCGTCAGATTCAGGTCCACGGTGGTGCCGCTCGCAGCGTCGTCCAGCGTGATGTGCGCCGTCACCTCGTAATCCTGTCCCGGCATCTGGAAAGCGCCGCCCTCCCGCCCCGGGCGCCGCCTGCCGCCCGAGAGCCCGGCGAACAATTCGGACAGGTCGATGTCGTCGAACGAGTGCGCCCCCTCGCCGAACCGGCTGCCCCAGTCCGGCGGCGGTTGAAAATCCTGCCCCGGCTGATGGCTGCCGAGCTGGTCGTAGGCCGCGCGCTTTTCCGGGTCCTTCAGCGTCTGGTAGGCGTCGGCGATTTCCTTGAATTTCTCCTCGCCCGCCGGGTCCTTGGAGACGTCCGGATGGTATTTGTGCGCGAGCTTGCGATACGCCTTCTTGATCGCGTCGATGTCGGCGCTGCGCTCGATGCCGAGCACTTTGTAGTAGTCCTTGTATTTCACCCTGCCCCCCTCGAAATCATTGCCCGCCCGCAGAAATTTCCTGCGCCTCCTGCGGCTCGACGTGGATGGTGACCGATGCCTTGGCCAGATGGCTGGAGATCGCCTCCTCCAGCCGGTCGCACAGGGCATGGGATTCGCGCACGCTCGTGTCGCCCGGCACCGTCAGGTGAAATTCGACGAAGCGCATGGAGCCGGCCTTGCGCGTGCGCAGCGCATGGAAACTGGTACCGGCGGGCAGCCCCGCGCGTATGAGGTTCTCGGTCTTCTTGATCTCCGCCGGAGACAAGGCCGCATCCATCAGGCCGTCGATCGAACGCCGCAGCAGGTCGACCCCGGTGATGACGATGTGCGCACCCACGACAATCGCTATCAGCGGATCGAGTATCTGCCATCCTGGCATGAATATGATTACCGCGAGCCCGCCGAGGACGCCCGCTGAAGTCCATACGTCCGTCAACAGATGCTTGGCATCCGCCTCGATGGTGACGCTGTCGTGCTTTGCTGCGACCTTGAGCATGAGGCGTGCGGTGGTGTAGTTCATCGCCGCCGCAAGCAGCCCGACGGCGATACCCCAGCCCAGATTCTCCAGCGGCGCAGGATGCGCAAAGCGGCTCCATCCGGCGTAGATGATGGAGCCCGCCGCAAACAGGATCAGCGTGCCCTCCACCCCGGTGGAGAAATACTCGGCCTTGTCGTGGCCATAAGTATGACGGTCATCGGCCGGCTGCTCGGCGATCGTCAGCGCCGTCAGCGCCACCAGGCCCGCGGCCAGGTTGACCAGGGCCTCGAGCGCGTCGGACAGCAGGCTGACCGAATCGGTCAGAAAATAGGCGCCGAATTTCAGCGCCAGCGTCGCGATCGAAGTCGCGATCGAGAGCAGAGCCATCTTTTTGGGGGCTTTCATTGCCATGTTGCTTCCCTGTTTTTCAATCGACGATTGGACATCAGCTGCAACCGATTCTACTTCCTAACGTCGCCGCCCACCCCGCTGGCGTTCACCGGCCTCGCATCAGGTCGGTTCATCAGCTTGGCCGCTTCCACGCCCAAAATGCAGACCGCTCCTGCCGCGACGGCGATGAGGATATCGTCGGCGTGCAGATAGCCAAAATGGAACAGATCGCGCAGCAGAGGCACATAGAGCACCAGGCCCAGAAAGGTGAGCGCGCCCGCGATCACCCACCACAACGCCCGGTTGCTGGCGCCCAGGGTGGCGAGGAAACTGCGGTTGCTTGAGCGGTTGCTCAGGATCAGCCCGAGGTCGGCGATCACCATGGCGGTGAAAGTCAGCGCGCGCGCCGTTGCCGCATCCTGGCCGCGATACAGGGCGACGGCAAACACGGCCGCCACGATCGCCAGTATGCCGAACCCCTGCAGCAGACCGAAGACGACGGTGCCGCGTTCGAACAGCGACGCCCCGGACGGCCTCGGCGCACGGCGCATCACGTCCGCCTCCTCCGGCTCCGCTTCGAACACGATCGAGCAGGCCGGGTCGATGATCAATTGCAGAAACAGAATATGAACCGGCAGCAGCACCAGCGGCCAACCCATCGCCACCGGGATCAAGGACATGCCGACGATGGGCACATGCGCCGCGATGACGAAAGCGATGGCTTTCCTCAGGTTGTCGAAAATCCTGCGCCCCAGCCTGACTGCAGCCACGATGGAAGTGAAGTCGTCGTCGAGCAACACCAGCGCGGCGGATTCGCGCGCGACATCGGTGCCGCGCGCGCCCATGGCGATGCCGATGTGCGCCGCTTTCAGGGCGGGCGCATCGTTCACGCCGTCCCCGGTCATGGCCACGATCGCACCATTGGCCTTGAGCGCGCTCACCAGGCGCAGCTTGTGTTCCGGCGCAGCGCGGCAAAACACGTTGACATCCCTGACCCTGCGCGCGAGTTCCGCATCGTCCATCGCATCGAGTTCGGCGCCGGTGATCGCGCGCGTGGGCGATTCAAGCCCGATTTGCTGCGCGATATTGACGGCCGTCGCCGGATAATCGCCGGTGATCATGATGACGCGCATACCGGCGGCGTGACTCGCGCCGATCGCGGCCGGCACCGAATCGCGCACCGGATCGGCGAGGCCGATCAGCCCGAGGAAGGCGAAATTGAAGTCGTGCTGGATCGCGGGAAGGTCGGCCTTTGCGAACGACGCCTTGGCGACGCCGAGCACGCGCAGGCCCTGTGCAGCCATTGCGGTGACCTCTCGCTCCAGAGCAACCGCGTCCTCCGCGCCGAGGTGGCATAGATCGGCGATGGCTTCGGGCGCGCCCTTGGCGGCGATGACATACAGCTCCCGATCCGGCGACTGCCAGACGCGCGAAACCGCAAGCAGCGCGCTCGACAGGGCATATTCCTCGATCAGATTCCAGTCCCCATGGATGTGCTCCGTGTCCGCGAGCGCCGCGCGCGCCGACTCACCGATGGCCTTCTCCATCGGATCGAAGGGATCGCGGTGACTGGCGAGCATGCTGAATTCCAACAGCTCGTGAAACTGCTCCGGCAGGTCCGCCCCCTTCAGACGGGACAGATCGAGAACGCGGTCCCGCACCTGCAACTGTGCCAACGCCATCCGGTTTTGTGTCAACGTCCCGGTCTTGTCCACGCACAGCACGGTCGCCGATCCCAGCATTTCGACCGCGGGTATGTGCCGCGTCAGCACCCGCTGTTGCGCGATGCGCCAGGCTCCCAGACCCAGAAAGATCGTCATTACCACCGGCAATTCTTCCGGCAGGATCGCCATCGCCAGCGTGATTCCGACCAGGAACCCGTTGAGCCAGTCGCCGCGCAGCAGAGCGTAGGCTATCGCCACGGCGAGGCTGAGGCCGAAGCCCAGCCATGCCAGGCGTTTCACGACTCGAGCGGTCTCGATTTGGATGCGTGTCGGCTCCTGCTCCACCGCGGCGAGCGCCTTGCCGATGCTGCCGAGGGCGGTGTGCTGACCGGTCGCCAGCGTCTGTGCCAGGCCTTTTCCTTGAACCACCATGGTGCCCGAATAGAGGAACGGCAGGTCGTCGCCACCCGGCTTGCCCATGCTTTCGGGCGCATCCAATGCGGGTGCCTTGCGCACCGGAACCGATTCGCCTGTGAGCAACGATTCGTCGGCAGACAGGTTCATGCCCGAAAGCAAAACCGCATCGGCCGGGACCCGGTCGCCTTCCGCGAGCACCAGCAGGTCGCCCCGCACGACCTCGCGTCCCGCGATGCGCCGCAACTCGCCGTCGCGCATGACCAGGGCCCTCGGACTGGACAGATCACGCAGGGCATCGAGCGCGCGCTCGGTCTTGCGTTCCTGGAAGAAACTGATGCCGACGACCACCAGCACGAAGCCGAGCAGCATGAGCGCCTCGGTGCGGTCGCCGAGCAGCAGGTAAATCGCACCGCAGGCGATCAGCAGCAGGAACATCGGCTCGCACACCACCTTGGCCGCGATGCCGAACAGGCTGCTCGGTTTGGCTGACGGCAGTTCGTTGTACCCGTCGCGCTCGAGGCGTGCGGCCGCCTCTTCCTGCGTCAGGCCATGGAGCGTCTTATTTGCCATCATCTGGATGATCCGGAAAAAAGAGACGACTTCGCATCGGCCATGGTGTCAGTTCGCGCCGTTCAAGTCTGAGCGGTAGCGCACGCATGGGTTTTGATTCCCGTCAAGGTATGGACATCGGGCAAGGCCGCTGCATTATTTCAATAATCCTTGTACAATTAACCAATGGAGAAATCAACCGCCACCGCCGTTTTCGAATCCCTCGCCTCCGGCATCCGGCTGGACGTGTACCGCCTGCTGGTGCGCAAAGGACCGGACGGGCTGGTCGCTGGCGAGATCGCCGGCGCGCTGGACATTCCATCGACCAATCTTTCCTTCCACCTCAAGGCGCTGACGCAGGCGCGCCTGGTGAGCGTGGAGCAGGAAGGGAGATATCAGCGCTACCGCGCCAACATGCCCCTGATGCAGGATCTGATCGGCTATCTCACGGCCGAGTGCTGCTCCGGCAAACCGGAACAGTGCGTGGCCGTGCCCGCTCCGGCCAGGGCGCGCAGGAAAGCGGGTTCATGAACGTGCTGTTCCTGTGCACGGGCAATTCCTGCCGCTCGATCCTGGGCGAAGCCGCCTTCAATCAACTGGCGCCCGCCGGCTGGCGCGCCATGAGCGCGGGCAGCCATCCGACCGGTCAAGTGCATCCGCGCTCGCTCGCCCTGCTCGCGCGCGAAGGCGTCGCGACCGAGGGCCTCTACAGCAAATCGTGGGACAAGCTGCCCGCCACGCCGGACATCGTGATCACCGTCTGCGCCGGCGCCGCCGGCGAGACCTGTCCCGCCTACCTCGGCCCGGTGTTGCGCACGCACTGGGGCGTGGACGACCCGGCGCACGCCACCGGCACCGATGCCGAAATCGACGCCGCTTTTCGCAGAGCGTATTGCGTCCTGCGAGCCCGCATCGAAGCCTTTCTGGCGCTGCCGCTGGCCGAACTCGAACACGACCGCGCGCGACTGAAAGCCGAACTCGACCGCATCGGCACGCTCGTGCCCTGATCGGTTATTGCAAACTTACCGGAGCACCCGAATGCCTGCCCAGCCCCTCAACCTGTTCGAACGCTACCTCACCGCCTGGGTCGCGATCTGCATCGTCATCGGCATCGCCCTGGGTCAAGCCCTGCCCGGCGTGTTCCAGGCGATAGGCGCGATGGAAATCGCCAGGGTCAACCTGCCGGTGGGCCTGCTGATCTGGGTGATGATCATCCCGATGCTGCTGAAAATCGACTTCGGCGCACTGCACCAGGTGAAATCCCACATCAAGGGCATAGGCGTGACGCTGGCGATCAACTGGCTGGTGAAGCCGTTCTCCATGGCGTTCCTGGCGTGGTTTTTCATCCGCGGCGTGTTCGCGCCCATGTTGCCCGCGGCGCAGATCGACAGCTACATCGCCGGGCTCATCCTGCTCGCCGCCGCGCCCTGCACCGCCATGGTGTTCGTCTGGAGCCGGCTGACCAACGGCGATCCGTATTTCACGCTGTCGCAGGTCGCGTTGAACGACAGCATCATGATTTTCGCGTTCGCGCCCATCGTCGGCCTCTTGCTCGGCATCTCCTCCATCACCGTGCCCTGGGCGACGCTGTTCACTTCGGTCGTGCTCTACATCGTCATCCCGGTCATCCTGGCGCAGTTCATGCGCAAGCAACTGCTCGCCCGCGGCCAGGCGGCGTTCGACGCCGCCATGAACCGGATCCAGCCCTGGTCGGTCGCCGCGCTGCTCGCAACGCTGGTGCTGCTGTTCGCCTTCCAGGGCGACGCCATCCTGAAGCAGCCGCTGGTCATCGCACTCCTGGCCGTGCCCATCCTGATCCAGGTGTTCTTCAACTCCTCGCTCGCCTATCTTCTTAACCGCGCGCTCGGAGAAAAGCACAGCGTCGCCTGCCCCTCGGCGCTGATCGGCGCCTCGAATTTCTTCGAACTCGCCGTGGCCGCCGCGATCAGCCTGTTCGGCTTCGAGTCGGGCGCGGCGCTGGCCACAGTGGTAGGAGTGTTGATCGAGGTGCCGGTGATGCTGCTGGTGGTCAAGGTGGTGAATGCGAGCAAGGGCTGGTACGAGAGCGGACTCTGAACCCGACGCAGGAGCATAGAACATGGGAACGGAAGACATCAAGCAGGTCGTGAAAGCGAAGTACGGCCAATTCGCATTGCGCGTTCAGGGCGCGGGCTCCGGCTGCTGCGGGCCCACGCTCGCCCCCGGCGGCAGCTGCGATCCGATCACCGCCAACCTCTACAGCACCGAGCAGAGCGGCCACGTGCCGGACGAGGCGATGCAGGCGTCGCTGGGCTGCGGCAATCCGACCGCGCTCGCGCAGTTGAACCCCGGCGAGACCGTACTCGACCTGGGTTCCGGCGGCGGCATCGACGTGCTGCTGTCGGCCAGGCGCGTCGGCCCTGAGGGCAAGGCCTACGGCCTGGACATGACCGAGGAGATGCTGGCGCTGGCGCGCGAGAACCAGAAGAAGGCCGGCGTCGCCAACGTCGAATTCCTCAAAGGCGAGATCGAAAACATTCCGCTTCCGGACAACTCGGTCGACGTGATCATCTCCAATTGCGTGATCAACCTGTCCGCCGACAAGGATCGCGTCATGCGCGAGGCATTGCGGGTGCTCAAACCCGGCGGCCGCCTCGCGGTTTCCGATGTCGTCGTCACGGGCGAAGTCCCCGCTGCCATTCGCAAGAGCGTCGAAATGTGGATCGGCTGCCTTGCCGGCGCGCTGCGCGACAGCGAATACAAGAGCAAGCTCGCGAACGCCGGATTCGACGGCATCGAAATCGAACCGACGCGAATCTACGACATGGCCGACGCGCGGCAGTTTCTCGCCGGGCAGGGCGTGGACGTGGACGCAATCGCGGCCGAAGTCGACGGCAAATTCATGAGCGCCTTCATCCGCGCGCGCAAGCCTCCGGGAAAGTAGGCCGCCGGGCGATGGATATGTACGCCTTTGCATAAGGACCGACAGCAACGCCGTATTAGCGTAGCGCAATCCGACTACCTTGCGGAGAGTACTCATGGCCACTACCGCCACCAGCATCCCGTTCGAGACATCGTCCGGATGCTGCGCATTCGACACCAGCGTGTAGTCGGCTATCGCGACTGAACAGGACGATAGCCCGAAGAACCAATGGGGACGGGCATCTCCGGCCACCAGCACACCGGCGGGGCCGGCCGATTTTTTCAATCCACCTTGATGCCGGCCTCCTTGATCACCTTGGCGTACTTCCCCATTTCCGCGCGTATGTGGGCGTCGAACTCGCCCGGCGTCATGCCCACGGGGTACATGCCCTGGGCGATCAGCTTCTCGCGCACGTCGGGCAGCTTCAGCGCCTTGTTCGCTTCGGCATTGAGGCGCGCCACCGCCGCAGGCGGGCTGCCGCCCGTGACCACGAGGCCGAACCAGGCTGCGGCTTCAAAATCGGGATAGCCGGATTCCGAAACGGTAGGCACGTCCTTCAGCGTGTCTGTGCGCTCGAGCGATGTGACCGCGATCGCCCGCGCTTTTCCGCTGGTGACGTGCGGCGCCACTTCCGAATAGTTGGCCAGCACCGCATCGACGTGGCCGCCGCCGAGCGCCGTCATCGCCGGCGCGCCGCCGGGGTAAGGCACGTAGATCATTTCCAGCTTCATTGCGCTTTTCAGCATTTCACTCGCGATGTGCTGCGTGGTGGCCGGACCCACGGTGGCGAGGCTGAACTTTCCGGGACGGCTTTTCACCAGCGCGCTGAATTCGGCGAGCGTTTTCACCTGCATCGTCGGCCCCACGACCAAGACCTGCGGTGATTTCACCAGCAGGGTGACGGGCGCGAAGTCCTTGAACGGGTCGTACGGAAGTTTGTCGCGGATGGCCGGATTGATGGTGAAGCTGTTGGCCATGACCAGCATCGTGTGGCCGTCGGCCGGCGCGCGCGCGGTGAATTCAGTGCCGATCACCGTGCCGCCGCCGGGGCGGTTTTCGACCAGCACCTGCTGCCCGAGTGCGTCCGACATCTTCTGCCCGATGATCCGCGCCAGCACGTCGGCGGTTCCGCCCGGCGAGAACGGCACGACGATGCGCAACGGCTTGGAGGGAAAGCCCTGCGCCATGGCAGCGGCAACGCATAACACCGAACCCGCACCAAACAGCGCGACACGAAGCCAATTCATCATCTTTGACTGCTCCCCAAGAAGAGATTCGTTTGATCTACAACTTTTGCCTTAAGAGTCCCTCTGGAAAATGTCATTCCGAGGGCCAAGCCCGAGGAATCTGCTTCTTGCATTTCTATCGCGCAAAGCAGATTCTTGAAGGATCCTCTAAACATTCAGTCGCCTTCGAATTCGCACAAGGTGAACACCTTGTGCCTGAGCTTTTCCAGGCGCTTGCGCCCGCCCAGGTCCGGCAGATCGATCACGGCGCAAAATTCCACGATCGTGCCGCCCATTTTTTCGATCAGCTTGATCGCCGCCTCGGCCGTGCCCCCGGTGGCGATCAGGTCGTCCACCAGCAGCACGCGCTCGCCCCTGGCTATCGCATCGACAGCTTGCCCTTCTTGCGGATCGGCACGAAGCCCACGCCCAGTTCGTACGCGAGCGCGGCACCGATGATGAAGCCGCGCGACTCGATGGCGGCGATCTTGTCGATTTTCTCGCCGCGATAGCGCTTGACGCACTCGCTGATGGTCAGGCGGAACCCGACCGGGTCCTTGAGCAGGGTGGTGATGTCGCGGAACATGATGCCCTGCTTGGGATAGTGCGGCACGGTGCGGATGAGCGATTTGATCGGCATGGTTTCGTTCTCCCTGAATGGTTATCTCTAGTGCGTCATTTCTGCTTCAACACGCGACCGGCGACGGCGTCCAGACGCTTTGCCAGTTCCGGATCGCGCGCTTCCGGCGCGGTGATCAGCGCGTGCTGCAAGGCGGTGCGGCAGCTGCAGCCGGCGGCGGCCTGGTCGTGCTTTACCCTGGGCGCCACTTTCTTCACCAGCGCGCGCGCCTTCTCGGCGTTGGCCAGCAGCACCTTGATGATCGCATCCACCGTCACGTCGTCGTGCTGCGGGTGCCAGCAATCGTAATCCGTGACCATGGCCACCGTGGCGTAGCAGATCTCGGCCTCGCGCGCGAGCTTGGCCTCGGGCATGTTGGTCATGCCGATGACATCGCAGTTCCAGGTGCGGTACAGCTCCGACTCCGCCAGACTGGAGAACTGCGGCCCCTCCATGACCAGGTAGGTTCCGCCGCGTGCAACTTCGATGCCGGCCACGTTCGCCGCGCCCTCCAGGTGGTCGCCCAGGCGGCTGCAGACGGGATGCGCCATGGACACGTGCGCCACCAGGCCGGTGCCGAAAAAACTCTTGTTGCGCGCGAAGGTGCGGTCGATGAACTGGTCCGCGATGACGAACATGCCCGGATGCAGGTGCTCGCGCAGCGACCCCGCGGCGCTGACCGAAACGATATCGGTCACGCCCAGGCGCTTCATCGCGTCGATGTTGGCGCGAAAGTTGATCTCGGAGGGCGGAATCTTGTGTCCGCGCCCGTGGCGCGGCAGAAACACCATGGCCTGGCCGTCGAGTTCGCCGCAGAGCAGCTCGTCCGAAGGTTCGCCGAAGGGCGAGGCGACTTTCACCCAACGTTTGCCGGCAAGGCCGTCGATATCGTAGACGCCGCTGCCGCCGATGATGCCCAGCACCGGCCGCGTTTCGCTTGCACTCATGGTTTCATCCCCTTCTCCCGGAACAGACAGGTAATCGGCATGCCGCCGCGCATTGGCTAGCCGGATTGTTGCACAGCCGCCGCCCTGCGCGCTTGCGCCGGATCAACCTGCGGCAGATCATTTGCCGCAGATCGGCTTGTCGCAGGTTCTCGTCGCAGATCAACTGCAGATCAACTTTGCCCCCGCACCCCGCCTCGGGTAACATCCTCGAACCCTTTCAATTTCAACGAGCCCGCGATGACCAACGACTTCGTCCCGACTGCACGCTCCAAGCTGAAGCGCCTGCCCAAGCGCGGCCACTACGACCGCGCCACGGTGTATGCCGTGCTCGACGCGGGCTTCATCTGCCATGTGGGCTACGTCATCGACGGCCAGCCCTACGTCACGCCCACCGCCTACTGGCGCGAAGGAGACGCCGTGTACTGGCACGGCTCTTCCGCGAGCCGCATGCTGCGCGCGCTGGAGACGGGTGCGGATTGCTGCCTGACGGTGACCCATCTCGACGGCCTGGTGCTCGCGCGTTCCGCCTTCCACCATTCGCTCAACTTTCGATCGGCGATGCTGTTCGGCAGGGCGCGGAAAATCGAAGATCCGGCGGAAAAACTGGCGAAGCTCGAAACCTTCGTCGAGCGCCTGTATCCCGGCCGCTGGCAGGACTTGCGCCCGGCGAACGCGAAGGAAATCAAGGCGACCACGGTGCTCGGCATGCACATCGACGAAGCCTCGGCCAAGATTCGCACCGGGCCGCCGGTGGACGACGAGGCCGACTATGCGCTGCCGATCTGGGCCGGGGTGATACCGGTGCACGGCGCGACAGGCGCAGCCGAGCACGACGGGCGACTGTTAAAGGGCGCGAAGCTGCAGCCCTCCCTTGCCGACCTCTCCCACCTGGGTTACCAAAAGCGCTAGCAGGCTGTTGAAATTCGCTTCCCAGAGGGAGGTTTTATATTTGCTTCAACCCCTCTCAGAGGGAAGCGAATTTCGACAGTCTCAAATTTGGGGGATATAAAAGGGGGCGTGCCCCCTTTTTCAACACCATGCTAGAAGACACACCCCTCACCCCGGCAGCTCAAAGCCAGCGCTCGGCAGCGGAAAAATCCATGCGCTTCGGCTGCACCTGCTGACGGTTGAAGCGCACGATCGCGGTCGTGCGCGCATTGGCTTGCCCGCCCTTGACGCCGATCTCGGCCAGGGACAGTTCCGCCGCAGCCTCCGCGCCCGCATCGGCGACGACGTTGAGGGAAGTCAGGCGGTCCTCTATCCTGTCGAACACGATGACATCGGCCGGTCGCGACAAGACCTCGACCACGAGGTCCAGGCGGTCCTCCAGGCTGCGCGCGCGCCGGTGCAGCGCCTCCAGCTCCCGGCCGTTTTCGACCAGTTGTTGCCGCAGGGCGTGAAATTTGGACTCATCCGCCTCGGGCGGCTGGTGCAAGGCCTCCAGCCCCGCGCGTGCGCCCTGCAGCAGTTGCAGGCGTTCGCGCAGCAATGCCGCCGCCCTCTCGGTCGGGCGTTCCGCCGGAGCGGACTGGAACAGACTTCCGAGCGCCTCCACCAACAGATGTTCGTAGGCACGCCACTCGATATCGCGCCGCAGGTCCGCTTCGTTTTCGCTCGGCGCAAGCAGGCGATGACGGGAAAAGCTGACCGTGCGCTGCGGCACGTCCTTCTGCAGGATCTCGCCGTGACTGGCCCAGCCCAGCACCTTCTGCTCCGTGCGCATCATCGAGATCACCGCGCACAGTTCGTCAGCGCCCGCATGGGCCGGCTGTCCGGCAAAGGAAAGAAGTTCCAGCGAGCGGCCGAGCAGATCGTCGACCTCGACCGGCTGCACGAACAGCGCCCGCACCACCGGATTCCTGGCCCAGGCGTCCGGCAGCAGATCGATAGTGCCGGGGATGGCGGCGGCGAGGGCGCCGCAATGCGCAAGCGCGCTTTCCACCGAAGGCAACAGGCGTTCTTCGTATCCCTTCACCAGGCGCAGGCGCGCGTCGATGCCGATGACGGCGAGTTCTATCGCGTGCCTGACCCGCACGTCGGCATCCGGAGCGCGTCGCCGCGCCTCGCCTTTCCGGCTCAACCAGTTCAGGATGCTCATGTTGCCGTGCCTGTGTGCAATGCAAAAGCTAGTATGCCACGCGCAAACTGCGCATGCCGCACCGGCAAGGAAGGATGACGGTCGGTGAATCCGCTTTACAATACCGGCCGGCCGGCTGCGAAAGCGAATTGCAGCCGGAGGAGCATGGAGGCCTGCCGGCAAAGGAGATTCCGTATGATTTTGCGTTTCGCACCTGCAATCCTGCTCATGACAATCCTCGCGATGCCCGCCGCGGCGGCGGAGGAGAAGTCGGTTCGGGAGTTTTCACTGCCGAACATGGGGCGCCTCGAACTGTCGATGCCATCGCCATGGACTGACCGGATGCGACAGCCGCCGCAGGGCGCTTTGCCCGTCATCACCCTGTCCCCCGCGGTCGGCAACGGCTTTCAGATCGTGGTCCTGCCAAGCTGGGCCGATCATCCAGGTGCGGTGCTGCCGGGGAAGGAGGAAATGCGCAGAATCGTCGGGCGGGCCGCCGACGAAGCGACGGCCCATTCGATCGAGAAAGTCCTGTCGCCGAAGGAAATCGCAGGCGCATCCGCAAGCGGCTACTACTTCAGCGCGACGGACAAGGCGCCGAAGGCCGGCGAGTTCAAGTACATGGCGCAGGGCATGCTCCGCGTCGGCGATCTTGCATTGAAGTTCATGGCGCTGGCCAACGACGGCGCCGAGACTGCGCTTGCCGAGACGATAGAGATGCTCAAGACCGCGAAGCACGTTGCGCACGCGCCGGATGCGCCCGGCATCGGCACGGAAAAACCTGGCCGGGCCGCCAATTACCGGATAGAGCCCGGCCTGGGATCGAGCCAAAAAATCGGCTGCATTCCCCTGTCGGAAGCCAGGAACACATACACCCCGCCCGACCTTTACAGAGGCGTTTCCGAATGCCTTGCCAAAGAAAATTACGAGTTTGCCGCCAGGCTGTTCGTTCTGGCCGGGACTTACAGCGCGTTCGACGCCGAGCGGATCACGAACAAGGAAGCAGGCCAGTCGAAGAGCGTCATGATAACGAACACCCTCTTGCAGGAACCGCCGGAAAAACAAAGCAGGTTGAACGAGCTCATGATCCGGCTCATGAAAACTCCGGAGCTTCACGCAACGCTGTGCGGTGAAGTGCAAAGAATCGGCATGCCCGGCTACTTTCCGGGCTACATGGTCCTTTACGGCGTCAAGGAAGCCAGCGGCAATCCTTTCGACGGAGCGCTGGTCAAGGACTTTGACGCGCCGAAATCCTGGGCGCAATTGCAATCGACTTATCTCAGTTGTCCGGCAGGGGCAAAATAACAGCGCGCCGTAAGATAACGCGGCACCCGCACCGAGGCCTCGGCCGGCCAATCGACGTCTGCTTCCGAAAACCACGAACTTGCATCGAAGGTCGCCATTGGCGCCACCGATGAGCAGGGTGTGGCTTCCTGCATGGATTGATCTCGCCGCCGGTTGTCGTCGATGCGGGGGAATATAATGCGACGACATCACGCGGCTATGAGCGATTTTGCATGGGTGAGCACAAAGTAAAATTGCGGAAATGGCTCGCGCTTGCGGCGATTGCTTTGGCATCCGCGCTGGGAGCCTATTCGTGGTGGAGCGGCGGACACGGGACGATCCATGTGTTCAAAGGTGTCACCGGGCCGCAGGAACGCAGCGTGGTGCCGCCGGCGCAGCCCGTCCGGTGGCAAGACTACGAGGGCGGCGGCACGGGACGGCTCGCGCTTCTCCTGACCGATCCGGACTCCGCCTGGCTCGGCCTGGTGCATGGGCTGCAAAGCATCGGCGTGCCGTTTCGCATCACGCAGAACTACCGCGAGGCCCTGCGCCATCGTGTGGTGCTTGTCTATCCGACCATCTCGGGGCGCGTGCTCCCGGCCGAAGCGCTACAGGCGCTGGCAAAATTTCCGGCCGAAGGCGGTACGCTGATCGGCGTCAATGTCGAGGGCGGCGGCCTGAACGAGGTATTCGGCTTTGGCGAAGCGAAGCCGGCCCGAACGCGGCGCGAGATCGCCTTCGATCCCGCACATCCGCTGACGCTTCCATTCGACGATGCGCGCGAGCGCGTGATCCCTTTTTCCAATCCGAAGTCCGGCGCAAACGCGGCGGGCAGCTTCGGCTACGCCGGCGCGACCGAACCGGTGGCGCGCTTCGACGATGGCACCGCCGCGATCACCGCGCACCGCCCCGGCAAAGGGCGCGCGTATGCCTTCGGCATCGATCTGGGCTTCGTGCTGCTCACCGGCTACAACAATCGCGAGCAGGGCGTCGCGCGCAGCTATGTGAACGAATACGAACCCGCGCTTGACGTGCTCTTGCGCCTGCTGCGGGACATGTACCGCGAAGGCGAGCCGGCGGCGGTCACGATTGGCACCGTGCCACAAGGCAAGGCACTGGCCGCGCTCCTCACCCACGACGTCGATTACGGGAAATCGCTCACCAACGCGGTTCAATACGCCGAATACGAGGCGGGAGCGGGATTGCGCGCCACCTATTTCATCCAGACCAAGTACATGCGCGACTGGAACGACGACGTGTTTTTCAACGAAGCGGGGCTCGTCCCGCTGCGGCGTCTGCGCGAACTCGGCATGGAGGTCGCGAG
>JAPLRD010000414.1 GCA_026399375.1 Pseudomonadota bacterium
GCGCGCCCTTGGACGGGTGCCCCACTTTGCTCGCCGGTGTGACCGGCCCGCAGGGTGCCGCCTGGTCGAAGTCCTTGCCGAAACTCCAGGGCCGGCCTTTGTCTTTTCCCACCTGCTGCAGGTCGCGGCGCGTCATATCCAGGCCGATTGCATAGCCCCAAACATGTTCATTGGCGTGCTCCGCGGCAATCTTGTAGCCTCCCTTGCCGATCAGGGCGACCATCTCGGTTTCCCAATGGAAATTGCCGGTCATCGGCGGGTAATGAATCTTGCCGCTCTCGCCGGCATCGACGGCCGCCAGATCATGCGCCGCCTTGCAGAAGAAGAACGGTTGCTCGCGGCCGTCGCCCCCCATTTCTTTCTGGTGTTCGACATAGTTGCGGCCGACGCAGAATATGCGGCGCACCGGAAAGCGGTCTTTGGAACCAATCACAGGCAGGGAAGGCTGCTGCCACAGTTCGACGACATAACTCACTTAAGGCTCCCTTTCAGAAAGACTCAGAAAGGCCGGAATATCCGGCAATCTGGGCAAATTTGTATGCGAACCGATTCTACCGGGTCCGGACCTCTCAAGCGTGACTGGTCGACAAAAACTTCCAGCGCATGCCTTCGAGCTTGGAATCGCACCGTCTTTACATGACGCACTGCAGGCTTTTCGCCGGCCTGTGCAAGCATCGGCTTCTTGCGTAAGGGCTTTCGTTCATGTTATTTTATGGTACTGAATGAATGCTCATTCAGTCAAGTATCGACGTCACTCCGGATGCAGGAGCCACGTCCGTCTGCCAACGTCGGCCCGGTCGCCGGTTCAAGTTCGGTGAGGATGTCGATGCGAGCTATGGAAGTGATTTTTCTTATTTTGGAGCGAATTATGCGATTGGACGGCAAGACAGCGGTCATCACCGGCGCCGCCTCGGGGATCGGGCGTGCGACAGCGGAAACACTGGCACAGGCGGGGGCGCATGTGCTGCTCGGAGACATCGCCGAAGAAGGGGGTGAGCAAAGCGCGGCAGCGATTCGTGCCGGTGGATTCGGCGCCGATTTCATCCGTCTCGATGTAACCGACCTCGACTCGATCGAGGCATTCAGGCGGGCGGCGTACGAGCGCTGCGGCCACGTCGACATCGTCGCCAACGTTGCCGGCTGGGGCAAGGTCGAGCCTTTCGTGAAGAACACACCCGATTTCTGGCGCAAAGTGATCGACCTTAACCTGCTCGGACCGATTGCCTTCACTCGGGCCTTCGTCGACGCCATGATAGAGCGCAAAGCGGGCAAGGTCGTAATCGTTTCGAGCGATGCGGGACGCGTGGGCAGCCTGGGCGAGTCGGTCTATGCCGGCGCGAAAGGTGGCGCCATCGCCTTTACCAAGTCCCTGGCTAGGGAAATGGCGCGCTTCAACATCAACGTAAATTGCGTCTGCCCCGGCCCGACCGATACGCCTCTGCTCGCCGCGGTGCCGGAAAAGCATCGCGAAGCATTCGTTCGCGTCACGCCCATGGGTCGGCTGGCGAAGCCCTCGGAGGTAGCGGATGCCGTTCTTTTCTTCGCCAGCAAACGCGCGGATTTCATCACCGGACAGATCATCAGCGTCAGCGGCGGGCTGACGCTGGCCGGTTGATGCCCGGACCGGCGAACACTCGATCCAAAACACCAATAGCTAGCAAAACAACATTGATCCGGGGAACCTCATGTACAAACTTAAAGCTGCCGAATGGCGTCCTCAACATTTCAAATGGGAAGTCAAAGACCGCGTCGGAACGATTACCCTGAACCGTCCGGAGCGCAAGAATCCACTGACGTTCGAGAGCTACGCCGAACTGCGCGACACTTTCCATAAGCTTCAATACGCGGAGGATGTACGCGCGATTGTCTTCACCGGTGAGGGCGGCAATTTCTGCTCCGGCGGCGACGTGCACGAAATCATCGGCCCTTTGACGCAAATGAGCATGCCCGAGATGCTTGAATTCACGCGCATGACCGGCGACTTCGTCAA
>JAPLRD010000106.1 GCA_026399375.1 Pseudomonadota bacterium
CGCCGGGGCCGGCCCGGGTGTCGATCATGAAGGTCTGCTCCCCGCAATCGGTGAGCAGTTCCGCCACTTTGCGTCCTACTTCCCCCCCTCCGGCAATCAAGAACGGCCCGTCGCGGCGCAAGCGGCGCGCGCCGGCGCACAGATTCATGAAGCTTCGGATGCTTTCGTCGTTGCCCACCAGAACCAGAATGCCGCCGGGTTCGAGGCGCATGTCCGGGGTTGGCGGCGAAACGAGTTTGCCACCGGTCCACTGCCCGATCACGGTGACGCCCGCGTGCTGGCCGAGCCCGGCCTCCGCCAGCGTCTTGCCTGCCAACACGCTGTCGCGCGTAATGCGCGCCTCAGCGACCTGCAGTTTGTGACCGAGATGTTGAATCCCGGCGACAGTCGGACTGACTTTTTGACTGGCTCGTGCCGCCAATGCAGCACCAAGGGCATGGCGCGGCGTAAAAGCACCGCTGGCACCCGCGAGAATCATCGGCTGGCGATGGTAGGGATCTTCGACTAGCGCCAGTATTTCGCCGGTGTAGCCGAGCTGGCGCGCCCCCAGTATCGTTGCCGCATTGCGGTCGTCGCTGCCGTTGACGATTAGCGCGCGCGCCTGGCTCAGATTGGACTTCGCCAGCACGCCTTCGTCCAGATTTCCGAAAAGGACCTGGTGTCCCTGCGCCAGCAAATGACGCGCTTTGACTTCGTCTTCATCGATAATCAAGGTCGCAATGCCTGCTTGCGCCAGTTATGTGATCAGCGAAGCCACCGCGGGACCGTAATCAAAGATCACCACGTGGTCCTTGGCGCTTGCTGTTTCTTTCGGCAACTTGGTCTCGAACCGTTCTTCGAGGAAGGGGATTAGATATATCGGCAACACCATGAATATCAGCATCACGCCCATGAATTGAGTAAAGACGACGAGCACAACCATCATGGGATGCTGCCAAGACGTGTCGGGGCCATAGCCTGTAGTCGAAGTTGTGCCGGCTGCCCACTGTAGCGCCTGCCAGAAATTGCGCGGCTTGCCCTCGAGGTAATTCATGCCGAGCATGTAGATCAGCGATAGCGCGAGCAAGAGCGTGACCAGCACGCCTATCAAGATGACAAAACGTTTGTGCGAGCGCTGCATCGGCATTGTCGATTTCAATTGTTGCGCGGCCGTCCGCGCCGCCTAAGCGTACAACACTTTGGCATTCCCGATTGGACACAATCTTCAGCCAATCGAATCGATCGCTGCAACTACGGCTCGCATCCGCCTGCATCGCCCGCCCCAGAGCAGTCTCAGTGCATTGCTCGGCCTGGCGGAATCAAAAGCCAAGCCTCAGTCACTGGCCGGTGGGGAAAAAACGGTAGGATTGAATTTCAGATGATTCGGCAGTACAGTGCTATTCCCGCTGCAGACCCACACAAGGAGATGAACCATGTTGCAGAAGCTTCTGAAGGCATTAGTTTCCATGCTGTTCGCAGTATGCGCTTCGAGTGCGCTGGCGCAGATGCCAAACCCGTACGGGGCACCGATCAACCTTGAAACGGCGAAGAAGGCGGCGGCCGCTACTGCTGCTGAGGCCCGCAAGAACAACTGGAACATGGCGATCGCCATCACTGACATTGCCGGCGACTTGGTCTATCTTGAGAAGATGGATGCTACTCAGACGGCCAGCGTGAAGGTTGCAATGGGCAAGGCGCGCTCGGCGGCGATATACAAGCGGCCGACCAAGGTGTGGCAGGATGGTGTCGCCGCCGGCGGTGCCGGCCTGCGTATCCTCGGGCTGGAAGGCGCGGTGCCGGTCGACGGCGGTCTGCCAATTGTCATGGACGGCAAGATCGTCGGAGCAATCGGCGTCTCGGGCGCCGCCGGCAACCAGGACGCTCAGTGCGCGCAAGCGGGCGTCGATGCGCTGAAGTAACAAGCGTGCAGAACCGCAAATAGAAAGGGGCGTCCAGCCCCTTTTTTTATTCAAAACCACGCCGACCCCAGGCGCGACCTCCAGCTGATGCGTAGCTTCAAGTGGCTGGCGAACGGCCGCTGAAATCCGGTTCTCTGATGGCAGGGCCGGCGCTCAGAGATCCAGTTTGATTTCACCGCGTGCGCGAGAAACACAG
This sequence comes from Pseudomonadota bacterium, assembly GCA_026399375.1. Classification (GTDB taxonomy): domain Bacteria; phylum Pseudomonadota; class Gammaproteobacteria; order Burkholderiales; family SG8-39; genus 2-12-FULL-64-23. The sequence continues at coordinate 2,095 of JAPLRD010000106.1, forward strand.
GTAACAAAATGGCTTGCGCGCTCGGTTGGCATGAGGGCTGAATCCCGGTGCACCGGTTCACCGGCAACATACCGGACTTTACAGGTGCCGCAGACGCCGCGCTCGCAAACCGCATCGATCGCGAATCCCGCTTCACCAAGCGCAGTCCGTGCCGACTTCGACTCCCCCACCTCGATCAACTGCCCGCTGGAGGCAATTCGAATCCGGAAAGGCTCGCCGCGAGAAAGTTGGTCGATCGGCAGTCCCGAAAACGCCTCGTAGTGCACCTGCGTCGACGGCCATTGCGCGCTCGCTCGCCGCACGGCGTCCAACATACCTGCCGGTCCGCATGCATATACGTGGGTCCCGGTCTCAGCTTTTTCGAGCAATTGCGGGATATTCAGCCCCTCGGACGGGTTTCCGCCGTCGTAGTGGGGGAAAAACGTCCTCGGCGGACACAGCGCTTCGAGTTCGCCGGTGAATGCGGCACGCGAAGCCGAACGCGAACAGTAGTGCAACTCGAAAGGCGCACTCATCCGGCGGGCCTGAATGACCATCGGCAAGAATGGCGTGATGCCGATTCCGCCGGCAATGAAGATATGGCGCCCTGCTTCCTGGTCGAGCGGGAAATGATTGTCGGGATAAGTGACGAAAAGCGACGTTCCTTCGCGCACATTGTCATGCATGCAAGCGGAGCCACCCAGTCCCGCGGGTTCGCGCAGCACCGCGATCCGCCAACGTGTATCGTCTGCGGGATCCGAACAGAGCGAGTAGACCCGCCGCAGCCCGTTGGGGACCTGAACAATGACGTGTGCTCCCGGTTGAAAGGGCGGCAACACCGGACGCTTCGCCGGCACCAGTACAAACGAACGTACGCCTTCGGCTTCCTCGCGTACGGACAGTACTGTCGTCTTGATGAGAAGCTTCATTGCCATGACGATTCACCCGGGCGCAGGTTGGGTGGCCGGTTCTATGATGTCGCCCCGCCGCAGCGTTCCACCCTCAATGATTCTGCAGTTGAGGCCCGATCGATTGAGCAACGGGTTGAATAGCGGTCGGTCCAGCAGCTTGTCCAGATATTCGCACGGTACGTTCAACCGTCCGCCGTAGAGCAACACCTCACCCACCCGAAAATATTTTCCTACAAGATGGTTGAGCGGCACTCCGCGCGTGGTCAGGTTGCGTCTAGACTCATGGGGCGCAAGCGACAATCCGTGATCTCGCTTCAGTCCCTCCAGTGTCTCCATCTCGATCAGGGTCACCTGGCGATCGGAATGCGGTTTGTAAGAGTAGTAGCCTTTGCCGGTTGCATAGCGATCCCCCTTGATCCCGACGCCGGCGATCAATTTCGCTTCCAGGAGTTCATCCATCTCCGCCGATGCCTGCTCTGCGATATGGATATGTTCCAGCCATCCTCGCCAGATCGTTTGCGCATTCATGTCCATTCTCTCCCGATGCTCGCGCTCACTCGATACGCATGCCGCTCGCGCGAATGACTTTTGTCCATTTTTCAGTCTCTTGCGCGATAAAGACCTGGAACATTTCCGGCGTCGATGTAAGCGCGTCCGAGCCTTGATTGACCAGGCGTTCGCGTGTTCCGGGTTCGTCAAGCGCGGCGTTCACCGCACGATTGAGCCTTGCAATGACGTCTTTCGGCGTTGCAGCGGGTACAACGATGCCCGACACTGAACCGGTCTCCAGACCCGGAAATCCCGCTTCTGCAGCGGTGGGAACGTCAGGCATCGCGGAGGCGCGACGAGGGGATGCGATCGCCAATGCCCTGAGTTTTCCCGCCTTGACATGCGCCGCTACAATCGGGATCGCTTCCATTGTCATCTGCACATTTCCCGAAACAACTGCGGTAACGCTCTCCGCTCCGCTCTTGAAGGGGATGTGTACGTACTTTGAGTCGGTGAGTGTTTTCAGAAGCTCCAGCGCAATATGCGGCGAACTGCCGTTCCCGGCCGTACCGAAGTTGATTGTTTCCGGTCTCGACTTGGCGAGCGCGACGAGCTCCGACAACGTGGCCACCTGCACCCCGGAGTGAACGACGATCACATGCGGCGTATTCGCAACCAACGCCACCGGGGTGAGGTCTTTCGGATCGAACGGAAGCTGTTTGTACAGCACAGGGTTGACCGACAGCATCGCGGCGGTAGACATCAGCAGCGTATAGCCATCCGCTGGACTCTTCGCTACCGCTGCTGCCGCGATGTTGCCCCCGGCGCCAGGCCTGTTCTCGACCACGACTGGCTGTCCGAGATGTCCGGACAGTTTCTCGGCAAGAACGCGCGCTACGAGATCGGTTATGCCGCCGGCGCCGAATGGCACGATGAGTCGCACCGGCTTCGATGGATACGGCTGCGCCATGGCGTTGGCGCCGATGGCAATCGACATCGTAAAAACAAGACAGCGCGTCAGCAGGCGCATCAGATTGATCATCACAGCCTCGTTTCTCCAAGGGAAAACCGAATGAACGACAGACAATCTAGCCAGCCTAACGTTCTCGAATTGCGGCCGCAACTGCTTCGGAAACGACCGGCACTACGCGTGGGTCAAGCGGATCGACGATAATGCGCTCCGGCGTGACCTCGCCCAGCAGGTCTGCGATGGCGCGTGCGGCCACCACATAGTCCGTGCGTTGGTATGAGGTGGCTTCAGCCAGGAAGCCGCCCGCCTTATGAATCGCCGGAAAGCCGAGAACGTTGTTGACGCCATTGGGAGCGTCCGAGCGACCGGTGCCGACGAAGGCTGCACCGGCGTCACGGAGCCTTTTATATGCAACGTTGACGTCTTCATCATTCGTCGTCAGGATTTCCGGACTGGGATTGGCCAGGGAGATGATGCCGGGACGCTCGTTCATCATGGCCATGTGCTTCAGCGTGAACGGAGTCCGTTTGTCGGCTTCTGAAGCCGACAAACCGATGTAGATGTCGGCTCCGCGAAGCCCGTTCTCCCATGATCCGGTTCGCCCGGCTGCATTGATGATGGCTGCAATATGATTTTTTTCCTCGTTCATTCCGACCCTTCGGCCGGCATACAAAAGCCCCTTGGAGTCGGCCATCTGCATCTTGCCGGGATTGACACCCGCCGCAGCCAAGATGAGTGCAACGCCAATGGCGCCGGCGCCGGCCCCCTGGAAATGGACGGCCAGCTCGCTTAAAGGCTTGCCCATCAGTTTTGCGCCATTGATGAGCGCAGCCGCGACCACGATACCCGTGCCCCACTGATCGTCGTCGAATACGGGGATGGAAATTTTGTCCTGGAGTTTTCTTTCCACCTCAAAAGAGTGGGGTGAAGACAGGTCTTCCAGATTGATTGACCCGCCGCGCTCGGGCAGTATCTTGGTGAGCAAGTCGACGATCTTGTCCGGATCGGTTTCATCCAGCACCAGGCTGATGGCCGGAATATCCGCAAGGCCTGTAATCAGGATGGCTTTCCCGGTCATGACCGGGGCGCCCGGCTGGGGGCCAATATCGCCCAGGCCGAGGATGGCCGTTCCGTCGGTAATAATATAGACCGCCTTGCCAATGGCGGCTATCTTGGCCTTGATCGCATCCAGATTTGACCCGCGACTGACGGGAATAATCAAATTGGTGTGTGACAGCGCCTTGGCAAGACTGTACAGGGCGTTGGCCCGATACAAGATGGCCTGGCGGGCCCTGTCGTCGGCGATGTCGGCCGCAAACAGGCGCAAGTCGATCGATTCCCACAGCAGGTGCTTGATGACATTGCAAATGAAACCCACGCCCGGGGTATAAACCTCGGCCAGCACTTTCAGCGATGGGATTCTGACGCGGCGCGCATCACCGACGGGATAGCAGGGATAGCGGATTGCGTCCAAATAGGTTTGCACAAAATCCATCGTGGCGCCGCCCTGGTAACCTGCGGCAAGATATGGCGCGGACGAACGGAAACTGGCGCGGCCGGGGACGTTGAAATGACCCAGCATTTCGGCCACTTGTTCGGGCGAAAGGATCTTGCTGTCGCCGTGCTGCACGCTGCCGAGTTTGCGCACCATCGCGGCGACCTCGGGTGAATTGGGAAATTGGCGTACTGGTACTGGTTGTGACATGTTGACTCCCTAGAGTGCAAGTGAGAATGAGGTTCTGTGCTGATGTACACACATCATTTCCTGCCGAATTGTCAGCAATATACGTCCTGAGCGCGATTCAAGTGTACGCCGTGCGGCGCATCGCCGACGATGTTCCGCTCGCAGTTGAAGGTTCGAGCCGGTGGCGGAAATGATTGGCGGCGTACCACCCTGCTTTTGAGTGAAGGGTTCACGGGTGTTTAGGAGGCTTCCCGCTCAGGCCAGGTCGCTGCTTCGGGCCGCGCACATCGCCGCGACGTAGCCGAATGCCATCGCCGGCCCCAGCTGCGCGCCGGCGCCCGGGTACTCGCCGCCCATGACAGAGTCCATGTCGTTGCCGCAGGCGTAAAGACCGGCAATTACCCTCCCGGTCGCATCGCAGACCTCGGCATGCGCGTTGGTGCGCAGCCCCAGGCTGGTCCCCAGAGGCGTCGGGTACACGGCGACTGCGCAAAACGGGCCGACCTCGATCGGGCCCAGACACGGGTTCGGCAAGTTGTCAGGATCGCCGTTGTTCAGATCGTAGGCGTTGCCGCCCTTGGCGAATTCGGCGTCGATGCCCGACCTCGCGGATTCGTTGTTCAGTCTCACCGTTTCAGCCAGGCCGCGCGCATCGACGCCGATTTTTTGCGCCAGTGCCTCGATCGAATCGGCGACTTTCAGGTAGCCGCTGTCGACATAGGACGTCAACACCGGCGTCATCGGCCTTATCATTCCCAGGCCGTACTTGCGCAGGAAGCGCCGGTCGCATACGAGCATGGCGGGAATGCACGGAGATTCGCGGTGTGCGCGATACATGGCGCGCACGAACTGGTGATACGAAACGGCCTCGTCGACGAAACGCCGCCCGGCCGAATTCACCGCGACCAATCCTGGCTTGGAGCGGTCGAGCACGATGTGCGGATAGACGATGGTCGAACCGTCCTTGCGCCTGCCGATGGAACTCGGGAACCAGAGCGCGTTGTCCTCGCCCGGACTGCCCAAAACGGCCCCGGCGTCTAGCGCAAGCTGCAGCGTCCCGCCCACGCAGCCTTCGAAGGCCGCGGTGTGCTCGGCGACCGGCTGCGGCAGGTAGCGCCCGCGCATCGCCGGATTTGCAGGAAAGCCGCCTCCGGCGAGGACGATGCCGTGCTGCGCGCGCACGCGCACGGTCTTGCCGTTGCGCTCGACCGTGAGTCCGCATACACGCCCGTTGTCTTTCACCAACGCGGTCGTATCCGCCTCGTACCAGATCACCACGCGGCGATCGAGCAGTTTCTTGAAAAGACGCGCCGCGAGGGCGTTGCCCAGCACAAGCCGGGTGCCGCGCGAGTATTGCAGCCGGTCGGCGAGATAGCGCAGCGTGAGCCCCGCGCCGAGCAGAAAAGATTCCCATGACCTGCCGGCGCGCAACAGGCGTGCCGCCTCCGCCCGCGTCACCATCATGCCGCCGAACAGCATCAGTTCGCGCAGCGGCGCGCGCACCCGGCGGAATTCACGCCCCAGCGTGCGGCCGTCGAAGGACAGCGGCTCCAGCGGCCGCCCGCCATCGGCGGCTCCGGGGAGTTCCTGGCGGTAGTCGGGATGGCGGCGGTAGATCTGGAAGCGAATATCGGCGCGCTTCTCCAGGTATTCCAGCATCTGCGGCCCGGCGCTGATGAACGCCTCGCGCAACGAGGGATCGGCCCGGTCGCCGACGAGCGCGTCCAGATAGACGCGCGCCTTGGCTTCGTCATCGACGATGCCCAGCCGGCGCTGCTCCGGATTGTCGGGTATCCAGACAGTGCCCGAAGAGCGCGCGGTGGTGCCCCCGATCTGGTCGCTCTTTTCGATCAGCAGCGTACGCATGCCTTCGATGGACGCGACCAGGGCGGCGGTCATGCCCCCCGCGCCGGCTCCGAGAACGACGAAATCGTAGTCCTCGTCCCAGGAAGCGCTTTTCGTCTCTGCCATCATCGCATCGCGCGTCAGGTCACAGGATCAGACCAGCAGTCCGCCCCCGTCGATATAGACGACCGATCCCGTCATGAACGTATTGCGCAGCATCAGCAGGATCTGGTCCGCGCAGTCCTCGGCCAGGCCCACGCGCTTGACCGGAAGCGACCTGGCGACGTTCTCCAGCATGGTCTTGCGCGCCTCCTCCGGCATCGCTGCGCGCGTCGGCGTGTCGATGATGCCGGGCGAGACCACGTTGAACCGTCCCGGCGCCATTTCCAGCGCAAGTCCCTGGGTCAGGGTTTCCAGCGCGGCGTTGATGGCGCCGACCAGGACCATGTTCGGTTTGGGGCGACGGCTGAGGAATCCTGAGACGAAGACGAAAGATCCGCCGGGCGCAACGGTCGCGTTCCGCGCCACGCGATAGGCGCCCCAGAACTTGACGTTCATCGCGGCGTAGGCATCTTCGATATTCTGCTCGCGCACGGTGCCGAACTTGAAGGCTGCACCGCTGACAACGATGTGATCGAACGCCGGTACATCCTTGAAAAACGCCTCGACCCCGGCGTCACTGGTAACATCCAGCGGACGCGCTTCCACCTTGCGGCCGAGGCCCGCTCTTGCGGCGTGCAATTTTTCTTCCGAGCGGCTGGCGATGGTCACCTTCGCCCCCTCGGCCAGGGCGCCGACCGCAGTCGCATACCCGATTCCGGAACTGCCGCCGATTACCAACACACTTTTGCCTTCCAGTTTTGCCACGCTTTGCTCCCGGTTATGGTTTTCGCGCTGCTGCCATCCGCTGGCCTTTATCAACGACGCTATTCGGCGACTCTATTCGACGACGACGCCCGCGGCCTTGATCAACCTGCCCATCTGTTCAAGCCGTGCCTTGGTCAACGCGGTAAGTTGCTCCGGTGTCGACGTTTCGATCTCTATGCCTTGCGCGACCAGTTTCTCCCGCACGTCCGGCGCCGCCAATGCCTTTGACACTTCGGCGTGCAGCCGCGCGATAATTTCTTTCGGCGTATTCGGCGGCACGAACAGGCCGAACCAGGTGACGAACTTGAATCCCGGCACGCCCGCCTCTGCGACCGTCGGCACCGCGGGAAGCAGCGGCGAGCGCGTGTCGCCGCCCGCACCCAGGCCCTGCAGCCTGCCTTCGCGCACGTAATTCACGACGGCGTTGGTGCCGGAGAACATCATCGGAATCTGGCCGCTGATCACGTCCAGCGTCGCCTGGGTCGTGCCCTTGTAGGGTACGTGCGTCAACTTGACCCCTGCCAGCGACTGGAACAGTTCCATGGCGATGTGCTGCGGGCTGCCGTTGCCGCCCGAGGAGTAGTTGAGTTCCCCGGGCTTGGACTTGGCCAGCGCGATCAATTCCGCCACGTTCTTCGCCGGCAGGCTGGGGTGTGCCACCAGCAGCCAGGAGTTGTTCCCCATGAGGCTGACCGGAGCGAAGCTCTTTAGCGGGTCGTAGGCGATGTTCTTGCGCAGGTTCGGCACCATGGTCAGCACCGCGTCGTTGAAGGCAGCGATGGTGTAGCCGTCCGGCGTGGCGCGCATGACGCGCTCCGCACCGATGGCGCCCGCGGCCCCGGGTTGATTCTCGGCGACGATCTGCTGGCCCAGGCTTTCCGACATCTTCTGCGCCACGATCCGAATCACCACGTCGAGCGAGCTGCCCGCCTGCAAGGGCACGATCATGGTAATGGGCCGCGCCGGATAGGCCTGCGCCTGGGCGAAAGAGACCGCGCATGCGGCAATCAGACCGAACAGCCATTTGAAGCAGATTTTCACTGCCGCCCCCAAAACATGTGCGTTCATTCGATCTTCGCCCCGGAAATCCGCACAAGCTCTTTCCACTTCCCGACCTCTGCACCGATGAACTGGGCAAATTCGGCGGGGGAATTGCCGACCGACTCGGACCCCTGCTCCGCCAGGCGCGCCTTGACCTCGGGCAGGCTCAGGACCCTTACTATGGCCTCGTTCAGCTTGGTGACGATATCCGCCGGCGTCTTGCCCGGAGCGAGAATGGCGTTCCACAAAGCCACTTCGTATCCGGGCAGCGCCTCGGCGATCGTCGGTACTTCGGGCAGCAGCGGCGAGCGCTTCTTCGTGGTGATCCCCAGGGCCTTGACTTTGCCTCCGCGGATATGCGGCAGCACCTCGACCAGCGGACCGAAATAGGCCTGGATCTGGCCGGCGAGCAAGTCCGCCGTTGCCGGCGCGCCGCCCTTGTAGGGCACGTGCACCATGTTGCCCGCGACCATGCTGTTGAACAGGGCGCTGGAGAGGTGCTGCGACGAGCCGTTGCCGGCCGTACCGTAATTCACCGCATACTTGCCGCTTTTCACATAGGCGATGAATTCGGCGAGGTTGTTCACCGGCAGACTCTGCCCGACCACCAGCACGTTCGGAATGAACGTGATCTGCGCCACCGGCGAGAAGTCCTGTACGAAGTCGTAGGGCAGATTCTTGTACAGGCTCATATTGGTCACGTGCGTGCTCGTGGCCATGAGCAGGGTATATCCGTCGGGCGCAGACTTGGCCACGGCTTCCGCGCCGATATTGCCGCCCGCTCCCGGCCGGTTATCGACGACCACCGACTGCCCGAGCAGCGGCCGCAGGTTTTCCGCGATCACGCGGGCGGTCACGTCGGTGCTGCCCCCGGGCGGATACGGCACCACCAGCTTGATCGCGCGGGTAGGCCAGGTGTCGGCGAACGCCGGAAGTGCCGCCTGCGCCAAAAGCACGACGCAGCCGATTGCCTTGATCCAATTCCTGTACATGGCGCTCTCCTCAATGACCTTCTTCGTTTCGGAAACGACTCAATCAACCAGCTGAATGCCCAGCGACCGGGCTGCGCCGATGGCGGCTTCGCGCGACGGCTCCGCGGCGACGATCGCGACCCTGGCGCCGCCGCGGTTGCGCGAATCCAGCCATACCGAGCCCTCGTCCGCCGTGATGCGTATGCGCTGCACCTCGGGCGCATCCAGTTCCTTCAGCGAAATGTCGATGGCGCGCACCTCCGGCATGTCCATCACCTTGGCGTACATCTCGCCGTCCGAGGTGTGCGAGCCGAACACCGCGCCCATCAATATCGCCGGAACGTTGATGGCGCGACGGGAGTACAGATCTTTCGTGAGTTCGATGTCGATTTTCGAAATGCGCCCTTTCTTC
>JAPLRD010000026.1 GCA_026399375.1 Pseudomonadota bacterium
ATCTGGAGCTGACAGGATTTCCGCCGTCGCGGGAGGAGATGCATACTTTCGTCAACGACGCTGGGGACCAGCGGGAAAAGCGGGACGAGCTCATCGACCGGCTGGTTGGCAGCCCTGAGTACGTGGATTACTGGGCGAACAAATGGGCGGACCTGCTGCAATGCAATAGCAAGTTTCTGGGCAAGGAAGGCGCGGAGCTGTTTCGCGCCTGGATCCGACAAGAAGTGGAGCGGAACCGGCCCTATGACCAATTCGTGCGAGAGATTCTGACCGCGTCGGGATCGAACCATGAGAACCCGGCTGCCAGCTACTGGAAGATCCTTCGCACGCCGGCGGAGGCGATGGTGAAACCCACCATGGCGTCGGTAATGGAATTCGGATTGCCGTGCTGCATGGCCAGTTCCGCGGTTTCCATCGCCTCGTAGGAAAGACGCGCGGTGCGCAGCGGCACGTCGATCGCGAGTTTCAGGCCTTCCTGCATTTTCGCGGCGCGATGCCCTTTCTCTTCCGCCGTACCTGCGGGGAGGCGGCGCGCGTCCATGTAGGCGCTGAAAGCGGAGGTGTCTTCGTCCACTGCCAGCATCAGGGCATCTTTCACGCGCTGCGCTTTTTCGGCAGCGGCCAGGAGTTGCCGCTCGGCCGCGTCGCTGCCGGCCTTGCCCTGCGTCAGATTGGCCACCATCGATGCCAGCGCCGCGCCCAGGCTGCCTGCAAGGGCGGCGATGGAGCCGCCGCCGGGGGCGGGCGTGCCGCGGCTTACTTCGTCGACGAGGTCGCGGCCGCGCATGTCCATCAATCCGTCGGCGTAGGTCCTGGGCAAGCCGAGTACCTTCTTCTCCAATTCGAACGGCGCTGCGTCGTTGAGGCCCAGGCTGAACACTCCGGCCTGGAGTACGTCACCGACGGGCACGAACGCGCTCTTGCCCTGCGCCTCGAGGTAGGCGCGCCCGGCCTGGTACAGGGCTTGGAACGGCACCAGGCCGACGATTTCGCTGCCGGTCACGACCAGACCGCGCGCCGCCGCCATGGTTCGCGCGGCCTCCAGCACGTCCCGCGGCGATGTGACGCGCCAATTGGTCAGGTTGATCGACAGTTGGACGCGCTTGTACGCCGCCACATACCAGCCGATGGCTTTGCACGCCTTGAACCGGCCGGCGCGGTAGACCTTCTGTCCGACGACGTCCTTCGCCGCGTCGATGTCGTTCGCGGCGAGCAGTTCGCGCAGCGAATAGCCGTGTGCTTCGCGGCAGTGTTTCTCGGTGTCCTCGAAGCGCTGGCCGTCGAAATCGCAGTTGCCGCAGGGAAATGCCCCCTCGGCATAGCGCAGTTCCTGTCCGCTGGAGTAATACGCGCCCTTCTGCCCGCGCCGCGCGATGCGGCCCTTCTCGCGCAGTTCGAGCGCGATGTCCGTGGCGTGCGCCTTGTCCGTGCTGTTGAGGGTGATGTTGTAGGCGATGAGGAATTCGCGCGCACCGGTGATCAGGGCGCCGAATCCGGGATTGAATCTCGCCGGGCCGAAGTCCGGCTTCCATTCGGGGTCCCGCAACTTCTTTTCCAGGCCCTCGTATTCGCCTTTGCGCACCACTGCCAGATTGCTGCGCTCGGGCCGGCTGGCGGCGTGCTCATACAGGTAGACCGGCACTTCGAGTTCTTTGCCGACGCGCTCACCCAGCCGGCGCGCGAGCCCGGCGCATTCGTCCATGGTGACACCTTCGACCGGTATGAACGGGCACACGTCGCATGCGCCCATGCGCGGGTGTGAACCCGTGTGCTGGCGCATGTCGATCAGCCGCGCGGCCGCGGCGATGCCGCGGAACGCGGCCTCGAGCACGCTTTCCGGATCGCCGACCAGGGTGACCACGGTGCGGTTGGTGTCAGCGCCGGGATCGACGTCCATGAGCTTCACGCCGGAGACGGATCCTATGGCGTCGGTGATCTGGCGCATTTTCGCCATGTCCCGGCCTTCGGAAAAATTGGGTACGCACTCGACCACGCGCTGGTTCATCTTGTCCTCACAAATTCATGTCTTCAAAAATCTCAAAAGGATCCGGTCAGCTGATAGCGGCTGGCCGGGTGCCACATGGTGGCCACCGAGGCGACCGTTCCCATTGAACGGGTGGTCCGGTACAACACAAGGCAGGGCTCACCCGCGGGCATTCCCAGGCGCTTGCGTATGTCCGCCGGCGGCAGCCTCGCCTCGATGCGATAGCTGACGCCCTGCAGCGGGGCGACACGCATCAGGTATTCGTTCGGCGTCGAATGGGCGAAATCCTGGCTCAGGTAATCCGGTGCGAGCGCGGCGTTGACCCAGCGGTCCTCGAGCTGGATCTGCTCGCCGTTTTCGTAGTGCACCAGCACCGAGTGAAACAGGCGGAAGCCGCGGTGCGCCTCGAATTTCTGTGCCAGCGCGGCCGGTGCCTTCACGTTTTCCAGCAGCTTGACCACGCAGGCGTGGCTGTCGCCGCGGGCGCGCACCTCGTCGGCGATGCTGCGGATCGCCACCAGCGTCGACTGGTATTTCTGCTGCGCGACGAAGGTGCCCAGGCCCTGGATGCGGCTGACGATCTGCTCGCCGGCGAGTTCGCGCAGGGCGCGGTTGACCGTCATGCGCGCCACGCCGAACTGCCGCCCCAGCGCCGCCTCGGTGGGAATCTGGTCGCCTTCCTTCCACTCGCCGGCGTGGATGCGCTGCAGGATGTGGTTCTTGATCCTCTGGAACGACGGAACGCCGCCGCCGCGGGGCGCGGCCCTGCCCTTCGTCTTGCCGGTCGTCCTGTTCGTCATCGCGCGCCTTGCCGCTCGGTTTGCCGATGACGCTATTTTCCGCACTTCATGTTGTCTATACAACCCCTTGCAACGAAAAAACTTTGGTGCTACATTGGCGACAGCGATTTGTATAGACAATTGGTTTTACCGGGGCGTACCCGGCGGGTCGATTACGGCATCCGGCAAAGGCGCTGCAGGGCGGATGGCACGACCGGCGCAATTCATCTGGCAACCTGACGAGGAGACAAGCAAATGAAACTGAACAGACTGGCCATCGCGGTAACCACTGCCTTCGCAATGCAGTTCGGCGTGTCCGCCATGGCGGAGGTGAAGATCGGCATCAACGTGCCGCTCACGGGATTCGCCGCCGCAGACGGAAAATCGGCCCTGGACGGCGCCAAGCTCGCTGTGGCCGACGCCAACGCCAAGGGCGGGATCAATGGCGAGAAGATCGAACTCGTGATCTACGACGACCAGGCTTCGCCCAAGGAAGCCACCCCGGCGGCGACCAAGCTGATCGAGAAGGACAAGGTCGTGGCGGGCGTGTCCGGTTCCTACTCCGCCTCCACGCGCGCTGCGGCGCCGCTGTTCCAGGCGGCGAAAGTGCCTTACGTCGTGGCCTATTCCATCCACCCGGACGTGACCCTGGCGGGCGATTACGTGTTCCGCACCGCGACCATGGGCGAAGTGCAGGGCCGCGCCGGCGCGCGCCTGGCGAGCGATCTCGGGAAGAAGAAGGTGGTGATGATCACCCTCAAGAACGATTTCGGCCAGGCGCTCGGCGCCGGCTTCAAGGAAGCGGCGCCGAAAATGGGCCTGACCATCATCAACGAGTACGAGTACAGCATGCCCGACCGCCAGTTCGGCGCGCTGATCTCCAAAGTCAAATCGGACAATCCTGAGCTGATCTATGCGTCCGGCTATTATTTCACCGCGGGCCCGCTGGTGAACCAGTTGCGCGCGGCCGGCGTCACCGTTCCGGTCATCGGACAGGAAGGCTACGACTCGGAGAAATTCATCGAGATCGCCGGCGCCGCTTCCGAGGGCACGCTGGTGACCACGTCGCTCGATCGCGACTCGGCATCGCCCGCGACGCAGGCGTTCCTGAAGGATTTCCGCGCCGCGTACAACTACGGGGCGGACATGGTCGGGGCATCGACCTACACCGCAACGGCCATCGCCATCGAAGGCCTGAAGAAGACCGGGGGCAAAGGCGGCGAGGCGCTGAAGAAGGCGATCGAAAGCGGCACCTTCACCACGCCCATCGGCACGCTAACCTTCAACGACCTGCACGAAGTGAAGAAGGACGTGCAGGTGCAAGTGGTCAAGGGCAAGACCTTCCATCGCCATTCGGTGATCTCCGATCCGGTGCTGCTGGCGCCGCCGACAAAGGCGAAGTAATAGTCGGCGCATCTCTGACAATCTAAATTCTGTCATTCCGAGCGCAGCGAGGAATCCGCTTTTCAGCGAGAGCAAGCAGCAGATTCCTCGGCTTGAGGCTTCTATGACATTTTCTAGAGAAACCGCATGCTGTTCGTAGAATTGATTGCGCAGGGGCTGGTTCAGGGCAGCATCTATGCCCTGATCGCCCTCGGGCTGACGCTGGTGTACGGCCTGCTGCGCGTGCTGCACGTCGCCCACGCCGCGTTCTTCACGCTGGGCGGCTATGTCGGCGTGATGGTCGCCAACCAGACCGGCAGCCTCGCGGCGGCGCTGGTCGCGGCCATGATCGTGGCCGGCGTCGGCGGTATCCTGATGTTTCGCCTGTGCTACCAGCCCATCCTGCATCAGCCGCCGTTCGTGCCGCTGATCGCCTCGATCGGTCTGTACATCGCCGCCGAGGAGATTTTCCGCATCATCTTCGGGCCCTCCGGCCTGACCTACAAGTACGAGTTCCTGCAGGGGCAGGTGACCTTGTTCGGGACCCTGCGCTTCAAGGAGGCCGAAATCGCGGTGATGCTGGGCAGCGCTGCCATCATCGGCGTGCTGAGCCTGCTGCAGACGCGCACCCGCATCGGCGTGGCCTGCCAGGCGACGGTGTCCGACCCGCAGATGGCGGAGTCCTTCGGCATTTCGCCGCAGAAAGTGGGCGATATTAATTTCTTCGTCGGTTCAGCGCTGGCCGCCTTCGCCGGGGTGATGGTGTCGGTGCTCAACAACATGGTCGAGCCGACCATGGGCAGCGTGCCCTCCTACAAGGCGCTCGCCATCATCGTGCTCGGCGGCCTGGGCTCGGTGCGCGGCACCCTGGCGGCGGCGCTGGTGCTGGGTGTGGTCGAGTCCTTCGGCACGATTTACGTCGGGCACTTCCACGACCGCAACGCGATCGCCTTCGCCTTCCTGATCCTGGTGCTGATGTGGCGGCCGCAGGGTCTGTTCGCCAGGTCGTGACAGATGGAATATGAAATCTCCCTTGCGACGACCATGGCGATCAGCGTGCTGTTCGCTTTGTCGCTCAATCTGATCACCGGTTTTTGCGGACAGATCAGCCTCGGCCACGCCGCCTTCCTCGGCGTCGGTGCCTATACTTCCGGCCTGCTCGCCAAGGCCGGCGTCCCGTTCCTGCTGACGCTGCCTCTGGCGATGCTGCTGGCCGGTGTGCTCGGCGTGATCGTCGGCCTTGCCAGCCTGCGCGTGCGCGCGGACTTCCTCGCCATCACCACCATGGGCGTGGGTTTCCTGTTTGTCGGCGTGGTGCGGCAGCAGGAGGCGCTGGGCGCGGAAATGGGGATCTCGGCCATTCCCGATGCCGGCATGTCCAAGGCGGCGTTCATGCTGTTCACCATCGCCCTCGCCGCCGCCACCGCGACGCTTTCTTCCTACGTGCGCCGTTGCTGGATGGGACGCGTCTTCGGCGCCATCGCCGAAGATGAGGACACGGTGCGCGTGCTGGGCATAGACGTGCCGCGCTTCAAGCTCACGGCTTTCGCGCTGGGCACGGCCCTCGCCGGCTTGGCCGGCGGACTGTACGCGCAGCACCTCAAGTTCATCGCGCCGGACAGTTTCGGCTTCATCGAATCGATCACGGTGCTGTCGATGGTGGTGGTGGGCGGCATCGGCTCCGTGACCGGCGTCACCGTGTCCGCGGCCGTGCTGTCGGTGTTGCCGTCCTGGTTTCAGGTCATCGGCGATTACAAGCTCCTGGTGTACGGCGGGCTCTTGTTCTTGATGATGCGCTTCAGTCCCGGCGGCATGGCGGCGCTGGTGACGCGGATCTTCCAAACCGACCGCTGGGGAAAGAAATGAGCGCGCTGCTGTCGGTGGGCGCGGTCACCGTCGTCTTCGACGGCATCACGGCCATCAGCGACGTCTCATTCGACGTGCGCCAGGGTGAACTGCTCGGCCTGATCGGACCGAACGGGGCCGGCAAGACCACCATGCTGCGGGTCATCACCGGCGTGGTAAAGGCCACCGCCGGCACGGTGCAGCTCGAAGGCAAGCCGGTGGACGGACTGCCGACCCACCTGCGCATCCGCCGCGGCCTTGCACTGTCGCAGCAGATCGTGCGGCCGTTCCGCGACATGTCGGTGCTCGACAACGTGGCGCTGGCCGCCGGCGCCGACAAGACCGCCTCGCCGGTGAAGGCGCTGTTCCATCGAAGGTGCGAACGCGAAATGCAGACCGGGCAGGCGCTGCTCGCGCGCCTCGGCATAGCGCAGCATGCGCACGAGTCGCCGGCGATCCAGCCCATGGGCATACTCAAGCGCCTGGAACTCGCACGCGCACTGGCGCTTGCGCCCAAGCTGCTGCTGCTGGACGAACCCCTGGCGGGCCTGAATTCGAAAGAGGCCCGGCTGCTCGCCGACACCATCACCGACATCAACCGCGGCGGCACCACCATCATCCTGATCGAGCACAACCTGGGTGAGGTGCTGCGCATCTGCCAGCGGCTGGTGGTGCTGGACAACGGCAAGAAAATAGCCGAAGGCGAACCCGAAGCGGTGATGCACGACGCGACCGTGCGCGCGGCGTACCTCGGCACCGGCGCAGCAGGGTCGACGCCAACGACAGCAACTGCAGCAGGAGGGCAGCATGCTGCGGCTTGAGCGTCTCTCCTGTGGCTACGGTCTGTTCCGGGCGGTGAGCGAACTCGACCTGGAGGTGCCGCGCGGCACCATCACCGGCCTGATCGGGCCGAACGGCGCCGGAAAATCTTCGGCCTTGATGTGCGTAGCCGGCCACGTCGACCTGCAGGCCGGCCGCATCGTTTTCGACGGCCAGGACATCGGCAGTCTGCCTGCGACCGAGCGCGTGCGTCGCGGCATCGCCATTGCGCCGGAAGGCAGGCGGTTGTTCAAGGACCTGTCGGTCGAGGACAACCTGCGCGTCGGCGGCCTGATACACAGCACGAGCCTGTACAAGGAAAGCCGGGAATACGTGCTGACGCTGTTCCCGCGCCTGCGCGAACGCCTGGGTTCGCTCGCCGCCAACCTGTCCGGGGGTGAGCAGCAGATGCTGTCGATCGGGCGCGCGCTGATGGCGCGGCCGAAGCTCGTCATGATCGACGAACTCTCGCTCGGCCTGATGCCGAAGATGGTCGACCTGTGCTACGACGCGCTGCTGCGGCTGAAGGGCGACGGCATGACCATCCTGCTGGTGGAGCAGAACACCGACCGCGTGCTCTCGGTGGCCGACCACGTGTGCGTGCTGGAGTCCGGCCGCACCGTCTGGAGCGGCAACGCAGCCGATGCGCGCAAGGACCCCGAACTCGCCGCCGCCTACCTCGGGCTGCGATGAGCGCCCAGCTGAAAAGGAGAGCCCCATGAACGATCCGAAGACAAATGCCGCCGTCGCCGATCTGCGTTACGACGCGAGCCGCGTGATCCGCGCGCCGCGCGGCACCAAACTGAGCTGCAAGAGCTGGATCACCGAGGCGGCCTATCGCATGATCCAGAACAATCTCGACCCCGACGTGGCCGAGAACCCGCAGCACCTGGTGGTCTACGGCGGCATCGGCCGCGCCGCGCGCGATTGGGCCTGCTACGACAAGATCCTCGAGATGCTGCGCGAACTGAACGACGACGAAACGCTGCTGGTGCAGTCGGGCAAGCCGGTGGGCGTGTTCCGCACGCATGCGGACGCGCCGCGCGTGCTGATCGCCAATTCCAACCTCGTGCCCAAGTGGGCGACCTGGGAGCATTTCAACGAACTCGACCGCAAGGGCCTGATGATGTACGGCCAGATGACGGCGGGAAGCTGGATCTACATCGCCAGCCAGGGCATCATCCAGGGCACATACGAGACCTTTGCCGAGGCCGGGCGGCAGCATTATGGCGGCAATCTGAAGGGTCGCTGGATCCTGACGGCGGGCCTGGGCGGGATGGGCGGGGCGCAGCCGCTGGCGGCGAGTTTCGCCGGCGCCGTCTCGCTCAATGTCGAATGCCAGCAAAGCCGGCTGGAATTCCGCCTGCGCACGCGCTACCTGGACAAGCAGGCGCGCGACATCGACGACGCGCTGGCCCTGATCAAGCAGCACTGCGCGCGCGGCGACGCCGTGTCCATCGGCCTTTTGGGCAACGCCGCGGAGATCATGCCCGAACTGGTGCGCCGGGCGAAGGCGGGCGGCATCAAGCCCGACCTCGTGACCGACCAGACCTCGGCCCACGACTTGGTCTACGGTTATCTGCCGGCCGGATGGACGGTAGAGCAGTGGCAGAAGGCTCAGGGTGATTCCTCGCAGCATGCCGCGCTGACCGCCGCCGCGGCGAAGTCCTGCGCCGCGCACGTGCGCGCCATGCTGGATTTTCTCGACATGGGCATACCGGTGGTCGATTACGGCAACAACCTGCGCCAGGTCGCGTCCGACCAGGGCGTGAGCCGCGCCTTCGATTTCCCCGGCTTCGTGCCGGCCTATATCCGGCCGCTGTTCTGCGAGGGCAAGGGGCCGTTCCGCTGGGTCGCATTGTCCGGCGACCCCGAGGACATCTACAAGACCGACGCCAAGATCAAGGAACTGTTCCCGCAGAACCAGCATGTGCACCGCTGGCTCGACATGGCGCGCGAGCGCATTGCCTTCCAGGGCTTGCCGGCGCGCATCTGCTGGCTGGGGCTGGGCGAACGCGACAAGGCCGGGCTGGCCTTCAATGACATGGTCAAGCGCGGCGAACTGAAAGCGCCTATCGTCATCGGCCGCGATCACCTGGACTCGGGCTCGGTGGCAAGCCCGAACCGCGAAACGGAAGCGATGCGGGACGGCACCGACGCGGTGTCCGACTGGCCGCTGCTGAATGCGTTGCTCAGCACCTCGGGCGGCGCGAGCTGGGTCAGCTTCCACCACGGCGGCGGCGTCGGCATGGGCTATTCGCAGCACGCCGGCCTGGTCATCGTCTGCGACGGCACCGACGCCGCGGCGAAGCGCATCCAGCGCGTCTTGTTCAACGATCCGGCGAGCGGCGTCATGCGCCACGCGGACGCGGGCTACGAGACGGCGATCGCGACCGCCAAAGGGCAGGGGCTGAAACTGCCCTTCATCACCTGCTGACATGGCGCTGCGCTTCGATGCGTTGTGGCGCAATCTGCGCTCCGGTGACGGCGGCGATCGCGAAGCGCTGGGCGTCGCCCTGGGAGTTGCCGGCGGCAAGATCGCATGGATAGGGCGCGAAGCGGAATTGCCCGCGTTCGAGCGCTCGGCTGAATTCGTGCAACACGACGCGGCCGGCGCCTGGGTCACGCCGGGCCTGGTGGAATGCCATACGCACCTGGTGTTCGGCGGCAGCCGCGCGGACGAGTTCCGGCGGCGGCTGGCAGGGGCCACCTACGAGGAGATCGCGCGGGCCGGTGGCGGCATCGTGTCCACCGTGGCGGCGACCCGAAAAGCAAGCGAAGACGAGCTGTTCGCAGCGGCGGCGCCGCGGGTTCGGCGACTGATTGCCGAAGGTGTGACCGCGGTGGAAATAAAATCCGGCTACGGACTGGATACGCAGACCGAAGCAAAAATGCTGCGCGTTGCGCGCCGGCTCGGGCGCGAACTTCCGGTCACCGTGTACACGACCTTTCTCGGCGCGCACGCCCTGCCGCCCGAGTATCGCGGCCAGCCCGACGAATATATCGAACTGGTTTGCACCGGCATGCTGCCGGCTCTGGCGGAGCGGGGACTGGTGGACGCGGTAGACATATTTTGCGAGAACATCGCGTTTTCAGTGGCGCAAAGCGAACGCATCTTCCAGGCGGCTGCGCGCCTGGGCCTTCCGGTCAAGATGCACGCGGAGCAGCTGTCCAACATCGGCGGCACGCAGCTCGCGGCGCGCTACGGCGCCCTGTCGACCGACCACCTGGAATACGCCGTCGAAGCCGACGTGGAGGCGATGCACCGCGCGGGCACGGTCGCGGTGCTGCTTCCGTCGGCGTATTACTGCCTGCGCGAGACGAAGCGGCCGCCGGTCGAACTGTTTCGCCGCCATGGCGTGCCCATGGCTATTGCCACCGACTGCAACCCCGGTTCGTCGCCGGTGCTGTCGCCGCTCATGACCATGAACATGGCCTGCACACTGTTCGGTTTTACCGTGGAGGAGGCGCTGCAAGCTTATATGCACAATGCGGCGCTGGCGCTGGGCAAGGCGGACGTGCACGGCACGCTGGAGGCCGGCCGCGACGCGGACTTCGCGCTGTGGGACATCCAATCACCGGCCGAGCTGGTGTACTGGCTGGGCGCAAGCCCCTGCCGTGCGGTGATACGCCATGGACAGATCGTCCACGGGTCCTGCTGATAGCACGCTGCAGTACCTTTCAATGAAGTGGTGTTCGGTGCAGGCGCAGCCGCTTCAGCGCTTGACGCCGGACAACTCTTCGTAGAGCAATCCCATGGCGGCGCTGTCCATGCCTTCGCGGCCGGTATTGCACAGCGCATTGAGCAGCTGTTCGGCCAATCCGGCCACCGGCGCAAAGCTCCCGGCGCCCTGCGAGGCGGCAGCGGCGAGGCGCAGGTCCTTCAGCAGCAGGGCGACGCGAAATCCCGGAGCGAGCTGGCCGTCGAGGAATCGCTTGGCGTGATTCTGCATGACAAAGCTCTGCGCCGAGCCGCCGAGCAGGGCTTCGCGTACCTTGTAGGCGTCAATGCCTGATTTCTTCGCCAGCGTCAGGGCTTCGCATGCCGCCATCACCGTGCCTGCGACCACCAGCTGGTTGCACGACTTGCACAACTGGCCCGCGCCGCTGGCGCCGATATGCGTGAAGGTCTTGCCCACCGCCCTGAACAGCGGCATGCAGCGCGCCAGCGTTTCGGGCGCGCCGCCGATCATGCAGCTCAGCGCGCCGTCGCGCGCGCCGCCCGGCCCGCCCGACACCGGGGAATCGAGCATGTCGACGCCGGCCTGTTTCAGCCGCTCGGCGAATCCGACCGTCGCCGGTGCCGAGATGGTGCTGAAATCGATCACGACGCTTCCGGCTTTGGCCGCGGAGGCGACGCCATTGGCGCCGAAGAGCACCGCCTCCACGTCCGGCGTATCGGGCACGCAGAGGCAGATGATCTCGGCGCGGGCGGCCAGATCGGCGGGGGATGCGGCGGCGACGCCGCCCTCCGCGGCCAGTTCGTCCACGGCGGCGCGACTGCGGTTGTACAGCGCCACCTTGTACCCGGCCTTGATCAGGTTGCGCGCCATCGACTTGCCCATGACGCCCAGGCCGATGAAGCCGATGGGTGTCGCACTGGAAATTTCAGTCATGTTCGCACTCTCCATAGAGTTGGTGTTACGGATCGATCGCAGTTTCCATCATGCCTTCTTTTTCTCCGCGGGTGATGCAGGGTTCGAACGCGGGCTGCACTGTGAATGTTCTAGAATGTGACGCGATATTGATTTCCGGATAATGAACCCCGGCCTATCTTCAAAAGGAGTAGAACATGTTGCCGCACCGTTTGCTTGCAACGATGGCCGCAGCGGGCCTGGCGCTCGCGCTGCACGCGGGACCCGCCGCGACGCAGGCGTTTCCCGCCAAACCGGTGCGCATGGTCATCGGCTTGGCGGCCGGCGGCACGACCGACCTGGTCGGGCGGATTGTCGCGCAACGGCTCGTCGATGTGTGGGGTCAGACGGTGGTGGTCGAAAACCGGACAGGGGCGAGCGGCATGATCGCGGCCGAGGCTGTGGCGAAGGCGCCGGCCGATGGTTACACGCTGCTGGTCACGCCGCAATCCAGCCTCGTCGTCGCGCCCATGCTTTACGGCAAGGCGGCATATGAAGCGGCGCGGGATTTCACGCCGATCACCCTGATCGGGTCCACTCCGACCATCATGGTGGTCAACCCCGCGTTTCCCCCGAAAAGCTTTTCTGAATTCGCCGAGCTGGCGAGAAAGAGCACGCCTCCCCTCGCCTATGGCTCGGGCGGCATCGGCTCTTCCCCGCACATGGCGGGCGAACTGCTGAGCGCACAACTGGGGATCCGCATGACGCATATTCCCTACAAAGGTGAGAGCCCGGCGCTGACCGACACCATGGGCGGACAGGTGCCGATCATGTTCGGCAACATCTCGGTTGCCGGGCCGCATATCAAGTCGGGCAAGCTGCGTGCGATCGCGAGCACCGGCGCCGCGCGCTCGCCGCTGCTGCCCGAAGTCCCGACCGTAGCCGAATCCGGCCTCAAGGATTTTGCCGTGGCGACCTGGTTCGGTCTGCTCGGCCCCGCCGGCATGCCGGCCGATCTGGCCGCACGCATCCAGCGCGATGTGCTGCGGGTGCTGGCTACGCCCGAGGTGCGCAACCGGCTCGTCGACCTCGGGGTCGACATCGCCGCCAGCACGCCGGAGGAATTCGCCGCGTACCTGCGCACCGAAATTGCACGCTATGCCAAGGTGATCAAGGACGCGGGCATCAAGGCGGAGTAGGAGCGCGCGACAAAAATCGATCTTGTGACCCCGGTCCGGCGGGCGGCGAAGGGTTGCCCCGCCGTTTGAAACGAAACGCGAGCGCGATTCCGTTTCGAAATTGCGCCGCATTCCGAGGCGTCAGTGCTCCAGTTCGAAAATCAGCCGGTTGGCGCGGCGCAGCCGCAGGCTCGATACGCTGGCGAGGTTGGACAGGAGCCGGATCGCGATGTGCGGGTGCGATTCCTTGAGGCGCTCGAAATGCGTGGCGCGGAATTCGTAGCAATCCAGGGCCGTATCGGCGACGACCGTGGCCGATCGCGGCTCGCCGTCGAGCAGCGCCATCTCGCCGAATATGGTGCCCGGCGAAAAAGTCACCAGGCGAATCGGGCGGCGCCGGTCGAGCTGGTGCAGCGTGACGCTGGCCACCCCGCCGGTGATCAGGAACGCGCCGAAGCCCTCATCGCCCTCCTTGAACACCACGGTTCCAGCATCGAAACGGACCGGAATGAGATAGCCCGCCAGGATCTCGACCTCGTCGCCGCTCAATCCCGCGAACAGGTCAAAGTCGCCAAGGGGAAATACGCCGGCGGCGCCGGCGCTGCCGTGTTTGGCGACGATCTGGTCCTCGGCCCACTCGATCGCATGGTCGAGATCCTCGAACACTTTGTGCCGCGTCAGAGCCGCGGCGAGCCCGGATTCGCGCGTGTAGGCTTCGATGCGCGAGCCCGGCGCCGCGCCGGCGAGGGCGAGGCTGCAATCGACGGCGGCCAGGGTGTCGTTGAGCTGGATTAGCAGGCGCGCACCCGTGCTGTCCATGTCGTGGATGCGGCGCATGTCGAGGATGACGTATTCCGGATGTTCTTCGATCAGCGACTCGATCTGCAGCACCAGCTTTTCCGCGGTGCCGAAAAAGAGCGCACCGTCCAGTTCGAACACCGCGATGCTGTTGGCGTGCCTGGACAGCAGCGCGATCTGCGCCGAGTCGCGCGCTTTTCTGGATTGCGCCACGTCGCCGCGATAAGCGTGGCGCACGATGGAGCGGCTCATGCGCCAGGCGAAGGCGACGGTCGACAGGGCCACGCCGAGCATCACCGCCAGCACGATCTGGCCGGACAGCATGGAACAAGTGACCATCACCACGATCAGCAGGTCGAGCAGATAGGCTCGCCGCTCGCCGTGGTGGGGGCGCAACACCCGCAGCAGCAACACCAGCGTCCAGCGATCGAACAGGCGTATGGCCGTCACCGCGAGCAGCGCGGCTATGGCCACCCGCGGTATGAGCGCAATCGTGGTCGGCACGAGCGCTGCGCTTGCCAGCACCAGTATCATGCTGACGATGCCGGATGCGAACGTCCTGCCGCCGGCGGTGCGGTTCGCCAGGCTGCTGACCAGGCTGACGCTGCAGGGCAGCGCGCCCACCACTGAACCGGCCATGTTGGCCAACCCCAGGCGCAGCAGGAGGCGGTCGTGGTCCTCGCGCACCCGGGTCACCCCCTCGATCACCTTCTGCACCATCATGATGTCCAGCGTCGACACGATGGCAAGCGTAAGCGACCAGACCAGGATGCCGAGCGCGAGCCGCAGCGGCGACGCATGGGAAAACAATTCCGCTGTCCCGAGCAGGGGCAGCGATTGGGGCCAGCCGAAGCGAAATTCGCCGATGTACGGGCCGAGCATGTCGCCGAAACCGAGCGCCAAGAGCAGGTGATAGAGCGCCACGCCCGCGGCCAATCCGACGATGAGTCCAGGCAGCCGGCGGGTAAAGCGGTGCGCGCCGAACATCACCGTCATGGCGGCCAGCCCGATCAGCGCCGTCATGGGTTGTACCGACCCCCGGGTTTCGATCCAGTTGTGCGCATCGAGCCCGAGCAGCGGTTCGACCTGGGCGATCAGCAACAGCAGCGCCGCGCCGTTCTGGAACCCGGCCGTCACCGGGTGCGGAATGTATTTCATCAACGAGCCGAGCGACATCGTGGCGATGGCCACCTGAAAACAGCCCGCGGCGAACACCACGCAAGCCATGTAGGCAAGCGCTGCGTTCGGGCCGCCGCCCGAGGCGAGCAGCTGCGTCGCCAGCATATTGGCGAAAAGACTCTGAATGACGACTTGGCTTGTGTTGCGCGGTCCGAAAATGCTGGCCGAGCGAGCGCCCAGCAGATAGGCGATCAGCGGCGGCAGCAGCGCGCTGTACAGGCCGGCGAGTACGCCGTAGCCGGCGTAGGCCGGCCCCAGCGGCGAAAACGCGTACAAGCCGAAACCAATGCAAAGCGGCAACGCCAGCGCAGTCGACGCAACACCGCCGGCGATTTCATGGCGCAGCGACGCCAGCATGCCGACCGGGCGGGCAAGCGGGGCGTTTGCGACCCGGTCAGACGTATTCACGATTCGACACGAACGGGAGCCGATTCCGGGCGAGACGGCCGCTTTCTCAATGCCGGCATCTCGCCCGGAACGAGCTCCATCGGACGAAAAAAAGACGCAAAGGCCCTGCTGAAGGGTGATGCTTCGATGGTCACGCTACTCCCCCCTTACTATTATCCATTCTTATTGAAGGGGCATAGTATCAGTCGCCATACCTTCGGTGAATAGCCCATGCGGACTAGGCGGACAAAAATCCGGCCGTCGGTTTCGGGGTCGAAAGGTCCAAGCGTGCGGCCAGTAGCTGCAGTTCGGCGACTACGGCTTCCAGTCGTAATCGATGGTCAGCGGCGCGTGGTCGCTGAAGCGCTGCGCTTTGTAAATCGCGGCCTTCTTCGCCGTGGCGGCGATTTCCGGCGTCGTGATCTGATAGTCGATGCGCCAGCCCACGTTCTTGGCCCAGGCCTGGCCCCGGTTCGACCACCAGGTGTATTGCTCCGGCTCCTGATTCAGCCGCCGGAACACGTCGACCCAGCCCAGCCCGTCGAACACATGGCTGAGCCAGTCGCGTTCCTCCGGCAGAAAGCCGGAATTCTTCCGGTTGCCGCGCCAGTTCTTCAGGTCGATTTCCTTGTGCGCGATATTCCAGTCGCCGCAAATCACGATCTCGCGCCGGCTCGCCTTGAGTTTGGCCAGGTGCGGCATGAACTCCTGCATGAAGCGGAATTTCGCCTGCTGGCGTTCTTCCGAACTCGAACCCGAAGGAAGATAGACCGAAATCACGCTCAATTTGCCGAAGTCGGCGCGCAGGTAGCGGCCCTCGGCGTCGAACTCCTTCGACCCGAAGCCCCTCGTGATCTTGTCCGGCGGCTTGCGGCTATAGATGCCGACGCCGCTGTAGCCCTTCTTCTCGGCGCAACTGAAATAGCCGGAGTAGGGATGGGGGTTGAGCGTTTCCGGAACGAGGTCGGCCAGCTGCGCCTTTATTTCCTGCAGGCAGATCACGTCCGCCTTCTGCGTGGCCAGCCACTGCAGCAGGCCCTTGCTTACCGCGGAGCGTATGCCGTTGAGATTGAGAGCAATAATGCGTAACATGACTGGGTTTCAGGCACCGTGCAGCGCGCACCAGGATAGTTTTGTGGCGGATTTTCGCAAAGAGTTCATCGCCTTCTGCATCGACTGCGGCGTACTGCGTTTCGGCCAGTTCAAGACCAAGGCCGGGCGCATGTCGCCGTATTTTTTCAACGCCGGCCTGTTCAACGACGGTGCAATGCTCGGGCAACTCGGCCAATTTTACGCCAAAGCGATACTCGCCGCGGGACAACCCTTCGACATGCTGTTCGGTCCGGCGTACAAGGGCATTCCGCTCGCCGCCAGCATCGCTATCTCGCTGGCGCAGGCGGGGCGCAACGTCCCCTACAGCTTCAACCGCAAGGAAGCCAAGGACCACGGCGAGGGCGGCAGCATCATCGGCGCGCCGCTCGCCGGGCGGGTCCTGATCGTCGACGACGTGATCTCGGCCGGAACTTCGGTGCGCGAATCGGTGGAGTTGATACGCGCCGGCGGCGCCGCGCCCTGCGGCGTGGCTATCGCGCTGGATCGGCTGGAACGGGGCGCCGGCGAACTTTCCGCGGTGCAGGAAGTGCGCGAAAAGTTCGGACTACCGGTGATCGCCATTGCCGACCTCGACGATCTGGTGCAATTTCTGGGCGCCCGTCCCGACATGAAACAACAATTGATGGAAATCGAACGTTACCGACAAACCTACGGAGCCACCGCAAATGTTTAAGCCACTGATCGTGGTTCTCGGAATCCTCATCGCGCTCGCTGGCGCGTCTGCGTCGGCGCAGCAGCGGCTGTACAAGTGCAAGGACGAGAAGGGCAAGACCTACTATACGCAGACGCCGCCGGCTGAATGCCTGGGCAAGGAAATGGACGAGTTGTCCAGGCAGGGCACTGTGGTGAAAAAACGCGAGGCCGCGCTGACGCCGGAGCAGATCGCCGCGCGCGAAGCCGAGGACAAGCGCAAGAAGGAGGAAGAGTTGGCGGCGAAGGAAGAGAAGCGCAAGAACCAGGCGCTGCTCAACACCTATTCGAGCGAAAAGGACATCGAGGACGGCCGCCAGCGCGCGTTGAAGCAGTCCGAAGCGGCGACCAAGGAAACGGAAAAGCGCATGGCGGAGGCGCAAAAGCGCGCCCAGGTTCTGGCGGGGGAAAAGGAGTTCTACCAGAAGAAGCCGATGCCGAAGAAATTGCAGGACGATATCAAGAACAACGAGATCGACATCAAAGGCCTGCAGGACGCGCTGACGGCGAAGCAAAAGGAACTCGGCGAAATCAACGCCAAGTACGACGAAGACAAGCGGCGCTACTTGGAGCTGACCAGCGTAAAACCGAAAGCGCCGGCGCCGGCACCTTCGGCAAAAAAATAATCAGCTCGCCAGTTTCTTCTTCAGGATCTCGTTGATCTGAGCCGGGTTGCCCTTGCCCCGGGTCGCCTTCATCGCCTGACCGACGAGCGCGTTGAACGCTTTTTCCTTGCCCGCCCGGTATTCCTCGACCGATTTCGGATTGGCCGCGAGAACGCCGTCGATGACGCTCTCCAGTTCGCCGGTATCGGATATTTGTTTCAGGCCTTTGGCGGCAATGATGGCCTCGGCCTCGCCTTCGCCGTTCCACATGGCTTCGAACACGTCTTTGGCGGTCTTGCCGTTGATGACGTTGGTCTGAATCTGCAGCAGCAGGCCGGCAAGCTGCCGGCTGCCGACCGGCGACTGGGAAATCTCGAGGCCGGCGCGCTTCAGCGCACCGAATAGTTCGACCGTGATCCAGCTCGAAGCGAGCTTGTAGCCGCCCTTCAGCGTGCGAATCATGTCTTCGTAATAATCTGCGACCTCGCGCGACGAAGTCAGCACGGCGGCGTCGTAGGCCGAGAGTTCGAATTCGCGCATGTAGCGCCCGCGCTTCGCCTGCGGCAGCTCGGGCAGGCTGGCGCGCACCGTTTCCAGCCAGGACTCGCTCAGTTCCAGCGGCAGCAGGTCCGGATCCGGGAAATAGCGGTAGTCGTGCGCGTCCTCCTTCGAGCGCATGGAGCGCGTTTCCTTCCGCTCCGGGTCGTAGAGGCGCGTTTCCTGCACCACCGTGCCGCCGTCTTCGAGCAGTTCGATCTGGCGCCGCACTTCGTAATTGATCGCCTCTTCCAGAAAGCGGAACGAGTTGAGGTTCTTGATCTCGCTGCGCGTGCCCAGCGTCTGCGATCCCTTCGGGCGCACCGAGACGTTGGCGTCGCAGCGAAACGATCCTTCCTGCATGCTGCCGTCGCAGATGCCGATCCAGCGTACCAGCGCGTGCAGCGTCTTGGCGTAGGCCACGGCCTCCTCGGCGCTCCTCATGTCGGGCTCGGTCACGATTTCCAGCAGCGGCGTGCCGGCGCGGTTGAGGTCGATGCCGCTCATGCCGTGGAAATCTTCGTGCAGGGATTTGCCCGCATCCTCTTCCAGGTGTGCGCGCGTGAGGTGCACGGTCTTCTCTGCGTCTCCCACCACCATGGACACGGACCCGCCGACCACCACCGGCAGTTCGTACTGGCTGATCTGGTAGCCCTTGGGCAGGTCGGGATAAAAATAATTCTTGCGCGCGAACACCGAGCGGCGGCTGATGTCGGCGCCGACCGCGAGGCCGAAGCGAATCGCTTTTTCCACCGCCGCCCGGTTCAATACCGGCAGCACGCCCGGCAACGCGATGTCCACCGCGCAAGCCTGGGCGTTGGGTGCCGCGCCGAACCGCGTCGCCGCTCCCGAAAAAATCTTCGACACGGTCGACAATTGCGCGTGGGTCTCGAGCCCGATGACGGTTTCCCACTGCATGGCCTACTCCGCTCCCGCCGGCCGGCGCAGATGCCAGTCGGTCGCGAGCTGGAATTGGTGCGCTGCGCCGAGCATGTCGGCTTCAGTGAAATAGTTGCCCATCACCTGCAATCCCACCGGCATGCCGCCTTCGCCGAAGCCGCAGGGAATGGACATCGCCGGCAGACCGGCAAGATTGGCCGAGACGGTGTAGACGTCGGTGAGATACATCTGCACCGGGTCCGACGCCTTGGCGCCGATGCCGAAGGCGACGCTGGGCGAAGTCGGACCCATGATCAGGTCGCACTGTTTGTAGGCTTCGGTAAAATCCTGCGCGATCAGGCGGCGGATCTGCTGCGCCTTGAGGTAATAGGCGTCGTAATAGCCGTGCGACAGCACGTAGGTGCCGATGAGTATGCGCCGTTTCACTTCCGCGCCGAAACCCTGCGCGCGGCTCTTGCGGTACATGTCGGAAAGATCGCCGTATTCGGGGGCGCGATAGCCGTAACGCACGCCGTCGAAGCGCGACAGGTTGCTCGATGCTTCGGCGGGCGCGATCACATAATAGGCGGGCACCGACAGCCTGGAGTTGGGCAGGCTGAGGGCAACGCGCTTCGCGCCCAGTTTCTCGAACTGCGCCAGCGCCGCTTCCACCGCGGTCGCGACGTCGCCGTCCAGGCCGTCGCCGAAATATTCCTTGGGCACGCCTATGCGCAAGCCCTTCAGCGGCGTGGCGAGCGCGCGCGTGTAGTCTTCCGGCGGCCGGTCGAGGCTGGTCGAATCGCGCGCGTCGAAGCCGGCGAAGGCGTTGAGCATCAATGCCAGGTCTTCGGCGCTCTTGGCCATCGGTCCGCCCTGGTCCAGGCTGGACGCGTAGGCGATCATGCCGTAGCGCGAAACCACGCCGTAAGTGGGCTTGATGCCGCTGATGCCGGAGAACGCAGCCGGCTGCCGGATGGACCCGCCGGTATCGGTGCCGATCGCCGCGGGCGCCAGGCGCGCCGCCACCGCCGCCGCGGAGCCGCCACTGGAGCCGCCCGGGACGCGCGTCGCATCCCAGGGATTCTTCACCGCCCCCCAGAAGCAGGTTTCCGTGGAAGAACCCATCGCGAACTCGTCCATGTTGGTCTTGCCGAGGTTGACGGCGCCGGCGGCGTCGAGCCGCTCCACCACATGCGCGTCATAGGGGCTGACGAAGTTGGACAGGATCTTGGAGCCGCAGGTGGTGAGCCAGCCCTTGGCGCAGAAAATATCCTTGTGCGCGACCGGAATGCCGGTCAGCGGCTGCGCCGTGCCGGCGGCGATCCGCGCGTCGGCCGCGCGCGCCTGCGCCAGAGACTTGTCGGCGTCGACGGTTACGAAGGCGTTCAAATCCGGATTGAGGCGTGCGATGCGATCCAGATGCAGCTGCGTCAGTTCGACGCTGGAGACCTTCTTTTGCGCGAGCTGGGCGGAGAGTTGTTTGAGGCTGGCGTTCTGCATGGCGGGAGACGGAAAGAACGGGGGCGCAAGACCTGCGCCTGGTCTTCACGCCTATTCGATTACCTTGGGCACCAGGTAGAGCCCGTTTTCCACCTGCGGCGCGATTGACTGGTACAGTGCGCGCTGGTCGGTTTCGGTGACGCGGTCCTCACGCAGGCGCTGCACCACGTCCTGGGCGTGCGCCATCGGAGCTACGCCCTCGGTATCTACCGATTGCATTTGCTCGATGAGCTTGAAAATGTCGTTCAGGTGGCCCCGGGCCCCTTCCGCCTCGGCATCGGTGATTTCGATGCGGGCAAGCCAGGCAACCCGTTTAACCTCCTGTAAAGACAGCGACATGGAATTTGCACTAAAGAGTTGTATTTGGCAATACGAGGGATACATCCCCTCGTGCTCCCCTAAATCGGACAGTAGCAAAATGTCTTTTGCTACTGATGCTAAGTGATGCGTTAAAGTGCGGTATTATAACGCAATTACCAGCCCCCACTCGGAACGGAACACACAGCAAATGTTTGGATTTCTACGCGGTTATTTTTCCGACGATCTGGCCATCGACCTGGGCACCGCCAATACGCTGATCTACGTGCGCGGCAAGGGCATCGTGCTGGACGAGCCTTCGGTCGTCGCCATCCGTCAGGAAGGCGGCCCCAGCGGCAAGAAGACAATTCAGGCGGTGGGCAAGGAAGCGAAACAGATGCTGGGCAAGACGCCCGGCAACATCGTCGCCATCCGCCCGATGAAAGACGGCGTGATCGCCGACTTCACCGTGACCGAACAGATGCTGAAACTGTTCATCAAGAAGGTGCACGTTTCGCGCCTGCTCTCGCCCAGTCCGCGCATCATCATCTGCGTGCCCTGCGGCTCGACCCAGGTCGAGCGGCGCGCGATCCGCGAATCGGCCATAGGCGCCGGCGCATCGCAGGTGTTCCTGATAGAAGAACCGATGGCCGCGGCGATCGGCGCCGACCTGCCTGTGGCGGAGGCGACCGGCTCCATGGTGGTGGACATCGGCGGCGGCACCACCGAGGTGGGCGTCATTTCGCTCGGCGGCATGGTCTACGCCGGCAGCGTGCGCGTCGGGGGCGACAAGTTCGACGAGGCCATCATCAATTATATTCGCCGCAATTACGGCATGCTGATCGGCGAGACCACGGCTGAGAACATCAAGAAGGAAATCGGCTCCGCCTTCCCCGGCTCGGAAGTGCGCGAGATGGAAGTCAAGGGCCGCAACCTGGCCGAAGGCATTCCGCGCAGCTTCACTATTTCATCGAACGAAATCCTGGAAGCCCTGACCGATCCGCTGAACAGCATTGTCAGCGCGGTGAAGTCCGCGCTGGAACATACGCCGCCGGAACTGGGCGCCGACATCGCGGAAAAGGGCATGGTGCTCACCGGCGGCGGCGCGCTGCTGCGCGACATCGACCGCCTGCTGATGGAGGAAACCGGGCTGCCCGTGATCGTGGCCGACGACCCGCTCACCTGCGTCGTGCGCGGTTCGGGCAAAGCGCTCGAGAAAATGGACAAGCTCGGTTCGATCTTCACCAATGACTAAGCGCCGCGATGGGTGACGGCTTATGAGTTAAGGCCTGGTTCGCCGCCCGACTCATTTTCTTTCGCCCGTTGCCCCTTAGCGCCCGCATGGAACTACAGCCGCCACCGTTTTTCAACCGTGGTCCGGCGCCCCTGGTCCGCCTCGCTTTCTTCGTTTCGCTCGCCATTCTGCTGATGGTGCTCGATGCGCGATTTCGCTATGCCGAGAGCGTGCGCCAGGTGGTGGCGCTCGCAGCCTATCCGATTCAGCGCGTGGCGATGGCGCCGGTTGACCTGTTCCACGCCGTCGCCAATTACTTCGGCAGCACCGCGGCGCTGCAGGAGGAGAACGGGGCGCTGAAGATGAAAGCGCTGCGCGCAGCGCCGGAACTGCTGCAGTTGGAGGCGTTGAAGGAAGAGAACAACCAGTTGCGCCGCTTGCTCGATGCGCAGGAGCGGCTGTCGGCCAAATCGGTGTTCGCGGAAATTCTCTACGCCGGCCGCGATCCGTTTTCGCGCAGGGTGGTGATCGACAAGGGCATGCTGAGCAACATACAGCTGGGGCAGCCGGTGATCGACGACATCGGCGTCATCGGCCAGGTGACGCGCGTCTATCCGCTCATGAGCGAGGTCACCCTGCTCTCGGACAAAGAGCAGGCGATCCCGTTGCAAGTGCAGAGAAACGGGCTGCGCGCGGTCGCCTACGGCGGCGCCGAGGGCGGCATGCTGGATCTGCGCTTCATGGCCGCCAACGCCGACATCAAGAACGGCGACACGCTCGTCACCTCCGGCATTGACGGCACCTATCCGCCGGGCCTGCCGGTGGCCACGGTGGCGCGCATTGAGCGCGACGCGGCCTACGCCTTCGCCAAGATCTACCTTGCCCCGACCGCGGGGACCGACCGCTATCGCCAGGTGCTGGTGCTGTCGAGCGAGGCCAAGGCGCCGCCGCCGGTTGAAGCCGAACAACCGGTGAAAAAACCGCCCAGGACCAAGCGCGCAAGGAAGCGCGAATAGCATGAGTATTCAGGAACAACCACAGCACATCCTTCTGCCGGCCAGAGTCGGCTTCATCGTGCTGACCATCGCGCTGGCGCTGTTGTTCAGTCTGCTGCCCTGGCGCAATACGGCCGGCGTGCCCGACCTCACCGCGGCGGTGCTGGCGTTCTGGTGCATCCACCAGCCGCGCCGGGTCGGCATCGGCCTCGCCTGGACGCTGGGCCTTCTGCTCGACGTCGGCAACGACGCATTGATCGGCCAGCACGCGCTCAGCTACTCGGTGCTCGCTTTCCTTGCGCTTGCGGTGCATCGGCGCATCCTCTGGTTCCCGCTGTGGCAGCAGGCGCTGCACCTTCTGCTGCTGCTCTTGTCGACGCAACTGCTGACGCTGGTGATCCGCATGGCGGCCGGCGCAAGTTTCCCCGGCTGGGTTTATTTCCTCGGCAGCTTCATCTGCGCGGCGCTGTGGCCGGTGCTGAGCTTCCTGCTGCTGTTGCCGCAGCGCCAGGCCGAGATGAAGGATGAGAACCGACCCATATGAGCGCCCGCGCAACGCGCCTCGAGCTCCGCGCCTGACGCCATGCGGTTAGCGGAATTCAAAGACCATCAGCGCGAGCTGTACCATTTCCAGCTGCGCATCGGCATCGCCGGCGTGTTCGTGATCGCCGCTTTTTCCATCCTGCTCGTGCGCCTGGTCTACCTGCAGGTGGTGCAATACGACTACTACCGCACCAAGGCCGAGGACAACCGCATCTCCATCGTGCCCATCATGCCCAACCGCGGCCTCATCCTCGATCGCGGCGGCGCCGTGCTGGCGCGCAACTATTCGGCCTACACGCTGGAGATTTCCCCGGGCAAGGTCGCCGATCTCGAAAAGACCATCAACGAGCTCGCCGCCATCGTCGAAATCCGTCCGAGCGACCGCATGCGCTTCAAGCGGTTGATGATAGAAGCCAAGGGCGCGGACAGCCTGCCGATCCGCACCCGGCTGACCGACGAAGAGGTGGCGAAGTTTGCGGTCAACCGCTACCGCTTCGCCGGCGTCGACATCCAGGCGCGGCTGTTTCGCCAGTACCCCCTGAACGAGCTCGCTTCGCACCTGGTCGGCTACATCGGCCGCATCAACGACCGCGATGTCGAGCGCATCGAAACGGCGAACCTTACGGCGAACTACAAGGGCACCGACCACATAGGCAAGACCGGCCTCGAGCAAAGCTACGAGAGCGAGCTGCATGGCATCACCGGCTACGAGCAGGTCGAGGTCGACTCCGGCGGCCGCGGGGTGAGAACGCTCTCGCGCACGTCGCCCACCTCGGGCAACAACCTGGTGCTGACGCTCGACATCAAACTGCAGGAGGTGGCCGAGGAGGCGTTCGGCGACAACCGCGGCGCGCTGGTCGCGATCGAGCCGTCCACCGGTGGAATATTGGCTTTCGTCTCCAAGCCGGGGTTCGATCCCAACCTGTTCGTCGACGGCATCGACCCGGCGAGCTGGGAAGAACTCAACACCTCGCCCGACCGGCCGATGGTGAACCGCGCGCTCGCGGGCACCTATCCGCCAGGGTCCACCTTCAAACCTTACATGGCGCTGGCCGCGCTCGAACTGGGAAAGCGTACGCCGCTGCAGACGATCCACGACCCCGGCTTTTTCCAGTTCGGCAATCACCGCTTTCGCGACGACAAGGTCGGCGGCCACGGCACGGTGGACATGTACAAGTCCATCGTCGCCTCCTGCGACACCTATTATTATGTGCTCAGCAACGATCTGGGCATCGACAACATCGCCCGCTTCATCGGCCAGTTCGGTTTCGGCGCGAAGACCGGCATCGATGTGGAAGGCGAGGCGACCGGCGTGCTGCCCTCGCAGGAATGGAAGCGCAAGCGTTTTCGCAAGCCCGAGCAGCAAAAGTGGTATGCGGGCGAGACCATCAGCATCGGCATAGGCCAGGGCTACAATTCCTACACGCCGCTGCAGATGGCGCAGGCGATGGCCGCCGTCGCCAACAACGGCGTGATGTACCACCCGCACCTGGTCAACTACATCGAAAACATCAATAGCGGCGAACGCACCCTGGTCGCGCCCAAGCTGCATCGGGCGATCACGCTGAAGCCTGAAAACATCGAATTCATCAAGCGGGCTTTCGCCGGCGTGAACACCGAGGGCACGGGCGCGCGCGCGTTCGCGAAGGCCGAATACACCAGCGGCGGCAAGACCGGAACGGCCCAGGTGGTGGCGATGAAACAGAACGAAAAATACGATGAGCGGCGCGTGGCCGAGCGCCACCGCGACCACGCCCTGTTCATCGCCTTCGCGCCGCTGGAAAGTCCCAGGATCGCGCTTGCCGTCGTGGTGGAAAACGCGGGCTTCGGCGCGCGCGCCGCGGCCCCGATCGCGCGCCAGGTGCTGGACTACTACCTGCTTGGCAAGCGCGTCGACAAGCCGGCCGCAGAAGTCCCGGGGGACGACGACGATGATTAGAAACCTTTGGCTGCGTTTCACCGACAACATCGACGCGCCGCTGTTCGCGCTCGCATTCGCACTGCTGCTTCTGGGCATCATCACCCTGTCGAGCGCCGCGCACGAAACGCCGGCGCGGGTCACCGGCCAGGCGATCAACATTCTGGTGGCGCTCAGCGTGATGTGGGCGGTGGCGCAGTTCCAGCCGCAGACGCTGATGCGTTTCGCCCTCCCCGCCTATGCGTTCGGGCTCGCGTTGCTGATCGCGGTGGCATTGTTCGGCGATGTGGTCAACGGCGCGCGCCGCTGGCTGAACATCGGCGTCACCCGCATCCAGCCCTCTGAGATCATGAAGATAGCAATGCCGCTGATGCTGGCCTGGCATTTTCACAAGCACGAAGCGAGTCTGGCCCTGCGCGATTACCTGGTCGCCAGTGCGCTGCTGCTGGTGCCGGTGCTGCTGATCGCGCGCCAGCCCGACCTGGGAACCGCGTTGCTGGTGGCGGCGGCGGGCTTCTACGTCATTTTCCTTGCCGGGCTGTCCTGGAAGATCCTGATCGGCCTCGCGCTCGCCGGCTGCGCCAGCCTGCCTTTCCTCTGGTCGCTGATGCACGATTACCAGCGCCGGCGGATCCTGACCCTGCTCGACCCGACCTCCGATCCGCTGGGTGCGGGTTATCACATCATCCAGTCGGTCATCGCCGTGGGCTCGGGCGGATTCGCGGGCAAGGGCTGGCTGAAAGGCACGCAGGCCCACCTCGAATTCATTCCGGAGCGTTCCACCGATTTCATCTTCGCCGTTTTCTCCGAGGAGTTCGGGCTGCTCGGAAATTGCATTCTGATGCTGCTGTACCTGCTGCTCATCGGCCGAGGCCTGGCGATCGCCGCCAATGCACCGACTTTTTTCGCCCGGCTGCTGGCCGGCGCGGTGACGCTGACGTTTTTCACCTACGTCTTCGTCAACATGGGCATGGTGAGCGGCATACTCCCGGTGGTCGGTGTGCCGCTGCCGCTGGTGTCGTTCGGCGGAACCGCGTTGGTGACACTCTTTCTCGGCATAGGCATACTGATGAGCATCCACAGGCACAGGAAACTGGTGCAGACATGAGCGCGAAGCACGCGTCGGCGCATGCGGGGCACGGAGCGGACCCGGTGAGGTTCCGTCCGCTCGCGCTTTGCCTGCTCGTCGCCGTGCTGGCGATTCTCGCCGGCTGCAGCGGCGCCACGCGGCGCGTCGCGGTCGAACGCGCCCCGGTGGAGCGCGACAGCGGAACCGGCGCGCCGAAGCCCGCGTCGCCGGCTACGCCGCCGGCACCGCGCAGCAGCCGCGGCGGCGGCTATTATCAGGACGACGGTCCGGGCGACAACGCGCCGGCGAACCTGGATCAGATCGAGGACGCCGAACCAAAGGTGGAGCCGCTGCACCGCTTCGCCAACAATCCGTATATGGTATTCGGCCAGCCCTACACGCCGTTCAAGACGCTGGCGCCCTACAAGCAGCGCGGCACCGGCAGCTGGTACGGACGCAAGTTCCACGGCCAGCGCACCTCCAGCGGCGAGCCTTACGACATGTACGCCATGACCGCCGCGCACCCGACGCTGCCGATTCCGAGCTATGCCCGGGTCACCAGCGTCGCCAGCGGCCGCAGCGTGATCGTGCGCGTCAACGATCGCGGACCCTTTCATTCCGGACGGCTGATCGATTTGTCCTACACCGCGGCATACAAGCTTGGCTACGCCGGTGCCGGGAGCACAACGGTGGACGTGGTCGCGGCAGCGTCCGTGCCGCTGGAGCCCGAGCCGACCAGGCCGGCGCCGCCGATTCCGGTCGATGCCGAAGCGGGCGGCATCTACCTGCAACTCGGCGCCTTCTCCGGCCGCGACAACGCCGAGAATTTCCGCGTCCGCGTCTATCAGCAGCTGGCCTGGCTCAGCGACGCCATCCAGATTTACTCGCGCGACGGCATGTTCCGGCTGCACCTGGGGCCTTATCGCGACCGCAACGAGGCCAGCGGCATGGCCGAGCGCATCCGCGAAACGCTGCAATTCAAGCCGGTCATCGTGGTGCGGTAAGTCGCGTGCCGGGGCGGTGCCTGTTGCAGGCCCGCATGGCTCTGCCTCGCATACCCGGCTGTTATAATTCGCGCTTTTTGCGGCATATCCATGACACGCCTGCTGGCCTTGTTGCTTCTCTTGCCCGCCCTCGCAGTGGCAGACGTTCCCCCGCCACCGGCCATCGCCGCCAAATCCTGGCTGCTGTACGACTACACCAGCGGCCAGACCATCGCCAGCGAAAAGTCCGACGAGCGTTTCGAGCCGGCGTCGCTCACCAAGCTGATGACCGCCTACCTGGTGTTTTCGGCGCTGAAGCAGAAGACGCTGACGCCGGAAAAAGCGGTGCCGGTATCGGAGCGCGCCTGGAAAGCGGCCGGATCGCGCATGTTCATCGAGCCGAACAAGCCGGTATCGGTGGACGAGCTGCTGCGCGGCATGATCGTGCAGTCGGGCAACGACGCCTGCATCGCGCTCGCCGAGGTCATCGCCGGCTCGGAGGAAGTGTTCGCGCAGATGATGAATCGCGAGGCGCAGCGCCTCGGCATGAAGAACACCAATTTCACCAATTCGAGCGGCCTGCCCGATCCGAAGCACTATTCGACCGCGCATGACCTGGGGCTGCTGGGCGCGGCGCTGATCCGGGATTTCCCCGACTACTACCCGCTGTATTCGCTGCGCGAGTACCGCTACAACAACATCACCCAGCCCAATCGGAACCGGCTGCTGTGGCTGGACCCGAACGTGGACGGCATGAAGACGGGCTATACTGAAAATGCCGGCTTTTGCCTGATAGGATCGTCCAAGCGCGGGTCGCGGCGCCTGCTTTCGGTGGTGCTGGGTGCGGGCTCCGACAGCGCGCGCGTGCAGGAAAGCCAGAAACTCTTGAACTACGGCTTCCAGTTTTTCGACGCGGTGAAACTGTACGACAAAGACCAGGCGGTGAGCACGCTGGAAGTGCTGAAGGGCAGCGAAAACAAACTGAAGGCGGGATTCCAGTCCGACTTCTATGTCAGCGTGCCGCGCGGCGTTTCGGAACAGCTGAAAGCCGACCTGGTCAGCATACAGCCGCTGGTGGCGCCGATCAGCGCGGGGCAGAGGGTGGGGACGGTCAAAGTGACGCTGCAGGGGAAACCCCTGGGCGAGTATCCTGTAGTGGCGTTGGAGAACGTGGCCATCGCCGGATTCTTCGGCCGCACCTGGGACGGCATGCGGCTCTGGTTCAAGTGAGCGCCGGCCGCGGCCCGCGCAACGACATTTCGGGAGAGTTGACATGATTTATCTGAACGGCGAATGGATGCCGATCGATCAGGCCAGGATACCGGTACTGGATCGAGGTTTCATTTTCGGCGACGGCGTCTATGAAGTGATCCCTTCCTATTCCGGCCATCCCTTCCGCCTGCGCGAACACCTGGTGCGCCTGCAATCCAGCCTCGACGGCGTGCGCATCGTCAATCCCTACGGCCTGGACCGATGGGAAGAACTGGTGCGCGAAATAGTCGCGAAGAATCCGTGGGAAGACCAGGGCGTGTATCTGCAGGTGACGCGCGGCGTGGCGCCGCGCGACCATGCCTTTCCCAAGGACGCGAAGCCGACGGTATTCATGATGTCGAATCCGCTGGTGACGCCGCCGCAAAGCCAGCGCGAGAAGGGCGTGGCCGTGGTCACCGTCGCCGACAACCGCTGGCTGCGCTGCGACATCAAGTCGGTGTCCCTGCTCGCCAACTGCCTCCTGCGTCAGGCCGCGGTGGACGAGGGCGCCGTGGAATCGGTGCTGCTGCGCGATGGCATGCTCACCGAGGGCTCGGCGAGCAATATTTTCGTGGTCCGGGACGGTGTCATCGTCACCCCGCCGAAGACCAATTTCATTCTGCCCGGCATCACCTACGACGTGGTGATCGAACTGGCGCGGGCCAACGGCCTGCCGCTGGAAATCCGCCAGGTGAGCGAAGCGGAGGTGCGCAGCGCGGATGAACTCTGGATGACGTCCTCGACCAAGGAAGTGCTGCCGATTTCGACGCTGGACGGGAAACCCGTGGGTCACGGGGACAACGCGGGCAAACCCGGTCCGCTGGCCGCGCGCATGAACCAACTCTACCAGGATTACAAGCGCACGGTAATGCGCGCCCCGGTCAAAGCCTAGGCCCCGTTAATAATGAATGCTGCGACGAGCCAATACAGGGGAGCGTGAGGGGAAACATCTCCTCATACTGACATGTCCTCCGAACCCGAACTCGAGACGCTGCTTGCCTTTCCCTGCGACTTCCCGATCAAGATCATGGGCCAGACGCAGCCCGGGTTTGCGCAGGCGATAATGGACGTGGTCCTGCGCCATGCCCCCGATTTCGACGCCGCCACCATGGAAATGCGCAACAGCCGCGAAGGCAAGTACCTGTCGCTGACAGTGACCATCCGCGCGACTTCGCGCGAGCAGCTCGACGACCTGTACCGCGAACTGTGCGATCACCCCATGGTCAAGATGGTGCTGTGACCGCATAGCGCGGAACACAATATGCAAAGCGAAGACCGCCAGGGTACGTTCAGCGTGCGCAAGCCAGCGATGGAACGCGCACTTCGCGCGCCGGTCCCTGCGCCATGCGTCAAGCGCCTCGGCCTGGTGGAATTCCGGCCCACCTACGCCGCGATGCGCGAGTTCACGACTTCGCGCCGGGAAGATACGCCGGATGAACTCTGGGTCCTGCAGCATTCGCCGGTGTACACCACGGGCCTCGCGTGCAGGCCGGAGCATCTGCCGCGCGCCTCGGCTATTCCCGTGGAGCGCGTGGACCGCGGCGGCCAGATCACCTATCACGGACCCGGGCAGGTGGTGATATACACGCTGCTCGATCTCACGCGGAGGAAGATCAAAATCCGCGCGCTGGTCGGCCTGATCGAGCAGGCGGTGATCGACACGCTTGCCCGGCACGGCGTTTCGGCACTGCGCAGGAGCGGCGCGCCCGGAGTCTACGTGGACGGCGCAAAGATCGCAGCCCTGGGGCTGCGGGTTCGGAGCGCGGGTTGCTACCACGGCGTCGCGCTCAACGTGGACATGGACCTCGCCCCCTTTCGCGCGATCGATCCCTGCGGTTTTCCCGGCCTTGCGGTGACGCAGACGCGCGATCTGGGCATAACGGCGACTGCGGCCGATTTGGGCGATGAACTCGCGGCTGAACTCGCACGCCTCCTGGACCAGCATGAGCTCGGCCTCTGAAAAAGGGCGCGCCAAGACGGCGCGCATCCCGATCAAGATCGTACCGCAGGAACGGTTGAAGAAGCCCGAGTGGATCCGGGTCAAGGCCGGCTCCGGCAGCACGCGCTTCGACGAAATCAAGCAGCGCCTGCGCGCGAACAAGCTGCACACCGTTTGCGAAGAGGCCTCCTGCCCCAACATAGGCGAGTGCTTTGGCAAGGGCACCGCGACCTTCATGATCCTGGGCGACCTGTGCACCAGGCGCTGTCCGTTCTGCGACGTGGCGCACGGCCGCCCCGCGCCACCGGACGAAGCCGAACCGCGGCACCTCGCGCAAACCATAGCCGACCTGAAACTCGAGTACGTGGTCGTCACCAGCGTGGATCGAGACGACCTGCGCGACGGAGGGGCGCAGCATTTCGCCGATTGCATTCGCGCGGTGCGCGAGCTTTCGCCACGAACACGCATAGAAGTGCTGGTGCCCGATTTCCGCGGCCGTATGGAAATCGCGCTGGACATACTCGCCGCCTGCCCGCCCGACGTGATGAACCACAATCTGGAGACAGTGCCGCGTCTTTACCGCCAGGCGCGGCCCGGCTCCGACTACGCGCATTCGCTCAAGCTGCTGCAGGAATTCAAGACGCGCCGGCCTGCGGTTCCGACCAAGTCCGGACTGATGCTCGGCCTGGGCGAGACCGACGAGGAGATCATCGAGGTCATGCGCGACCTGCGCGCGCACGGCGTGGACATGCTTACCATAGGCCAGTATCTGCAGCCGACGGCACACCACCTGCCGGTGCTGCGCTACGTCCACCCGGACGGTTTCGCGGCGCTGGAGCGCTCGGCGGCGGAGCTGGGATTTTTGCACGCCGCGATCGGCCCCATGGTGCGCTCCAGTTATCACGCCGACCGGCAGGCGCATGCGGCAGGTGTCCCGGCTCTGGCGGGTGCGGCGCCACCCGGACCTGGCACGACGTAGGCGAAATGTGTCTAGAGGCCATTTCAGAATTACGGAAATGACGCCCGATTTAGGGGAACACGAGGGGACGTGTCCCCTCTTTTTGCAACGATCTCTTATTCAAGGAACCCCAATGAACGCCATTCTCATGAATTGCATTGCGATATTCACGAGCGTCATCCTCGCAACCGCGGCGCATGCCGCCGGTCTGGCCGACATTTCGAACAACGATGCCGCCGCCGGGTTGAAGGGTGCCCTGACGCAGGGCGCGCAGGCGGCGGTGTCGGGCCTGGGCAAGCAGGACGGATTCTTGCGCAACGATCGAGTCAAGATCCCGCTGCCGGAGAGCCTGCACCAGGTAGAAGGCGTGATGCGCACCCTGGGGATGGGCAAGTATGCGGACGAACTGGTCACGACCATGAACCGCGCCGCAGAGGCAGCAGTCGTCGAGGCGAAACCGTTGCTGGTGAACGCGGTGAAGAACATGAGCGTGCAGGACGCCAAGGGCATCCTCAGCGGCGGCCAGGACGCGGCCACGCAGTATTTCAAACGCACCACCTCGGGTCCGCTCACGGAAAAGTTCCTGCCGATCGTGACCCAGGCGACGCAGAAAGTGAAGCTGGCTGAAAAATACAACGAATTTGCCGGCAAAGGCGCAAAGTTCGGCCTGGTCGACGTCAAGGACGCCGACATCAACAGCTACGTCACGCGCAAGGCGCTCGACGGCTTGTTTCTGATGGTCGCCGAAGAGGAAAAGAAGATCCGCCAGGATCCGGTCGGCGCGGCGAGCAGCATCATCAGCAAGGTGTTCGGCGCAATCGGCAAGTAGCACCTCGGCGGCGCTACTCAAAATGGCGCGCCGCGGCGCGCTTGTCTATACGGTCTGCGAAAAAACGCGGGCGCCGGCCTCTTTGTCCAGCCGGTAGCGATCGAACAGCATTGCCACGTTGCGCACGAACAGGCGCCCCAGCGGCTCTACCTGCAGGGTTTCGCGCGTGGCGGTGACAAATCCGTTCGCGATCAGTCCGTCGGGGCTGGCGAGTTCCGCCAGTTCCCGTGCGAACTCGCGGTCGAACACGATGCCGTAGCGTTCCTCGACCGTGCGCTTTTCCAGGTAGAAATTGCACATCAGCTGGGTAATGACGAAGCGGCGGGTTTGGTCGTCGGCGCTGAGGCGGTATCCCCGATCGATCGGCAGCGAGCCGGCGTCGATCGCGTCGTAATAGCGCGGCAGCTTCTTCTGGTTTTGGGCGTAGGCCCCGGCCACATCGCCGATCGCCGAAACGCCCACGCCTATCATGTCCGGCGCCGACTTGACCGTATAACCCATGAAATTGCGCGACAGCGTGCGCGTCTGCACCGCGCGCGCCAGTTCGTCTTCCGGAACTGCGAAATGATCCATGCCGATCGGCCGATACCCGGCCCGAAGGAATGCTTCCCGCGCGAGGCAGAACAAGTCGAGCTTTTGCTCGCCCGAGGGCAGCATGGCCGGATCGAAGCCCTTTTGCTGGGTGCGCAGCCACGGGACGTGTGCGTAGGAGTAGACGGCGACGCGGTCCGCCCGCAGTTCGATCACGGAATCGAGGGTTTTCGCAAAGGTCTCCGCCTTCTGCAGCGGCAGGCCGTAGATGAGGTCGATATTGATCGATCCGAAGCCCGCGCCTCGGCTGTAAGCGAAAAGTTCGCGTGTCTGGCGCTCCGTCTGGTTGCGGTTGATGATCGCCTGGACATCGGGATCGAAATCCTGAACCCCCATCGACAAACGGTTGAACCCCAT
Source organism: Pseudomonadota bacterium (assembly GCA_026399375.1). Classification (GTDB taxonomy): domain Bacteria; phylum Pseudomonadota; class Gammaproteobacteria; order Burkholderiales; family SG8-39; genus 2-12-FULL-64-23. Next base: position 33,215 of record JAPLRD010000026.1, read on the forward strand.
CGAACGCAGCAGATCGATCTGCTCGCGTGTGGTGACGCGGGGATCGACTTCGATCGCAGACTCGGCGTCCGGCAGTATCTCGAAACAACCGGTGACGACCTGCTGCAGTTCGCGCATCTCGCCGATGTTCAGGTAGGTCGGCGTGCCCCCGCCCCAGTGGTACTGCACCACTTTCCGCCGATCGCCCAGACGCCGGGCCACTTCGCGGATTTCCCGGTGCAGGTAGGTCAGGTATTTTTGCGCGACTTCGCGATGCCGAGTGATGACCACGTTGCAGCCGCAAAAGGTGCACCGGTGCTCGCAGAAGGGCAGGTGAACGTAGAGCGAAAGCGGGTCGTTCGTATGCACCGCCGCCGCAGCCAGCGAGTCGCAGTACGCGGCGGCGTCGTAGGTTTCGCTGAACTCCACCGCCGTCGGATACGAGGTGTAGCGCGGTCCCGGCCGGTCGAACTTGCGCAGCAGATCGGGGGTGACCGTGAATGTTTCTGGAACAGATTCCAACGTCGGACTCCTTGTGTTGCGATCACCGATGGATTCCCTCGCGTCCACACAAGCGCGGAGCGGATAAACGATCCATATGCGAACGATGAATAGTAGATAGCCAGTGGGTTCGAGACTGGCCTGGCCAAGCGCGGCCGAATAGAATTTCGATGAGAACGATTGTCATCGGATAGGGGGTGCAGCGTCAAGGGCTTTCACCCTAAACGCCAGGGCTCCGTCATTCATTGTTCCAAGCCCTTGATGTGACGTAGAGGAGAGACAGTACTGGCTTTTTCGTTTGGATGCTGCTATAAGGGCAGGCATGAACGAAGCCGTGCAGGAGCCGCAGGTTGAATTGTCGCGGGT
>JAPLRD010000259.1 GCA_026399375.1 Pseudomonadota bacterium
CACCGAGCGGCCGGTTCGTGGCTGTAACCCGTCGTTGGCGTATCTGCGCTTCACTCTTTCAAAAGTACCTCAAAATAAACCCCGAGCGAAATTGCCAAGTACTATTTGAAATTGCTTCCATGCTACTTTCTCATTCTTGCCCCCCCCTCCTCCACGGTTCTCTACCAGACCCCGTCCGGTTCCCGAGGTTCTCGAGCGTGGGCTGTTATTGACAAATCTCAGATCGCGAGATGCCAAGGTTGCTAGGCTCTTACCATCCGAGTTGTCTTTTGCCCGCGCTATCGAATCCTAGAAATGGAGAGACCAAAATGTACAAACAGATTCTCGTGCCCGTAGACGGCAGCAATACATCGAACGCTGCGATTCACCAGGCGCTCGCGCTCGCCAAAGAACAAAGCGCAAAGGTTCGCCTGCTAACTATTTACGAGCCGATCAAGCATGGTACTGCTGAGGGCAGAATTGATCTCACTGCCGCCATGCGTATGGAGGGTGAGGCCATTCTTAGAGATGCCGAAGAAGCAACCGCAGACTCCGGAGTCGAGGTGACAACCGGTCTTGTCAATGCTGGTACTCGGCGCGTCGCGACAGCAATTGTTGAAGAGGGGGCGGCTTGGGGCGCTGATCTGATCTTCATCGGCACACACGGACGTGGCGGCTTCGAGCATCTATTACTTGGCAGTGTTGCAGAAGGTGTCGTTAGGCGTGCAACGGTTCCGGTTCTTCTTACCCGGATCAGTCAACGGTAGTATCCCCATAGAAGCTCATGTCATTCAGTCACCAAAGTCGCGCATGCGAGTTAAATCTACACCCCCAACGAGTGCGCTCATCCGTATGAATTCGCATTCATGCGGATGTCGAAGGTTTTGGCGTTCGCGTCTATTTCTCCCCATCCAAATATTGGACGAGGACGCTGCCAGGCCGCACCTAGACCACGAACTGAAATAGCTTGGCCGGCGTGTCGCGGAGCACGATTTGCCGCTCTGTGTGATCCGGTACCCACTCGTCCAGCAGGCGGAGCTGGTTGGAATAGTTGACCGTTGTCTCGAACAGGGTATGGGGCCAGTCGCTGCCCCATATCAACCTGTCCAATCCAAAGGCCTTTCGCAACAGCGGCATCGCAGCTTTCGCAGTCATTTCACCACGACCGCTCGCACCATTGCGATAAGCGCCGGAAAGCTTGACCCAGACGCGCCGCGTTGCTCCCAGGGTCAGCAGATATTCGAAACCCGGGTCGTCGACGCCGTCCTTGGCGTCAGGGCGCCCAAAATGATCGACGACCACGTTGAGATCTGCCGCCAGAAGCGGTTCCAATACGGGCTTCAATTTCCCGGCAACCTGATGCACTTCCACCTGCCAGTTTCGTTGGCGCACCTCCTTGAGTAACCGAACCCACTGCGCCGATGAGAAGTCCGGAGTGGGTAGTCCGATCAAGTTCAGGCGGATGCCGACGACGCCCGCATGCTGCATTTGATCCAGCTGCGCGCCGGTGACGCTTGGTTCAACAACGGCAATTCCGCGCAGCTGGCTCGGAAATCGCCCAAGGGCCGCTACAAGATAACTGTTGTCGGTACCGAGAAAGCTGGGCTGCACCAATACGCCGTGCGTGACGGCATTCGCCGCCAGGATTCGCAGATAGTCCTGTGGTGGCGCATCGTATCCGGAAGGCGCGCGCCGGCGATCCGGCATCGGCAGATCGCGCAAGAACACGTGAGCATGGCAATCTATCGCAACTTCAGGACCGATCGGCTGAACGGAAGAACAACCGGCGAGTGGAGCAATGCACGCGCTTACCGCCGACCCAAGTAATGCCAAATTGAATTCACGTCGATTTGTCATATCGTCTATTTCACTCCCTGATTGTGACAGAGCATATCTGTAGTCGAGTCACATCCCGCTTTCACTCGGAACTCACAGGAATGGCAAGCCCACGAAGAGCAGCGCGGCCAGGAAGATGATTCCGTAGACCGTGCCGTTACGCCAGAACTCGACGGACGTGATATAGCCGCTGTTGTAATAGGGTAGCGCAGCTCCTGTGGCATATGGCGAGATCACCCCCATCAAGCCCGTCGTCAGCGCGAGCCCGAGGGCCAGTTTTTCCGGCTCCAATCCCGGAACAGCCATTCCCACCCCGAGCATGATCGGCATCATCGCGCTGGTGTGCGCTGTCAGGCTCGAGAAGAAGTAGTGCGAGAAAAAATACACGGTGATGAGGACCATGAGCACCGTCCCCGGCGGAAGGCCGTTGACATGAGAGCCGACATAATCCGCGAACCACTTGATGAAGCCGGTTTTGCTCAACCCTTCAGCCATTGCGACCAGCGTGGCGAGCAGGACTATCGTGGTCCATGCGGCGTGATTGCGTGCCATGTCGCTCCACTTGATGACGCCGAGAACGAGAAGCGCCGAAATCACCATGAACGCGACGATTGCAGCGTCGATGTAGTCCCCGGCAGTGACCCACAGCACGATGGCCAGGAGCACCAGTGCGGCCAGAATGATCTCGTTGCGCGACAGCGGCCCCATTTCAACCAAGCGCTCGCGCGCCCATTTCGGAATCTCGGGACTCTTTCTCAACTCCGGCGGGCACACCACGTAGCCAATCAGAGGCAGCAGCAGAAGCAACGGGATCGCGAACGGCGCCGCCGCCATAAACCATTGCCCGTACGTCAGGTTGACATGCGCGATCTTCCTGATGAAATCGATCGCCAGGAAATTGGGCGCGCATGCGGTCATAAACAACGAGCTCGTCACGCAGCTGGCGGCAAAGGTCGTCCATAGCAGGTAACCACCGATGCGGCGCGCCGACGGATCGTTCGGCAGCGAATTGTAGATTGGCGGCAGATTGACGAATATGGGAAACATCGTGCCGGCACTGCGCGCGGTGTTTGACGGCGTAAATGGCGCCAGCGCCGTGTCGGCGAAGACTGCCGCATAGCCGAGCGACAAGGAATTCTTGCCGAGCAGTCTCACCAGCAGCAGCGCGATGCGCTTGCCGAGTCCGGTCTTCTCGTATGCCAGGGCGAACATAAAGGCCCCTCCGACGAGCCAGACCGTGTTGCTCGCAAATCCGGAAAAGGCCCATTTCACGGTCTCGCTGGCGGCTTTGAATTTCGGGTTCGCTAGTTCGTCTGGACTGAACAGTGTCCACCGTGACAGCAGCGCACCGAGAGTAATCGCAACCACACCGGTGGCTGCGGGCGGTATCGGCTCCAGCACCAACGCCGCGACGATTCCGGCAAACAATGCGAAAAAGTGCCAGGCGTTCTCTTTCAGTCCGGTCGGCGCCGGAATTGATGCAAGGACGACCGCAACCACGACGGGGATTCCCCATCGCCACAAGAGTTCGCGAGCCGGGCGCTTGTTGCTTTCGTCCTGAACACCCTCTTTCGGGGCCGTTGCTTGTAAGTTCATGATTTAATCCCCCACTTTGAAGGCGCTAAGAGGCTGGAAACGTCGACACGGTCAATCGCCCTTGACCCGAACACTGTAGAGCGATCCGCGGAGGAGCGTTTTGAGGTACCTCAAACAAAACTTGGAATCTGTTCAGGCAAGGGCCTTATTGCGCTCGACCAATAGCGGGTGCTGAATTTGAAATCCCCGCCGAAAGCGGGACTACGTAAGCGGCCGCTACTGACGAAACCGGACGCTCGTTCTCCGCTGGACGCCGCGTCCGGAGAGGGTCGGGAGTGACGGCTCGCGTTCTTCAAATGCAGCCGCTGGGCGGAATTGCAGTAGGCAGTAGGCAGTAGGCAGTGGGAGTCAGGGACAACAACCAGTCAATGGCGATGGGAGTTCTTGCGTTCGCAGCTATGGGCCGGCGTTCTTCAGTCACAGCATTTCGATAACCCACCGGGTCACAGTTCCCGTGGCATGGGCGCATTTCTTGCCGCGCGCCTCGTCGAATGCCTTGTACTCTCCGACATCCCACATGTCATAAGTTCGTCCGGTGAATTGCTGTTGCAGTTCCTTGCAGGTTACGCCGCCGAATTCGCGACGGAAGCGCTCGGTCAATTCCCTGGCCTTCTTGAAATTGTTCATGTAGCGGCCTTTGTCGAGCTTGTCGCGATCGCGTCCATATTTTGCGCTCACGGCCAATAGGCCGCCGCTCAGGGCGCCGCACACTCCTTCACCCACCAGTCCACCGCCGCCGGAAAGTCCGTGGCTCGCCTTGATAGTCTGGTCATCAACGATGCCGACGGTTTCCTGAATGGTGGCAAGAACGCACTGCGGGCAGCAGCCGTAGTTGAGCTCATACTTCATTGCCTTCTCGTAGGCTTGTTCTCCGAGTGTCTGCGCTTGTTCCTTGCTCATGACGGCCTCCGTGCGCTGGATTGATCCAATATACCCCTTAAGTCGACCTTCGAGTCAGTCCGACCATGTCGCAACAGGCCAATTGGAGCGTGATGGCATAAGAAAGTCGGTGACTTTTATTACACAGACCACTATTTCCTTAGACAGCGAGTGTCAGGGACAGCAACCGGCCTGCGGACGGCCGGACAATCTGAAAATCATTCCATTCGACGGCCGGTTTAATTTGGTGACCCGACGATCGCAAGATTCACAGGGTTTCGGGCAGACGCACTGCTTATAGATCTACCGGGAAACATTTCCAAGGCTTCAAGCCTTCCATCCCCTTGGACACGAAAAGCTCGACGATAGAACATAATTATTGTGCACGGCGCCGCCACACTAACTCATTGAATCTGCTTGCTATGGATTGGGTCGAGAAGCATGGCCGCATATTTTTGTTGTACTTTCAGGCTACTTGAACAGCGTAGCCGCGCATTGGAAAATGTTGGTGCACACGGCGTAACCACATGATATATCGACTGATTCATGTGCCGACGTGGGTTCATTTCTTTGCGTGGCACGGTTGATGCATCGGAAAGGATACAACCAGGCAAAACATCCGAAGCAAAGTCGGCCAATTATGAACACCAGCGTACTAGTCGTCGACGATGACGAAACCGCGCTCCAGTGCCACTTCAAAGTGCTCGCCACTGCAAATTTCGCGGTGCAGGTCGCCAAATGCCGCGACGAGGCGCTCGAGATGCTCGCCCATGGAGCTTTCGATGTCGTTCTTCTGGAGTATGTGATGTCCGGCGGCGACGGCCTTGCGGTCCTTTGCACAATCAAAGACCTTTGCCCGGACACTGAAGTCGTGGTCATCAG
>JAPLRD010000320.1:0-6675 GCA_026399375.1 Pseudomonadota bacterium
CCCGCAACCTCCGCTACGTAGGGCCCCTGGAACATGGATCTTGGCTTCCTCGAGCCTAGGTAGCGACGATTTTGGGCGACTGAGTTCTGGGTGACCGGTTCCGGAGCTAATCCGCCTCTGGAACCACGTGGCCGTAGAAATCCAGGATCGTCGATCTGAGCGGCCGCTGTTGAAAATCGTCAGTGCGTACTGACGACCCTAACCGGTCTCTCGCGATTACTGAAAGCGGCCCTTCAAGGGTAGACTGACGGTCCACCAACATCGCCAGGATCGCCCGCCGGCCAATTCATGAACGCCGATACTTTCCGCATGAACCGTTTCACGCTGTGCTTCGCCGACGCAGACAATGAGACTGCGTTCGCAGATGAGCAGGCGCGCAAGGCGGTGCGCCCGGTCCGCATCGCGTTTGTCGTTTTGGGCGCCCTGCAAGTGGGCAACTACGTGCTGACGACTCACGTCTTCAAGAGCATCGTGGTTGGTATCGGCGCACTCAATACGCTTCTCACCACGATTGAGGGGTTGCTCCTCTACGCAGTGTTCTATGCGCTGAGCTATCGCCCGATATTCCTGAAGCGACAGCAACTGATCATGTTCCTCCTTGCGTGCTTGATTTCGGTCGGCGTAACCCAGCACAGCGCGCGGCTTCCACTCGACATCATCGATGCGCGTGGTTTCACGATAATGCTGGTATATATCTTTTTCATCTACAGCGTATTACGCCTGAGATTTCCGCAGGCCGCGCTCGCAGGATGGCTCGGCGCCGCATTTTTCGTTGGCTACCTCTTTGGATTGGACTTAATGGGGCCTACGGCCGCCGGCCGGAGCGCCTTGATACTGGGAATAGCGAACTGTGGCGGCATGCTCATCTCCTACCAGATGGATATCTCCGCACGCCGGGAGTTCTCCGCGATGCGCCTTCTCGGCAAGGAACGCGAACGTTCCGAGCGCCTGCTGCTGAACATCCTGCCGGCGCCGATTGCCGAGCGCCTGAAAGCATCCGAAGATTCCATCGCCGAGCACTCCGACGGCGTCACGGTGCTGTTTGCCGATATCGTGGGTTTCACTCCGCTGTCGGCGAGCAAGACGCCGCAAGCCCTGGTTGAACTGTTGAACCGGATCTTCTCCGAATTCGATGCGCTTGCCGATATGCACGGCCTGGAGAAGATCAAGACTATCGGCGACGCATATATGGCTGTCGCCGGGCTGCCAAATCCGCGGCCTGACCATGCTCCAAGGGCCGCGCGCATGGCGCTTGCAATGCTTGATGCGACTGCGCGGGTAGCGGCGGAGACCGGAGAACAGCTTGCTTTGCGCATTGGCTTGGATTCAGGGCCGGTGGTGGCGGGGGTGATCGGGCGCAGGAAGTTCACCTACGACCTTTGGGGCGACACGGTGAACACCGCGAGCCGCATGGAGTCCCACGGCGTACCGGGCGCGATACACTTCACCGAGACTACCGGAATGCTACTGCAGGGCACGTTTCGGCTGCAGGCACGAGGCGCCATGGTGATCAAAGGCAAGGGGGACATGAATACATTCCTGCTGTTCACTCCTGAGGCGATACCCATTGGATAACCGCAGATACTATGGTCTGAACGCCTTGCGCGGCGGCATGATGATGCTGGGCATCGTCCTGCATGCCTCCATGCTCTATCTGGCTGAGCCGCCAGCGCGGTATCCCTTTCCCACCGATCACAACACTGCTTATATCTTCGACGTACTTCTTACATTTATTCACAGCTTTCGCATGCCGACATTTTTCGTCCTGGCGGGGTTCTTTACCTCGTTGCTGATCGAAAAGCGGGGTCTTCGGGGTACCTATACCAACCGCGCAAAGCTGATTCTGGCGCCGCTGGCCGTGGGTGTAGTAACAATACTGCCGATTACGGGCCTGTTCATGGTAATTTTCATGCTCAGCGCACGACTGGGAACGCACGACTTCATTCCCGATATCGATACCCTTTACGCATTCAAGAACGAACTGATCGCGAAGGGGTTTCCTATCGAGAAACCGAGTCTCGCGCATTTGTGGTTCCTGTATTACCTTTGCTTCTTCTACCTGCTGATTCCACTGTGCCGCTTCCTGGTACGGCACAGCGTCAGATTTGAGGATCGATTGAAAAGATGGCTGGTCTCACCGTTCCTGCTGGTGCCGTTTGGGGTCTACACGGCGGCGACCTTGTGGCCGTTTCACGGCGGCGTGGTGTTCATGGAATACACTTTCCTCAAGCCGCACTTGCCATCCTTATTCTATTTCGCGTCTTTCTTCGTGCTCGGTTACATCTTTCATCACTACTTAATTTTCTTGCCAGCTTTGGCGCGAAACGTTTCCTCCTGGGCGGTGCTCGCGGCCATCCTGTTCCCTCTTTCACTCTATGCGAGTCACCTCGACGACGGTGCACGCGGCGCCAGCTTCGTGTTTCATCTTGGGGCGGTCATTGCAAACGGACTGTGTACATGGGTGCTGATCTACTTATTCTTGGGCAGCGCGTTGCGCTTTTTCGACCGCGATTCGCCCTGGATTGTCTATGTGTCGCAATCGGCGTACTGGGTCTTCCTGATGCACTTGCCGCTGGTATTCCTCGCCGGTTGGTGGCTCGTACAATTCGACCTTCCCGCCCTGCTCAAGTTTGTCCTTGTTTGCGGCTTTACCTCGGTCGTCGCCTTCTTAACATTTCATTACTGGGTGCAGAAGACCTGGATCAGCAATTTCCTGTATGGACGCCGCTTCGATCTGGTTTGGCCTTGGCGGGAGCTCAGACTTGCGCCAATCCCGGCAACGATACCGGGTGGCGATGCAAGGTGATCCGCTCAGCCTGCCTTTTCATGCCCTGAACGCGCGCCGCCTGCTGAAGTTCCGGCCAGAGTCTGCTTTGAAGTCGGGCCACGGCCGTCCGGTCATGGCCGATAGTGTGAATTCACTATCGAATCAATTAGCTGCCGCTCGCGATTGCACCGGGTCTATTCAGCGGCTGGTTTAGAGCGCTTGGCCCAGTACGTACTCCCGGCCATTACCTGCCGCTGGTTGGGCCAAGCACGTAGTGAGCTTGAGCGGCGGCTTCTTGTTGAAGACCCGTCATACACCAGCATTCCAGAGTGCCTTCAACCGCTGCGTCGATCCGGCGTTTGCGCGATATACCTGTTAAGGTATAATCCGGGTATGCGTCAAAACGAAAAGCCGTTCGAGTGGATAGGCAGTAGCCACAAAGACTTGATGGCACTGCCTGCTGACGTAATGCGATTCTTCGGTTATGCGCTTTCTCTTGCTCAAGCCGGCGATCAACACGATGCAGCGAAGGTGCTCAAGGGCTTTGGCAGTGCCGGAGTGCTTGAGATTGTAGAAGGCGATGCCGGCGGCACCTATCGTGCCGTCTACACCGTGACGTTCGAAGAAGCTGTATTCGTCCGTCATTGCTTTCAGAAAAAGAGCAAGAGTGGAATCGCAACCCAGAAAGAAGATATAGCCATTATCCGTGCAAGGCTGAAAGTGGCCGAGACGCTTGCAAAGGAGCTACGAAATGAAAAAACGACGCATCGACGGCACTGAAGTGCAACGCAGTTCTGGCAATGTCTTTGCTGATTTGGGCCTGCCAGATGCCGACAAGCTCAAGATCAAGTCCGGTCTGGTGATCGAGATCAGGAAGGCCATGCGCCGTCTCGGGCTTACCCAGCAAGAGGCGGCAAAGCGCATGGGGATCACCCAGCCAAAGGTGTCGGACATGATGCGCGGCGATTTCTCCAATCTGTCCGAGCGCAAATTGATGGATTGTCTGAATCGGTTAGGTTACGACATCGAAATTAAGGTAAAGCCGACCTCCGATCCTGTTGGGCATTTGATGCTGGCTATCGCTTAACGGCCTACGGCCAGAAGCCGATGCTCAGGTAACGCACAGCTTTGCGACTTTGAAATTCGCTTAGCGTCAGATAGCAGGAAAAATATTTTTCGCTGCCAGCAAACCTCTTTTGCCGTCCTATTCTCCTCAGGTGAAGCATTGGCTCCTCAAGCGCTGTTCTTGCGCTAACCGTTCATAGTGATCGCATTCAAAGTCATGCCAGACGTAACGACCATCACTGCCGAAGAACAATTACGTTAACACCATGTGAATGGTTCATTCGGCCCGGATGCCGGCGTCTTTAATGACCTTGCCCCACTTCGCGATTTCAGCGTTCTGGAATTCCAGAAAACGTTCTGAGGTGCGCCCGTCGGGCTCCACGCCCATGTTCCGCAGCTTGTTCTGCACTTCGGTTGCGGCCACGATTGCGGCGATCTCCTTGCTTAGACGCTCTACCACAGCTTTAGGTGTGCCTGCCGGTGCGAACACTCCCTGCCACGATTGCATCTCAAAGTTCGGCACGCCGGCCTCTGCCAATGACGGAACGCCTGGCATGCTAGGCAAGCGGGCCTTTGAGGTCACAGCCAGCACCTTCACGCGTTTGCCATCGATCATCGGGCGAGCTGCGGCCACAGTCTCGAAAACCATGTCGATCCGGCCGCCTATCAAGTCGATCATGGCCTGCGAACCACCTTTGTATATGATCTGCCTCAGCTGCGTGCCCGTGATGCTCTGAAACAACTGCCCAGACAGATGCTGCGATGTACCGGCCCCGGCAGTGCCGTAGGTCAGGCTGTCGGGCTTCGCCTTTAGTTCGGCGATTATTTCCTGCACCGAGTTGAAGCGGCTGTCTGCCGGAACAACAAGTACATTGCTGACCATACCCACGAGGGTCACTGGCACAAAATCCTTGACCGGTGAATACCCCAGGTTTTGCGTGAAGAACGGGTTCACCGCATGGGTAGTGATCGTGCCGCCCATTACGGTATAGCCATCCGCGGCGGCGTGCGCGACGGCTTGGGTCCCCAGAATGCCAGAGACACCCGGTTTGTTCTCGATGACAACAGGTTGGCCCAATTTTTCGGCTAGATGCTGGGCAATCAAGCGCCCCACTCCGTCGGACACGCCGCCTGGTGAGAACGGTACGACGTACTTTATTGGTTTGCTCGGCCAAGATTGCGCATGGGCCTGCGTTACGACTGCGGCTGCGATTACAAAGATTGCCATGCGGATTGCACCTAGCGGGGGCGTGCTGAGTTTCATTCAGGTCTCCTGAGAATAGTGAATGTGGCCCGGCGCAGGCATCAGCCCAGCCCGACGCTTTGAGCGGGACGTACCGAGTTCCGCTCTACGATGCGGCAGGGAATTACCACGTTGTGCGGATCTATCTCACCTTGTATCTGCTGCTGCAGCAGATCGACCGTGGCGCTGACCATGTCTTGAACGCTCTGTATCACTGTCGTCAAACTGTAGGAGCCCCATGCGGCTTGCGGGATGTCATCAAAACCAATCACGCTCACGTCCCGTGGAACGCTCAGGCTGAGCTCGATGCGCAAGACGTCCATGGCGGCGATCGCCATATGGTCATTCGCCACAAAGACCGCATCCGGGCGATCGGCGCATTTGAAAAGCTCGCGCGTAGCCTGCTCTGCGCCCTCGAAGCTGTAGTGGCCGACCGCGCGGCGAAACGCCGGGCATCCGGCTGTACTCAGCACCTCGTTGAAGCCTCGCTCGCGTTCAAGATTGGTAGACGAATTCTCGAGGCCGGCGATGAATGCAATTCGCCGGTGACCGCGCTCAAGCAGCAGTTGCGCGACCATGCGGCCGCCTTGGTAATTGTCCGAAGTGACCGAACTTGTCGCGCGCCTAACCAGTGCGCTGATATCCGGAACGCGGTTGATCATAATCACCGGCACGCCTGCGTCTGCGCAGGTATTGGCCAGGCCGGTTGAAAGGGTGACCGACGCCATCACGATGCCGTCGACTTGATATTGCAGAATTTCCGAGAGGACGCCGTCTACCTCATCTATTTCGCTGATGAACATGAGTACGTGGTAGCCCTGTCGCTGAAGCAGCTGCGAGAGCTTCTCGATCACCAAGGGGTAAAACTGGTTTTCGAGGTAGCTCATGACCAGGGCGATGATGCGACTGCGCCTCGTGATGAGGCTGCGGGCGATCGCGTTCGGCCTGTAGCCAAGCGCGTTGGCAGCAGCGAGCACTTTCTTGCGCGTCTCTTTCGAAACGCTCGCGCCCGGGGTAAATGTACGGCTAACGGCTGACTGAGAAACCAGCGCGAGTTTCGCAACCTGCTGGGACGTGACGACGGTCTTCATGCAGCGGTCCATCCGCCGTCCAGCATGAGGGCGCTGCCCGTGACCAGGCTGGACGCGTCGCTGGCGAGAAACAGGACTGCACCCATGATTTCCTCGACCCGGCCCAGCCGTCCGAGCGCTATCCGGTTCGTGACCCATTCGCGAAACGAAGCGTCCGCGAACATCCCGGCCGTCATCGCTGTTTCGATGAAGGTGGGACAAAGGGTATTCACCCGTATGCCCGCCGGCCCGAGTTCCCACGCGAGCGCCTTGGTCATTCCTTCGATGGCGTGCTTGCTCGCGCAGTACAGGGTGCGGCGCGGACTGCCGACCAGACCCATTTGAGAGGAGACATTGATCATCGAGCCGGACATGCCGGCTGCCAGCAATTGCCTGGTTACGACGCGCGTCACATAGAACGCCGCCTTCACGTTCAGATCGAGGACGGCGTCGATGTCCTCGTCCTCGAGCTGCACCAGTTCTTTCGGCCGGTTCATGCCGGCGTTGTTCACCAGGATCTGAAACGGACC
>JAPLRD010000320.1:6723-7751 GCA_026399375.1 Pseudomonadota bacterium
GAATCGGTCACATCGAGCGCGATAGAGTCGCACTGCAGACCCTCGGCGCGGAACGCGCCGCAGGCTTCGCGCAAACCGGACTCGCTGCGCGCAACCAGGGTAACGGCGGCGCCGGCTTGCGCCAGGGCGACGGCAGCGGCGAAACCGATGCCGCGGCTCGCGCCCGTGACCAGCGCGCGCTTGCCGTCGACTCGGAATTCAGGGGCGCGCGGCAGCACGCTCAGTCCTTCGCCGGCACCGGTTGATACCACGGCAGATCAGCGCGTTTTCCGTAGCGGCGCACGCGGATGTTCGCCTGCTCGCCGTGGCCGGCGAAATTCTCCATGTGGCACAGGCGCGAGCAGTACTCGCCGACGAGGGCGCTGGCCGCGTCGCTCATTACTTTTTGATAGGTGCAGGTCTTGAGGAATTTGCCCACCCACAGGCCCCCGGTATAGCGGGCGTTGCGGTTGGTCGGCAGGGTATGGTTAGTGCCGATCACCTTGTCGCCGAAGCTGACGTTGGTGCGCGGGCCGAGAAACAGGGCGCCGTAGTTCGTCATATTGGCCAGGAAGAAGTCCGGGTCGCGGGTCATGACCTGTACGTGCTCCGATGCGATTTCATCGGCCTTGCTCAGCATTTCCGCCTCGGTGTCGCAGACGATTACCTCGCCGTATTCGGCCCAGCTTTTCGCGGCGATATTGGCGGTAGGCAGGATTTTCAATTGCCGCTCGACTTCGGCCAAGGTCGCTTGAGCGAGCACTTCGCTGTTGGTCAGCAGGACTGCCGGTGAAGTGGGTCCATGTTCCGCCTGCCCAAGCAGATCGACTGCGCACAATTCCGCGTCCACGGAGTCGTCCGCGATAATCAGCGTTTCTGTCGGACCGGCAAAAAGGTCGATCCCCACGCGTCCGTATAGTTGTCGCTTTGCCTCAGCGACAAACATGTTTCCCGGGCCTACCAGCATGTCCACCGCGGCGATGCTCGGTGTGCCGACCGCCATCGCCACCACAGCTTGCACGCCGCCGATCACTAGGATCTCATCGGCA